>JAQVHV010000010.1:12423-35135 GCA_028696055.1 Sulfurovum sp.
TAGCAGCAACTGATCTATCCAGTACTCTGTGATCGTAAGCTTTAAGCTTCAATCTGATTTTTTCCATTTTTTACCCTTATAAAGAACTCGTTAGCCAAGCGATTGCCGGGTGCCTAAACACAGGACGGTTTGTCCCCTAACATATATTAGGAACGCGAATTATATCCAAATTTTTTGAGACTCTCAATACTTTTCAGCCAAAAATCGGTACAATTTTAAAAATTATTTCCTTTTAAGAAGGAAAGATAGGGGATTTAATCCAATGGAACTTCTCGAATATTTTCACTCACAACACTACAGCAGCGAAAAATATATCCCAAGAAAACTGCAGCTTCCGGAATCAGGCGATATCAATCTCTTTGGTGTGCGCGGTGCCGGCAAGAGCTCTATGGTTTTGGCCCTCCTGGAGGAGCTCGATGCGGAAACGTACCTCTATATCGACCTGGAGGACCCCAATCTCCTCTTCGGCACGCTCTATACAGCAACGCTGCAGCACTATATCGACCACAATGAGATCACCCTGCTCGTACTCGATCACTATGAAGAAGGACGCCTTGAACAACTGCCAAGTGTTGATCGCCTCATCGTGATCTCCCGTATTCCATTGGGGGAGCGGAAACTCATACCCGTAGAACTCTTCCCGCTGGACTATGAAGAGTTTTTGGCATTTGAGAGCTCCATCTCGGCGACCAATGCCTTCAACCATTTTCTCAAATGCGGAACGCTTCCTGCCCTGGCAAGGTCCTACCGTTCGACCATTCTGCCGATGAAGCAATTCTGGCAGAGTCACTTCACGCCCAACGAACAACAGCTTCTGCTGATACTGGCACAGCACCATACCAGACACCTCACCATCCACCAGATCTATACCTTTGCAAAAGAGCGCTTCAGGGTTTCCAAGGACTGGCTCTACAGGACGATCAACTCCTTCACGGAGGAGAAGCTCATCTTTTTCATTAATGACCGCTACCAGAAAGGGGGCAAAAAAATGATCCTTTTTGACTTCGCCTTTGCCAAGTACCTTACCACCGGCCAGCCTTTCATCACCCAGTTCGATACCATGATCGCTCTGGCGCTCGTGAAACACGGTATAGTATTTGAAACCCTCGGGATACATGGCTATATCACCAAAGACGGCGAGCTGGTCATCCCTGCCCCCTTTGAAAGCGAAGAGAGCCTCTGGGCAAAATCACAGACCAAGTTCTCTCTCTACAAACAATACGGGGTCCGGAAGATCACGATCGTCACTGTCGCAAACAGTTACGAATACGACATCGAAAAACTCCATTTCGAAGCCCTCCCCTTCTATGAGTGGACGGTATTATTTGATGAAGAGGAAAATTAATAGGGAGCAGGGAGCAGGGAGCAGGGAGCAGGGAGCAGGGAGCAGGGAAATTTTGCATGATTGAACTTTTCCCTACCTTAATTGATAAAGGCTTTTCAGTTTGTAGAGTGGGCTTGCCAGCCCACGCTGTAACCAAAGTTATTCCGATTGTCTCGGCTTGTAGATCCCCAGGTCGCGCCCGAGGATGACGAACCCCAACCTCCTTCCCGACTCAGCATACAAGGACTTCCCCCCCCCGGACACCTAAAGATATATGATAAATGTTTTTCCAAGAAAAGCTTACCTAACCTGCTCCCTACTCCCTGCTACTTACTATCTACAGGATCATTCCCTTGACCCCTAAGTATTTCTCTGCTATAATTCGCCTGCCTCTTTTCAGACCTGTGCAACGGTTTTGGGAGACAGCGGGTCAGGATGGGAACATAGCAGCCCACCTTCCTTTACTGTGTGCCGCAGGTATCTGGGGAGAGGTCTTATACAACAATGTAGAATTGATAATTTCATCATTATCCATTACATTTGTTTTTTACTTGATACAAATAATGCGACTACTCGCATGAGCCCACTGCTGAAGTGAACTCAGCGTTAGCGTAGCTTTGTTGGACTTTGTTCAAAAAGCGTCCTATCAATAGACAGGTGGCCGAGCGGTTGAAGGCGCACGCCTGGAACGCGTGTATAGTTAACGCTATCGAGGGTTCGAATCCCTTCCTGTCTGCCATTAACCTGCTATAAAACATCAGAAACAATACACTTTAGATGCTAGTAGACCTATCAAGCTTGACATATTCTTATTCTCAACTTTAATCTTTGAGATATCTAGCCTTAACACTTTTTATTTCGCGAAATCTATCCCTACAGTTACATACGCACATGCATTCCGCAAGCTGGAGAGACTGTGAAAGCCTCCACTTCCAAATCAATTGCAAGTTCTTTCACAAGCTCTGGAGCTTGGGAACGAGTTCAATAGAAGAGGAATGTAGGTCGGGATAAGTATAAAAGCTGCTGGAGAACGTTTGGCGGTGCCAAACCTACGGAGGAAAGGCGATATTTAGATTACAGTCATACCCTGCTGTACCCAGATATCGGCATCTGCTGTCCCGCCGAGATGATAGGTATCATAGGCCACACCATCGACTGTCACTGAACCGGTAAATACTTCTTCTCCGTAAAGATGCACAGTATCACCGCTATTGCCTGTCACAAAGAGTGTATCGTTTTCATTATCCAGATCAAGGATATCCTCATAGCGTACGATCAGTTTATTGTCCCCGCTTCCCGTGATATCTATATGCTCGATATCGCGTATTTTGAAATCATTGTCGGCAAGATCCAGAGTGATCCCCGCGCCCTCCAGGTAAAGGCTGTCAGTGCCTGCTCCGCCATCAACACTGTCCAACAGATCAAAGAAGATAATATCATCTCCATCACCTCCGGAAACAGTATCGGCACCACTTCCCCCGATGAGCAGGTCTGCACCGGCACCACCGTCCAGTGTATCATCACCTTCTCCTCCGTCAAGCAGGTCATCTCCTCCCAGCCCTGTCAGTATATCATCACCACCATGCCCATAGAGACGGTCGGCGTTATTGCTCCCCAACAAGGCATTGCCCTTTTCATCGCCTTCTTTGATCGCACCGTCGTACGCTTTTTCAAAATATTCTCTGCTGACCGGGCTGGCCTCACCGGATGAGCCGGGGGCATCAGAATGGCTGCTGCCTCCTCCTCCAGCCAACCCGGCAACGGCACCTATCCCCAAAAGGGCACCGACCAAAGTCCATGTGCTGATCCATCCATCCTCCGGCATTGCGCTTGAGGATCCCTCTCCGCCCAATGCCTGGCCGGCCGCTACACCGTTTTTCAAACTGCTCACAGCTTCAGAGAGCTCCGCACTTTCGGGAATATATTCATAATAGAGGCCGTTTTCTGCTTCTCCAACGATAGACGCTTCACTCTCATCATAATACGCATCAATAATCACATCCGGGTCATCGATATCACTTCCTTCAAAAGCGATATAGAGATCTTTTCCTACCCGCTTTACGACAATATTCTCCGGCGCATAACCGCCGGCTTTTTCAACCAATTCATACTTTACATCCGAGTGCGCCTTGATATGTACCGTCTTGCCGGCCAAAGCGGGATGTGCCGCATCCGTTTTTACGGTATGCATCTCAATCGTCCCTTCCGCGGCATGGATGCGGATAATAACTTCCCTTCCCATTGCTTCTTCCTTTTATCTGACTTCAATCTGATGCGTGCCAAACTGCAGATACTTGTGTTTGGGGTCATCGCTATTTGGTTTTTCCGATACGTGCTTCTTTTTCAGATCCATGCTTTTATCTTTAGACGAAAGATCGGACTGCAGGCATGATTTTCTACCCAAACGCGAGATCGTATGGGGTTTTCTGGGCGGGTTCTCTTTAAACAGGGAAGAGGCCTCTTCCCTGCTTAAAGGCAGCAGTGTCAATCCATGAACAGGATGATTGATCACCTGGAAAAACGATACGACAGATGCTTGCAGCCCGATCTTCTTTCCTTGTTTTTTCTTCTCCTTATAGCGCGTTGCAGGATTTGTAAATGCCGTGGCTACATGATGCTTTCCCGGACATACGATCGCCTGGGTATATGACCCTGGCAGCAGGGAAGCCTGATACTCCCCATCAATATAAACATTGATCGCCCTGCCCTTTAGCACAGCAGGTCGATAAATCACCATACTCGAAAGCACTTTATTCGGGATCGTGATATTTTCCCGTATAAACTGATCCCGCTCTTCTGTATTCACACTCTCCTGTGCCTTCCCTTCCGCACTAAACAGCAACAAACAGACAAACAAAAAAGAAAAGATCTGCTGTATTCCAATTGGCTTCATATGACATTCCCCGCCCATAATGGCTCTCCTTGATTTCATTTGATCCTCATGCAATTTATCAGACAGAGTCTAAGATAAATCATTTTTTTGCTCTCATGGCACACTGATCACTTTCTACTTATTTTCAGCTGGAATCGAGAGATGATTACCCGGAGGTGCAAATCAACCGGATATTACACTATCTGCAAAGTTTACAGGAGAGCTCTTTGCCTGCCTTTTTTAAACATATGCGTACTTGTAGAAATAGTGGATTGAGATTGGTGATTGAGTGCTTCCGAAGAAAACAGAAAGCGTGATCCACAAAAAATGATATCCTGCTTTTTATGAATTTCGATACGCTTCATGTTTATCTCTTCTCTTCATTTTTTCATTCAGACATAGGAATGAAAAATTCAATGACTACATCGGCTATCGATATATGAGATCGCAGCCTTGCTTTGTAGATCGTGTGGCTTTCAGAGCGTTTCCGATCCGTATCCAACGAAAACTTAACATAAATATTCTTAATATGAAGACAGTGGGCAATCATTTATAGTGTTTTCCAAAACGGACATTGTCCTTAAGCGCGGAATAGACTCAATTTGGTGGTCGTATCATGATTCTTCAGTACCACCTAATCTATCCTTGGATAGAATCCTTTGAATATACCGGACGGGAATTGATCGGACGACAAAACATTTATAGATGTGCAATATTTTAATGGCAGGATATATGGATATATGTTTTGACAAGAGAGAGAAGCATATCAAACAGCCCAATATAGTCCATAGAGGTCCCGGTCGATATGGTATGTTGGCGACTTTCTATAGCCATTCGGGCTTTGTACCATAAAGTCGGGGAGTCCTTTGTCCCGATTGTTTTATTTGGGGGAGATATGAAAAAACTGCTGCTTATACTTTCTGCGTTTTCCATCCTGGCAATAGGCGGGGATATTGAGGATGCTCAAAATGCCATCCATGCAAAAGAGTACGATAAAGCCCTTACCATACTTAAAAAAGCGATGAGAAAAGGGAATCCCCGGGCTTCGTTTCTTCTTGGAAAACTCTATCTGAACGGGATTGGTATTGATAAAGAGAAAGAGAAGGACCTGCTGCTTTCGCAACAGTCATCAGACCCCGGAGATATCGATACCCGATCGTTTTTGGGCTTACTCTATTTTGAAAGAAAAAACTATCAAAAAGCACTCTACTACTTTAAGGGTTCTGCCGAACAGGGAAATATCATATCGCAAGTCTATCTTGGAGAGATCTATCAGAAGGGAACAGGCGTTCAGCAAGACTATAAAAAAGCAATAGCGCTTTACGAAAAAGCGATTGCACAGGGGAGCAGCTACCCGGAGGCTTCCATCCATGCACAGAATAATCTTGCCGGGATGTACCGTGATGGCCATGGGGTAAAGAAAGATCTTCAAAAGGCGATCGAACTTTACGAAAAAGGCGCCAAAGCGGGCAATCCCACTTCACAATACCTCCTTGGGACGATGTATGACCGGGAGGAAGGGGTAAAAAGAGATCACGAAAAAGCCATGGCGCTCTATCAAAAAGCGGCCGCCCGTGGACTTGCCGAGGCCCAATCTATGCTTGGAACCTTGTACGAGAAGGGGGTGGAGGTAAAGCAGGACTATCATAAGGCACTGCAGTGGTACCAGAAAGCTGCCCAACAGGGAGATGCCAAGGGTTTCAATGGCCTGGGAACACTCTGCTACACAGGCAAAGGGGTAAAGCAGGATTATGCAAAAGCCGCAGCATACTATACCAAGGCAGCTAACCAGGGATATGCCAAGGCCCAAACCAATCTGGGGATCATCTATTATCTCGGCCGGGGGGTAAAACAGGATTACAAAAAAGCTGCACAATGGTATCAGAAAGCAGCAGAACAGCAAGATCCGCAGGCACAGCATAATCTTGGGCTGATGTATGGAGATGGCCAAGGGGTAAAGCAAGATTACAACAAAGCGGCAAAACTGATTCGTAAAGCAGCTGAACAGGGATACGCACCTTCCCAATTGAGTGTCGGTATCTTGTATTACAAGGGAGAAGGCGTCAAGCAAAATAAACTACAAGCTTACAGATATTGGGTCATGGCGGCACAGGAAGGGGATCTCTCTGCCCAGAAAAATCTTGATATGCTCTGCCTGGAAAGCCCCTGGATCTGCAAGCAATAACGGATCCTAAATTGGTTCCTGGCAGCCTCTTTCAAAATCTGTTTTGTTTCCGATATCTGTGTTTACATACCGTTAGTGTAGATCCTGTAAGATTCTGGCATAGCAACCAAAGATATGAAACCCAATGTTCATGTTAACTCCTCCTTTTCACTCACCCCTTCAATTGGTTGCTATCATCAATCCGCTCATCAATGCCCATTGATCCACTATTCCTTTCAAACGATAGCTACCGGATCGTATTGTTTACATTCGATTTGCAATTGCTCATGATAATTCCGGCCATGAAATATGGTGTTTCCATCTCCCAAGAGCAGCTTGTCTCCTTGCCTGAGATAACAAACCTGAGCGAACTTAAAAACCAATTTACCTTTGCAGACTTCTCGGGGATCGGAACCCTTGCTGTGATAAAAATAGCACTTGTCATGGCGATCGTGGCAAGTATCGAAACCTTGTTGAGCGTGGAGGCTACAGACAAACTGGATCCGGGAAAGAAGGTCACCCCTACAAACAGGGAACTTAAAGCACAGGGACTCGGCAACATCATTTCCGGACTGATAGGAGGACTTCCTATTACCCAGGTGGTTGTACGCAACTCTGCCCATATCACATTCGGGGCCAAGACAAAGCTCTCTGCTATCCTGCTCGGACTCGCCATGAGCATCTTCTTTGCACTGCACCACAGTTACCGTAACTCCTATCACCTGAAAGACAGGATTACAGATGAAAACGGACGTACGATACACCACATCGTATTTGCCTAAGAGGTCTCTTTTTCAATAAAGCAAGTGTGCTCAAGGCACTGGACTCCATCTCTGAGAACTCAAAAGTGATTTTAGACTTTTCAAATTCGAAAGCAGTCGCCTATGACGTCGTCGAGCTGATCAAAGACTATATCGTCCAGGCAAAATATAAAAACATTCAAGTCCAGACGGTGAAGTTTCACTACCCCAAGGAGTGATAGCTTTCACCCCTCCCCGGCTGAAAAGCAAACAAGGGTAACGCATACGCTGCAGAGCTGAAACTCCGCAGTATAACGGATGTACAATAGCCGATACAATGATACGGATCTCTTTTATTTCTGTACATGCGGTTTGGTTGTCCTCCACACTTCCGGTGCGATGATCCACTCTACCTGTTTTGTCATCTTTTTGACACTGTTTTCTTTGTCGCTTTGTGTTACAGTGAGGGTTGTCCTTTCTTCGCCATGAAGAGGAGCTGTATTGGCCTCAAGGGTCTGTATGAGCGGCCATGAGGCTGTGTTGGTACGGTGTTCCCCGTCTCTGTTTTGATGGCCATTCCCACAAGCTGTAACAAAAATAACAGCCAACCCCAATGGTGCTATTTTGAACATTTTCTTCCCACGTAACATTATTTATCCTTTTTATCGCGCAATCATAATGCAATAAGACCATGGAGATACAGTAAAAGCAGTAAACAACTTTCGATCTTCTCCCTTCCCCTAAAGAAGTATCGTCTTAAGAGCTGCATTATAGTATAGATTATATAAAAAGCGGGAACATCCAAACCATTAATTATGATAATGGTTATTGATTTAATGATATCTTAAGAAGAGTATCACTATTATTGCATATGATAATTATTATTATAATAAGGAATAAAACGTGAAAGCGATACATCTTTCTCTCATCGTTGCAACATTATCGACAAACGCTCTCTTCGCACAGGGAGAGACAATAACGCTGGATCAGATCACCGTTGCTACTAAAACCCAGAAGAGCATCGACGGCGTTGCGGCAACTGTCGAGGTGATCAACCAGGAGGAGATCGAGCGTATCGGTGCCGAGAGCCTGAAAGAGATCATGGAGAGAATCCCCGGGTTAAACGTACAGTACGGGACAGTTGGAGGCGCCTCCTCAAAAAGCAGGTCCACGATCTCCATCCGGGGGATGAGTGCGAACGGCACGCTGATTTTGCTTGACGGCCGTCGTTTGGCCGGAGAGACGCAGAACAGTTTCGACCTGGAGCGTATCCCTGCGGCGATCATCGAGCGTATCGAAGTGGTCAAAGGCCCTATGAGTTCCCTCTACGGAGCCGATGCGGTAGGCGGCGTGATCAATATCGTGACAAAGAAACCTACGGACGAACTCCGGATAGATGCAGGTGCAAGATTTGGGATATCCGAAGATTCCCAGGGCGAAAACCTCAACCTCAACCTTTCGCTTCAGGGGAGAAACGCAGGTTTCGGCTACAGCGCGTACGGGACGCTTACGACAACAAAACCCTATACGCAGCGGGAGAGTGAAAATGTATGGGTACCGCAGGGAACGGCAAACAGAGTCGCTCCCTCAACGCATCCGAATGCAGGTATCCGGAATATCGCGGATCTCTACAGCGAGGATGTAACCTACAGAGAAGAGAGCGAGGTATTGACCCTGGGGACAAGACTCACCTATGATTTCAGTGAAGCATGGAAGATGGGGCTGGATATCAACTACTTCACTGAAGAGCGCGAGGGGGCGTATATCGGCTATTTCCATCCCTCAAACTATATGAACGGGGAGAACAGGATCCCCGTATTCAATGTACCCGTAGACTCCAGGGACGAAAATGAGAGAGTCGATATCAGCGTCGATGCCGCCTATAGCTACTCTGAGGAGCTGGAGCTTAAAGCAAGAGTCTACCGAAGCTACTATGAGAAGAGGAACACCACAAGCGCCAGAGAGTGGGAAGCGATGGGATATGCTTCCCAGAGCGCATCCGCACAGAACGGGATGGATGCAAACGTCGACCTTCAGGTGGCAGAACTGACCGCACTCTATATGCCGAATGAAGCACATCTCCTGACCCTCGGCAGTGAGTACAGGGAGGAGGAGCGGGAGGCGAGTGTCTTTGCGCAGGGGAACACGCTGACGGGAAAAAAGATGACCTACAGATCGGCATATCTGCAGGATGAATGGCAGGCAGGCGAGGCGCTCAGCCTGATCCTCGGGGCGAGATACGATGCGATCAATACCGCAGAGAACAAGTCGACCTTCCGTATCGGGGGCGTGTACGAGTTCGATCCCATGGCGAAACTCCGTCTCAATTTTGCACAGGGATACCGCGTGCCGGATATACGTGAGATGTATATCCACAAACAGACCCCTAACGGCTTGCAGATCGGTGCGGACATTATAGGGTATCATCTCAACCCCGAATCGACCAATGCCTACGAGGTCGGCCTTGGCGGACATAATGAGAAACTTCATTATGATATTGTGCTTTTCTATAATGACGTGAGCAATATGATCGCCCAGGTGATGGGCAGCTATAACGGCAAAGCGGCCTATACCTTTGAGAATGTGGCAGATGCCTATACCGGAGGTCTGGAGCTCTCACTGAAGTATGACTTTACCCCGGATCTCAAAGGAAGCCTCTACTATACCGAACTGCAGACAGAGAACAGGGAGACGAAAAAAGCACTGGAGTTCCAGCCTGAGAGAACGGTGCTTTTGGGACTCGATTACAAGGCAACGCCCGACTTGAACCTCGGGGTATTTGCCAAGTATATAGGCAGACAGCACTATACCGATACGCTCAATCGGGGATCAAACAGCGAAGTGACCCAGGAGAAGACGGCAGATGCCTTTGCCCTTCTCGACCTGCGCGCAGACTATGCGATGAACGAAAAGGTGACCCTTTACGGAGGTATCAACAATATCACCGATGAAAACGTCGAGGATATGATCGGTTCCAATATGGGCAGATACTACTTTGTGGGTGCACGCGTGCACTTTTAACCTCCGCATGCCAGTGCATGTGACAAATTAACAAAAAGGATAACGGATATGAAAAAATTTACAGCAGCTCTTCTGGCGGTAACGCTGAGTTTCACTACACTTCTCGCACACAAGGGCGACAACCACAATATGGGTCTGGTACTCTCTTTGCCCCATCCGATGAAAGCGATCCTGCCAAATTATGCGGCTTACAACTTTACCCAGGAGCAGGATGCAAAGATGCAGGTGATCGCCAACGAGATGCCCATCAAAATGCATGCGAAGTTCGACGAGGCGGAGGCCCTGGAAAAGGAGATCAGGATAGCCGTGATGCAGGATGGCAAGAGCAGAGAGGATCTGGCACAGAAGCTCGATAGACTCCAGACCCTCAAACGCGAGATCACCAACCTGCATATCGACACACTGCTGAAGATCCGCTCGATCATGGATGGGAAGCAGCACAAGATGATGATGCAGTATCTTCAGCAGCTGCAACTGAAAAAAGCGCAGCACAAACACTAAAGAGACGCCTCCCACGGCCTCTCTTTAAAGTAGCTTTCCCAATAGACAGTACGGCAATAAATCTCCCCTGCCACGCAATCCCTCCTCTCAATAATTTTTATGATACTACACAGATTTTTTGTTATAATAAAAAAAAGGGAGAAGAGAACAAGATGGTACATCCTAAGATCCTAAGCGCTTTATTGATCACTCTGGCAATGATGAGCGCCCTCTGTGCACAACCGCAGCGTTACGAAGTAAAATCCGGCGCTATTGAGTATACTATCACCCGAAGCGGTAATATGATGGGGGTCATCGTGAATGGCAAGGGCAAGGCAAAAACCCTTTTCAAAGCCTGGGGCAATATCGAACTCTACTCGGAAGAGAGCGAAATGACCACGATGGGAAGAACCGAACATGAGAGAGAGATGACCAAGATCGATCATGGAAAGCTCTTTGTCGTAGATTTCGACCAAAGGGTGATCAATGAGTATACGCCCGAAATGTTAAAAAACTCCGAATATCAGGAATTTGCCAAAACAGGCAAAGAGATGATAGACTCTATGGGAGGCAAAAAGATCGGTGAAGATAAAATCATGGGCTACCCCTGTGAAATATGGGAGATAGCGCCTGTCAAGCTCTGGCTGCATAAAGGGGTTATGCTCAAAAGCGAAGCGGAGATGATGGGGATCAAGCATACCACGATCGCAACAAAGATCGATCTTGATGTCACAGTATCAGAGAGTGACCTCAAACTGCCGGATTTTCCGGTTAAGAGCCCTTCTGAGAACATGATCTTTGATGGAGAAGAAAATGAGGTCCCACAGCTGACACCCGAACAGATGCAGCAGATGCAGGAGTTGATGAAGAACTTCTCCGCAAGCTGAGTGCTTAGTGCTTAGTGCTTAGTGCTTAGTGCTTAGTGCTTAGTGCTTAGTGCTTCTATGGAAGCATTACATACTCTCTTTATCGTGTCAAGCGTTATGGAGAAATTTACAGCTCACTGGTGCGTGATTTCGCACCCTACGCGAAAAATTATCCTTATTTCACAAATTTCCAATTTCCAATGCCATCCCCGGGCGGACACAACGGTACCGCCCCTGCACAAAACACTATTCACGAATTACCAATTATGAACTCCTAGTTCCTCATTCTCTATATCTCCTCATACTCCAGTTCGTAAAAGTACTCCGAGAAGTTGCGCGCGAGCATCGACTCGATCTCTTCCCGGTACTGCGCTGCGCCGCGTGCATCATGAGAAAGGAAGACAAAGGCGATATCCGCCTCCTTGACATACTCTCCGCTGATATCCAGCAGTGAGACATTGAACCTTTTGAGCTTCTCTTTGAGGCTGTTGAGCACAGACCTCCGCCCTTTGAGCGAGTGCACTTCAGGCAGCTCCATATGGAGATAACAGTTACAGAGTATCATCGTTTATCCTTCAATGAGTTTGATATGGGTGATCTCGCTGCTCGCCCCCAGCCGCATAGGAGGGCCCCAAAAGCCTGTCCCCTTGTTGACATAGACCTGCGTCCTCCCGCTGTGCCTGTGCAGGCCGCTGACATAGGGCTGCTGGAGTCTGACCAGCGCCTTGAAAGGGTAGAGCTGTCCGCCATGGGTATGTCCGCTCAGTATCAGGTCCGCTTTCCCGTCCGCCTCTTCGACAAAACGCGGCTGGTGGGCAAGCAGTACCGTAGGCGAATCAGGGTCGATTCCCCGGAGTGCACGCGCCAGATCCGGCTGGTGATGTCCGATCCGGTATCCGAACACATCATAGACCCCGGCAAGGTTGAACCCCTTCCCCGCTTCACCGATATAGAGATTCTCATTCTCAAGCACCCTGATCCCCAGCGTTTTGACATGTGCTATGATCTCTTCGATCCCATGAAAGTATTCATGGTTGCCTACGACAAAGCAGGTACCGTAGGTGGACTCCAGCCTGCCTAAAGCCTCCAGTGCTTTTTTGGCCTGGGAGAGCTTCACATCCACCAGGTCACCGGTGATGACAACCAGGTCGGGCTTCAGTGCGTTGACACGGTTGACAATATTTTGGATGAATCTCTCATTGATCAGCCCTCCGATATGGATATCGCTCAGCTGTACAGCCGTATATGGTCTTGCCAGATTTTTGATCTCGACACTTATCTCTTCCAGCTCCACCGTGCCTGCATTGTATGTTGCCTTGGCGCTCACCCCGAATGCCACTCCCAACGCACCGATATCCAGCCCCTTTTTAAAAAACTCCCTCCGCCGGGGCTGCATCGGTATCCCCGACATCCCTACTCTGAAGATATCATAAAGCACCGCGGTACAGAAGAGCAGAAAGAGCACCCCGATCGGCAGTGAGAGCAGAAAGTAGAGCCAGTTGGGCATATCGCTGAAGTAGCGTGCCAGCATATAGCCGAAAATACCTACATAGTTGAAGACGAGGAAAAGACGCAGCAGATACTTGACCTGCTCACTGAGATGCAGATGATTGATCAGACGCCTGCTGATATAGATAGTGATCAGGGCGAATACCCCTAGAAAAATGACAACGAAAGGTAACATATTCATAGCATGATTATATCAGAGAATAGCTGCTATGCCATAGCTTTGCCCGGATCACTTCAAAAAACCTTTCAGCAAGCCTTTGATCTGATCGCCTTCTCCCTCTTTCAGCTTCTTATCCAGCACTTTATCCATTTTGCTGTCCAGCTTTGATTTGATGAATGAGGAGGTATCCAGTGCGACTTTCGGCTTATCCAGTGTCCCCGTGATCTTCGCTTTTAAATCTTTGTCTTTATATCTCATATCCACGGAAGCGGTGATCTGCTCACTTTTCTTCACCAGGACGCCGTTAAGGATCTTGATGTGACTGACTGGGTTTTGCGCGATAAAATCAAAGTCAAACTGCGCGGGAGAGATTGTTGACACAAAAGTCGCCTGGTTGTATCGTTCCCTGGTCAGATCTATCTGCAGTACCTGTTTGAGCAGTATCGTCATCTGGTTGGGAAGGATGTGCGCGCTGTCAAGCTTTGCGTCCACCTTTCCTCTCTGTGTAACGAAGTTGTAGTCTATTTTCGCCTCGCTCAGGGCTTCAAGCACCTGCGGATACCCCAGCATATACATCACCTTGGAGACAGTCGCGCCGTGTACATCGGCAGTGATACGCTCATTGACAAGTCTGTATTCCACGCTGCCGTCAAACTCTTTACCTTCTCCTGTAATGACAAGGTCTTTTTCTTTTCTGAGCTCTCCTTTAAAATCCATATCTCCCCGGTACTGCTTTCCTGTCAAGGGCTGAAGTTTTCCCAGGTCCGGGATATAGAGATGGTAGGAGGAGTGCAGGCTCCCCGGGGCGATCGCATAGACCATATCGGGCATACTGAGCTTGCCCATCGTGGTATCGAGTTTGGTTTGCGCATAAACCTTCTGTGCGCTGATCTTTCCGTCTGCGGTCATATCATACTGAAACGCTTTGCCAAGATCCAGATCCAGCGCTTTTTTGACAACTTCTCTCTGGGCTTCTCCCTTGCTCTTTAGGTCAAATTTGCCTGAGAGTTTCTCCACACTGTCAAGTTCCACACTGCCGGAGAGTTTTCCGCTGAGATATCGCGGCTCACCGATCATCGCCAGGACCCTGGCAGCCTCTGCCTCTTTCAGGAATACGCTCAGTGTGTCGTTCTTATAATGGAACCTCCCCTCCCCGCCAAGCGAATGCGTAATACCTGTAGCATCGACACTCTTCCCGTCGAATGCAACGTTCCCGGCAAAAGCGAGTTTTCCTGCGAGCGGCGCCTGCACAATTCCACTGAGTTTTGCCATATCGAGGATATCCAGCTGATAGGAAGTGTTGAGCTTCTGGCTATTTAGATGATAGCGGGTCTCGCTCAGGGCAAGTGTCGCAAGCGATGTGATGATCTCTCCTTGCGCCAGAAGCATCTCGCCCTCTGCCCTGGCCGTCATATCTGCCCCAAAAGCGGTATCCGAAGGGAGCGAGATATTGTGCTCTTGCCGGAGCAGTGCTGCATCGACCAGGGCATCCCTTATCTGCAGCCTGGCTTCGCCCTGCGGATGCTCCGGATCGAGTGTCGGCATATTCACATCAATGCTCATACGCCCTTTTGCATAAGGCTTTTGCCCGGCGAGCAGAAGCATCTGGGCGATACTCGCATCTTTCAGCGACAAGGTGATGTTCTGCGGCTGGTTCTCCCGAAGACTCAGACCATAGCGGATATCCGAGGCAAAGGCCTCCCCGCTTCCTGTGATATGCATCTCCGCCATACGCCCTGTCGCTTTTCCCTCTATATGCAGCGGCTTGTCGATCCGAAACGTTTCACTCTCTATCTTCTGCGCATCCAGTGTATAGATCAGATCGAAGCTTTGGCCCAACAAATCGATGGGGCCTTCGGCTGCCAGATCAACAGCATCATTGACTTTCGCCACCGCTGTAATATAGCCTGGTTTCAGTGACAACTTGACAAGCTCAACTTTTGCCCCCTCGATACTCTCTTTCAGATAACTATTGACAGAAGGAAGAAGCAGGGCATTTCCGCCCGAAGTAAACGCTAAAAAGAAGAGCCCCCCGAAAAGTGCTGCGGCCAGAAGTATCGCTATTACAATTTTCTTCATCATGACACCCTCTTGTTTTTTCCCTTATCTTACCCTCTTGTCGGTTTGATCTTGTTGACCACGGCATAAAGCGCCGGAAGATAGACAAGGTTCAGTATCGTACCCCAGATGAGTCCAAACCCGATAGAGATCGCGATCGGCTGCAGGATCACCGCCTGCCCTGTTGCATAGAAGATCAGCGTAAAGAGCCCGAGAAAGGTCGTGATAGAGGTGATCAGGATCGGCCTGAGCCTCAGTTTCGCCCGTTCATAGAAAGTTTCGGCATTCTGTGTCCCGTGCAGAAAATCCAGCATAATGATCCCGTCATTGATGACAACCCCGGCAAGCCCGAGCATACCGATCACTGAGGGCATCGAGAGGTTGATATCGAGGATCAGGTGCCCTACCAGCGCTCCCAGCAGCGAGAAGGGGATCACAGACATCACCATCAGCGCATAGCGGATACGCGGGAAGATAAAGAGCAGCGCGATCAGGATCAAAAAGAGTGCGATCATTACCGCTTTTTTCATATCATTCTTCAGCTGCTCGTTCTTCTCGCTCTCTCCCTGCAAAGTCACGATGATCCCCTCTTTTTTGATCTCCCCAAGGAGCGGTTCGATCTCTTTGAGCACTTCCAGCGGAGTGGTCAGCTTTTTATTCACATTGGCGAAGACCGATTTGACGATGTTCCCATTGTACTTTTCGATCTTCTCATAAGCCCTGACCTTCTCGATCTGGGCGATCTCCGTAAGCTTTACGAACGACCCCTCCGGCGTAGGGATCATGAAGTTCATCAGGGTCTCCTCGGAGTCCTTGCCCAGTGCGCGCGTGCGTATCTCCATCACCCCAGACTCCCCAAAGGTCATCGCTTTGCGGCTGTCCAGAAAGTATCCCGCCAAAGTCTGTGCGACCATACGCTCGCTCAGCCCCAGCTGTTCTCCGTAACTGTTGACGCGCAGTTTGTACTCTTTTTTGCCCATCTGCGCATTGTCGGTGACATCCTTCACATGCGGGATGGTCAAAAGTTTCTCTTCAATCCTGCGGATCGCCTCAGCGATCTTTTGGCTATCTTTGCTGCTGAGATTGATCTTGATATCACTCTTGATCAGTCCCGACCTCTGCTCATTGACCCCAAGCTCTTCAAGCCCGTACTTCTCCTGGAGTGGCTTCATCTCCTCCTTGAGCATCTGTGCGATCTCATAGGTCCGATACTCTCTGATGAGCTCAGGATCGTTGAAGTTGAAATCAAAGGTCAGGATGGGATTGACAAATGCATCGATAAAGTTCTGGGGCTTCATATCATAAAGCTCAAGCGTAATATAGAAGAGGTTCTCTCCCTGCTCGCTCTCTCCCGAAAGCGCCACCCTGCTCCCGGTGACGGTAGAGGTAGCCTTGAGCGCATACTTCTCCTTGTTCCTGATCACAAACTTTTCGATCTCCTCGGTGATCTTTTGTGTCTCCTCGATCGGCGTGTCGATGTTGGCTTTCCCGGTAATATAGAGATAGTTTCCGTCAAAACTCGGGAAAAACTGGAAATTAAGCATCCTTACGGTCAAAATGGTCAAAATCGGGATCAGCACAACGAAGGTGAACAGGAAAATATACTTATAGTGTATCACCTTGTGCAGAAGCGCCTCATAGAGATCCTGGAACCTTGTCCAGTCTATCGCATTCTTCTGTTTTTTCAGTATCTCCTCGGCATGCAGCGGCAAAAACAGAAAGCTCTCGATCAGTGAACCGATCAGGATCAGGATCACCGCGATGGGGATAAGGATGATGAAGTTCTTGATCTCCCCTGTCATCATAAAGAGCGGCAAAAATGCGGCGATTGTCGTCAGCGTAGCCAGAGAGACCGGCAGGAGCAGCTCTTTGACCCCGCGTATCACGGCTTCTCTTTTCTCGACACCGTCATTGATATAGCGTTGGATATTTTCCCCGACAACGATCGCATCATCCACCACGATCCCGATTACGATCAGCCCTCCAAGCAGCGAAACAATGTTGATCGTATACCCCATATAGTAGATAAAGATCAGCCCCACAGCAAACGAGATGGGGATGCCCATCGCCACCACCGTAGCGATACGCGTATTGATCAGCAGCGCCATCGAAGCAAAGACCAGGATCAGCCCGAAGAGCAGGTTCGAGATCACGACATTGAGCCTGTCCTTGACCGGCTTTGAGGTATCCTGGTAGAAATCGAAATAGATCTCGGGGTAGGCTTTTGAAAGCGTCTCTTCAGCAAATGCTCTCAGGGTTTTGGAAAGCTCGATCGCATTGCCCTCAGGCCCCTTGGAGATCACCAGTGTCATATTGCTGCGGCCGTTGAACGTCGAGAGCGTCTTGTCCTGCGGATAGGTGATCTCTATGTGGGCGATGTCTCCCAGCCTCACCTGCTGTTCCCCCACCTTGATCAGCGTGGATTCCCATGCATCCTCCCCCTCTTTGCCGTGTACGGTGGAGAGAAAGATATAATTCCCGCTCTCCTTGATATCTCCGATCGGATAGATATAGGAGAGGTTGGAGACTGCCGTGATCACTGCGGTGGGATCAAGTCCGTAGCCGCTTATCTGATCTTTCCGAAGCCGGATGGAGACCTCCTGATCCGCATCCCCGTAGATGCTCACTTCACTGATATACTGCAATCTTGCGATTTTGGACTTGATCTCCTTGGCACGCTCGATCAGCTCACCCTTGCTGAGCGCGTTGCTGGAGAGAGAAAGGCTGATAAGCGGGCGGTTGCGGTTGACGATCTGGGCGACGGGCTCCACCATATCAGAGGGGAGGTATTGGCGGCTCCTGGCGATAGCGTCTTTGGCCTTGTCCAGCGCGTCATTTTTATCTGCATTGTTCTCAAGGTTGATCAGGATGGAGAAACTTCCCGGACGTATCACCGTCTCGATACTCTCTACGCCGTTGATATTGCCCAGTTCATCCTCGATATCCTGTACGGCCATTTTGTCCAGGTTTTCGGCACTCGCCCCGCTATAGGCCCCGCTGATAGAGATCTTCTCCAGTGCAATCTCGGGGAAGAGCTCCTTGGGGATACTCTGATAGGCATTCATACCAAGAAAAAGAAGAAAAAAGAGCAGTACATAATTGAGCCTTTTATTATGTAAAAAATACTCTATGATCTTCATCATCTCTGATCCTTTTGGGCTAAAAATTGGTGCATTATACCCGTCCGGCAGGGCGATTGTCAACAATCATCCCCCTCTCGCCGCCGGAAGTTCCCTTCTATCCAAAGCAAAGCAAAAATGATTTATTGTATACTTCTTTCATATCTCACAATATAGAAAGGAGTATCCTATGAAAAAGTTATCGTTTTTACTCTTATTTCTGCTTGTTTTTCTTTTCAACGGGTGTACCAGTACGACTACATCAGGCGGGCCTACTCCCCAAAAAAGAGTGGTAGAGGTCAAAAAAGAGCACTATACCGGAGGGATGCTGCGTTCGGAGTTTCTGATGTACGACAAGAGCGGCATGAATGGGCTGCGCAAACAGTACGGCTACGAAGGTAGACTGACATCTCATGTTGAGATCCGAAACGGGGTAAAACATGGAAAGGAAACATTCTATGATGAAGAGGGACGCACCCGTCTCATCAAACCCTATACGAACGGGCGTCTTGACGGGGTCGCAACCGCCTACTACGAGAACGGTTCTCCGATGATGACCATTACCTATGTCCGAGGGGTCAAGCATGGTCCGGCAACAAAGTACAATCAGGACAGTTCAATCTTTGAGCAAAAGATCTTCGTGCATGGGAAAATGACGGATTGATTGCCGATGCTTCCTCTTTTGCCCCGCTATACCCACATTGTCAACCCCAGCCTGAAACATACCTACCTCGGGTTTGACAATGCGGGGGAGCTTATTATCAGATCTCCCGGGATATCCCGGCAGCAGCTCGAGAAGATCCTGCTGAGAAAAGCAGCCTGGATCAACCGTGCCAGAGAGAAAATAGCTTCCCAGAAAGGAAGGGTGACAGACTTTTCAGGAGAAGGCGAACTCTACTACATGGGAAAACCCTATCCTCTGCATCTTCTCTCTCATGAAAAAAAAAGGGTTTCGCTCTGTTTTGAAGAAGAGCATTTTACACTCCGCTATCATGCCTATGACGAAGCGTCCTTTGAAGTGCATATCGACCGGTTTTACAAAGAAGAGGCGCAGCGGTTGGTCCCTGCGCTTGTTGAAAAGTGGACTGAGAGGATGCAGCTCTTCCCGACGAAGATCACCTTTCGAAAAACGAAACGCCAATGGGGAAGCTGTTCGTCCAGAAATGCCCTCTCTTTCAACACCATGATGATGAAACTGCCGCAAAATGTGATAGAATACATCATCGTTCACGAACTGGCGCATATCGTACACAAACACCACCAAAAACCATTTTGGGATCTGGTCGCCGCACACTTGCCGGAGTACAAAACGCATATCGCCACACTGAAAACCTATCGATAAAGGAGCCGGGATGGATACCCTCTACGTCGTACTCTTTATGCTCATCATTCTGATCGGATCGGTCATGGGCTACATCTACTATCTCAACGAGAAGAAAGCACAGCTGGATATGATCAAACGGGGATTCTGCCCCTCCTGCCGGCAGAACACGATCGAGATCACCGACCAGCGTTCCAGCGGATGCTGCGGCCCGAAGATGGTCACCTTTGAGTGCAACAGCTGCGGCTATACCAATACCTTTTCCATCGAACAGGGATGCGGTATCTAGCGGTTGACTTCTTTTTCGTATCCTGATATAACCCATAAGAGATAACACAGAAAGGCAGATCATGCAGTTTAGCAGCAGTACATTGAATTTTTCGATCCACCCCTATCAGACAGGCAGCCGCCCGCCTGTGACCAAGCCAAACCCCGAGTTTCTCCGGGATATCGGGGAAGCGGGGATGCGGGCGCTGTTGGAGAGGTTCTATACGAAGCTTCACCAAAGCCCCATCAGAGAGATATTCCCCCCGACACTCGAAGAGATGATCGCCGCGGGGGATACCTCTGCGGATTTCTTTATACAGATCTGCGGAGGGCCTGACTATTTCAACCAGAGGCGCGGTGCACCGCAGATGGTCGGACGCCATGCCCCCTTCCCGATCACTCCTGAAGCGCGACTGCACTGGCTCTGTCTCTTCGAAGAGGCCCTGCAGCCAATTATCAAAGAGAAACAGAGCAGCGATGCCAACATCCAGAGTTTCTGGAACTATCTCAACACCTTCTCGCTCTGGATGGTCAACACCCCTGCCTAGTCAAACCGTTTGACACGCCTGTGGCAGTAGGGCATTGTCCCTTTGCGCTCATAGTAGTCCTGATGGTATCCCTCCGCTTCATAGAAGACGGAGGCGTCGAGTATCTTCGTGGCGATCTTATACCCTTTTTTTTCAAGCAACCCTATCAGCCTGTTGACAACCCGGCGCTCTTTGTCGCTGTTGACAAAGACCGCAGAGAGGTATTGGCTGCCGATATCGGGTCCCTGCCCGTCCGCCTGGGTAGGATCGTGTATCTCGAAGAAGGTTTTTGCCAGGGTTTCAAAGGAGACCTGCGCGGGATCATAGACCACCTCTACAGCCTCCAGGTGTCCCGTATTCCCGCGTACCACATCGTAGTATCCGGGGTTTTCGACACTGCCGCCCATAAACCCAGAACGCACCTCGCTCACCCCTTTGATCTGTTCCATATAGTACTCAACGCCCCAGAAGCACCCGCCTGCGAAATAGGCTCTTGCAAGGACTGGTGCTGCAGCAGCCTTCTTCTCTTTGTTTTCAAACTGCAGCGAGACGGAGTTGACACAGTGGCGGGTATTTTTCTCCGTATACCCCTCTCCCCGGAAGATATGCCCCAGATGCGCGCCGCAGTTGGCACAGACGATCTCCGCGCGTTTCCCGTCTCTGTCGGGCACCTCTTTGACCGCCCCGGGGATCGCATCATCAAAGCTCGGCCAGCCGCAGTGGGACTCGAACTTGTCCGAGGATCTGTAAAGCGGTGCATCACACACTTTACAGCGATAGACACCTTCTTCTTTGGTGTAAACATACGCTCCCGAAAAGGCTCTCTCTGTCCCCTTCTCTATCAACACATGTTTCTCGTACTCACTGAGCCGCTCAATGTTGCTCTTCCAGGGTTTCATCGAGGCAGGGATCTCCGCAGCAAAAACAAAAGAGAGAAGTGTTGCTATCGCTAACAATAATGCTTTTCTCATATCCTTCCTTTTGGGATCAATGATAACGTCTTAATGTGCAATAGAGATGCACTAATCTCTGATCACCGCATATTTCCCCGAGCCCAGGAATATGATGGCAACCGCGCTCAAGAGGTAGAACATCTGCAGCTCTATAGCCCATGCACCATGTGCCCCGAGCTTGAGGAAGTCCCCCGCATGTGCCAGATAGAGCACAACGACCATATTGAGTGCAATGACTGCAGCCCATACCCGACTCCTCCACCCGATGATCAAAAAGAGCGGGGCAAGGATCTCCCCGACATAGACGCCGTACGACAGCATCTCAGGGATCCCCTGGGATTTCAGCATCCCCTTGATAAATCCTATCCCGTGTACTGCTTTTTGAACGCCGTGAAACAGCATCATCCCTCCAACCATGACTCTCAGTATCAGTTTTGCGATATTTTCACTCATCTTTACCCCTTTAGGATAATTTCATCTCCACATTGTACCATACCACTCTTCACGATCACGGCACGGTATCCCCCGATATACTTCAGCCCCTGCATCATCTCTTCTCCCAGCAACCTCGAAAGATAACGGCACGGCGGGCAGGTTCGCACGATACGGAACTCCGCCTCCCCTATCCCGTACACACGGTCCCCTATCTGCTCCGCATCAAACCCTTCGATCACCAGGTTCCTTCGAAGGTCGGTAAAGTCCAGCTCCGCACCCAGACGCCTGTTGCACTCCGCCAGGCTCCCATAGGGGAGGATGCTCACTTCGCGGACAGACTGATCGAGCTGCGGCCTGTTAAAGGTGCCCCGCTCGAAATAGTACCGGTCACCCTCCAGCCCTCTGCCCTTGACCGCGCGTACGCTATCGACATAGTGCAAAAGTTCTTTGGGTTCTTCTCCAATGATAATGGCATGAAGTTTCATTGTTGTTTGCATAAAATGATTGTAGTGGTTTTTTCTTTGTAAATATATAGATAGTAGAAGTTTATCCGGGAAACAACCGGATGCATCAATGACTGTGATCTGGCAAAAATGATATATGCTAAGTATTGTAATAAAAAATGAAGTTATGGGGGATAAAATGAAGATAAAAAAGGCCTGAGAGGCAACCTTTCTTAACGTGAACGGGTTAGTTGAGGGCTAAAAACTGTTTCGCTTCTTTGATCGACAAAGCGGATTTGGAACACGCATCTTCAAATGATTCGTTGTTTTTCAAAAGTCTGATCAAGACTTTCACTCTTGTCTCTTTTGATATATTCTTTATTGACATATTTCTCCTTATGGTAATGTGATTGGTTGCGGGAGACGGATTTGAACCATCGACCTTTGGGTTAT
>JAQVHV010000078.1 GCA_028696055.1 Sulfurovum sp.
TCAGAGAGTACCAGCTGGCGCCGGAGTGGGTGCACTATTTCCCTAGTGCCGCGGAGATCATGATCTCTTTGGGCGGGCTGGGGCTCTGTATACTTCTCTATTATGTGGGGACCAAACTCTTCAACCTTGATGACGAGGTGCACTAGGCACCTCCTGAAGGGTATCTTCCTCTGCAGCCGCAGGATACCCGCAGCACAGCCTGCTATTTTCTGAAAATTGTAGGCTGTATCTCTTCGTTGCTCACTCCTCCCTCTTCATTGATCTCCAGGATCTTTTTCCAAAGCAGAGAAGCCATCTGCTGATAGCGTTTTGAAGTTTCGCATTCTGGTGCCAGAACCGTAATAGGCAGGCCGCTGTCTCCCCCCTCCCTGATCGCAGGTTCTATCGGTATCTCTCCCAGGATCTGCGTATGGTAGGCATCCGCAAGGGGCTGTGTCGTGCCTTTTCCGAAAATAGCATACTCCTTGCCGCTCTCAGGGCAGATAAAGCCGCTCATATTCTCAACGATACCGGCAATGGGTATATGGAGCTGGGTAAACATATCCATACTGCGTATGGTATCATCAAGCGCGACCTTCTGCGGCGTAGTGACGCATATCCCGGCGGTTACGGGGAGGTTCTGTGCCAGTGCCAGCTGTGCATCACCCGTGCCCGGAGGCATGTCAAAAAGGAGGATATCCAGCTTGTCCCAGAGGATATCCTCCAGCATCTGCTCTATGGCCTGGGTGACCATCGCCCCTTTCCATATCAGAGAGGCCCCGCGTTCGACCAGAGAACCGATCGACATCACCTGCACACCGTGCGCCCGCAGAGGCTTGATATTTCGGCCGAGAAAAACAGGCTGTTCCCCTTCGATCCCCATCATTCTGGGAATATTGGGGCCATAGATATCCGCATCCAGCAGACCAACCCGTTTGCCCTGCTGTGCCAGGGCGATAGCGAGATTGACGGTGGTCGTGGATTTGCCGACCCCTCCCTTCCCGCTGCTCACCATCACAAAGTTCTGAATACCGGGTAAAACGTTTTTCCCTTTTGAGCTGGTCTCTCTGGGCAGTTTTGGTTTTGTGATCTTCAGCTCGATACGATAGTCACCGAGAAAAGAGATCCTTCTGCTGATCTCCTCTCTGAGCTGATCTTCGATCTCTCTGGCTGAAGAGGGGATATCCAGCCATACAGAGATAGTATCCTGCGTAGTCTCGACCTTTTTGACAAAACCGAAATCAACGATACTTTTCATGAAACCGGGATAGATCACTTTTTCAAGTGTCTCTTCTATCAATTTTTTCTCTATCATGGTCATGCCTTTCATTTTATTAAATTATATCTATTATACGTGTAGATATGGTAACAGATCGATGAAATTTTTTACAAATGTAAAATATATTCAAAGGGTATACAGAACTTGTGGTATGATAGCACATCTTAAGTAAGGACGTAGATTTATGAAAAAAGAGTTGATTATTTTTACCGGCCTGTTTTTGTTTTTGGCCATAGGAATGCACTTCAAAGAGTGGACGAGCCACCCTATAGAACATCTTCTGGCGCTTCCTCACTCGGCTGCATACGGATTAGGTGCGCTCCATCCATTGGTATTTACGGCGATTCCCTACCTTGTTATCGCGCTGTTCAGAGGGATCATAAGAGTGTTTAGAAGGGGGAAATAAATAGTGGAGCGGGGATGAAGCTTTGGCTTCATCCTTCAGAGCGATATACTCTCTTTTAGATAGGCAGTACCCTGATATTCTCATCAAGTTTCTCTTTGAGAATATTCTCTATCGCAAAGAGCGTACCTGTACTTGAACTCGCACATCCGCTGCAGGCACCAAGGTATCTGATATAGATGTCAAAGTGTGCACCGTTCTCCTTGATATCAAGGATCTCCATGTCTCCGCCGTCCATAACAAGCATCTGGCGGATATTCTCATCGATGATTCTTTCTACCGCTTTGAGACGCTGCACTACCGTCATCTCTGCAAAACTTACGTTTGCTCCGGGAGCGGCTGTTCTTGCAAGCTTCTCTTTTTCATACTCGGCAAGCAGGTCTACCAGGTAGATGTCTTTTGCTTCGTGTCCGCCGGGCTTGATACATGACTTACAGAATGCTCCCGCCTTCGTATAGTCCGTGATCTGTTCTATCGTTGTAAGATCGTTGAGTCTGATCACCTCTTTGAGTGTCGAGAGACTGACGCGCGCACATTCACACACGATGATCTCCTCCTCGAAACTCTCGATATCGACACCTTTGTACTGTGCTGCAGCTTTCTTGATCACGTCGTATGCCATCACTGAACAGTGCATCTTCTGAGGCGGAACAGCAGGAACATCAGGCGTATCACGCATTGCTTTTTCCACATCGATGTTGGTGATCTTCACTGCCTCATCAACGGTTTTTCCTCTGCAGAGCTCTACCATCGTATCTGAACTTGCGATCGCTGTACCGCAGCCGAAACTCTTGAACTTTGCCTCTTTGATAACATCTGTTTTAGGGTCAACTGCCCAGTAGAGACGTACCGCGTCCCCGCAGCTCTCCGCACCAAAATCCGCTACGATGAGCTCTGCACCCATCTCTGTCGCCTGTTCTTTTGTGATCTCACCCATATTCTGCGGGTTGTTCATCAAGTCGGTTACTTTTTGGCTGTACTCATCCCAGATGGTACCGCCGATCAAACTATCCATACCCATGATCTATCCTTTATTTATTCTTTATAATCTAATTATTTGCTCAGTGATGTGTATCCAGGCCGCTTTTGTGGCCTTCGGGTGCATAGGCGTAGGAGCTTGAAATGCCTCTCAGCCTCTCCACCGCTTTCCTCACTACCTCTATTGTATAGTCAAGCTCTTCCTGCGTGGTGTATCTGCTGAGTGAAAATCTCACTGCCGTATGCGCAAGATCTGCTTCTGCACCGATCGCTTCCATGACCGGGTTGGACTCAAGGTCCTCGCTTGCACAGGCACTTCCTGTACTCGCACCGATCCCTGCGCGGTTAAGGTCCCAGAGCATTGATTCACCCTCGATCCCCCTGAAAGATATCAGGATGGTGTTCGGTGTTCTTTTCTCTCTTGGTGTCACGACGAATGTGTCAGGGATCTTGAGCAGTTCATCCTCGAATGCATCTCTCATCTCTCTGACATCGGTCATTTCGAAGTCAAGCGCATCGATCGCCTGTTCCATCGCTTTGCCCATACCTACGATACCTGCTACATTGAGCGTACCGGAACGGTATCCGCCCATCTGCGAACCCCCGTGAAGCAATGGAGAGAGTTCTCTCCCTTTTTTCATATAGAGTCCGCCGACACCTTTGGGGCCGTGGAACTTGTGTGCCGAGAATGTCAGGTAGTCTACATTAAAACTCTGCACATCCACGGGGATCTTGCCGATCGCCTGTACCGCATCCGTATGGAAAAGCACATTATGCTCAGCACAGATCGCGCCGATCTCTTCAACCGGGAAGATCGCACCGGTTTCATTGTTGGCCCACATCACAGAGACCAAAGCAGTCTTGCTGGTGATGCTGTCTCTTACCGTCTGGGGATCGACAAGGCCTTCATGGTTGATCGGCAGATAGGTGACTTTGCATCCCATACTCTCAATGAACTTTGCAGTAGCGATGACAGAAGGGTGTTCTACTTCCGAGACAATGATATGGTTCTTTCTTCCTGTAAGGATATACTCAAAATAGATGCTTTTGAATACCCAGTTGTTGCTCTCCGTTGCACATGAAGTGATGACAACACTATCCTCTTTGGGTGCATGGATACCTGCATAGATCTTCTCCATGGCATCTTTGAGGCCAGGGTGTGTTTCACTTGCAAAAGAGTGAAGGGAGTTCGGGTTTCCGTACTTTTGCACGAAGTAGGGTTCCATCTCTGCAAATACATGCGGATCAACCAGTGTTGTGGCATTGTTGTCCAGGTAGACTCTCATAGTTTTCTCCTCCATTTTCAAGAGTGTTGTCAATATTTTCTCATGAAAACGATATTCAATTTTAATTCGGACTAAAATTGTCCTAATTGATTTCCTGAATAATACGCACTTTTTCTTAAAGTAACATAAAATCAAGTGACAAAAGAGACAATTATACTCCCTGAACGGTTAGTTTCCCTTAATACGTTTTAAATCACTATATAATATTATGAAAAGTGTAAAAATGTGATATCTTTGCAGAGAGAGGCGTGGCCGGCTATAGACCGGCCGCCGCATTTCCCCAATGGAGTGCAGCGGTCTGCCGGGTTTTGTTAGAAATTGGATGGTGTAGGCGTGTTGATGAGATTATAAAACTCGCTTCTTGTGCGCTCATCACTCTTGAAGAGTCCTCTAAGTGCGGAAGAGACAGTGGTCGAATTGATCTTTTGAACTCCGCGCATCTCCATACACATGTGTCTGGCATGCAGTACGACAGCGACCCCTTTGGGATTGATCGTCTCGCTGATCGCATCGGCGATCTGTTCGGTCATCTGCTCCTGGATCTGCAGACGTCTGGCAAAGACATTGACGATACGGGGTATCTTGGAAAGCCCTACGACTTTTCCATCCGGAATATAGGCGACATGGGCGCGTCCGATGATCGGAAGCATGTGGTGTTCGCACATCGAGTAGAATTCGATATCGCGTACCAGCACCATCTCATCGTTACTCGAGGTAAAGAGCGCCTGGGAGAGTATCTCTTTTGGGTCCTGATGATACCCCTCTGTAAGAAAATCCAGGGCCTTTACGACACGTGCAGGTGTTTTTATCAGCCCCTCCCTCTGTGGATCCTCACCGATCAGTTCTAATACTTTGGTCACTGCTTCTTCAAATTCTTTTTGTCTGTTCATATGCTTTCTTTCATGATTCATCTTGGACGTATTGTATCCAAATTACTATTTAACTAGCTATAGGGGGCATTGCGATAAAATAACAGAATATTTTATAAAAGGGGTTCTTTCATGAAAAGAATTATGACAGTTGTCGGTGTTTTGGTGCTCGGGTGGCTGGGTGCCACGGCATATATCTCCAGTACCTTCAAGGATGGAGTGGAACAGTATATAGATAGGGTCAATGCACTCTATGCATCACAGGGTATGCACTATAAGGCAGAGGTCGAAAGCAGTTTCTTTACATCGGATCTAAAGATTGAAATCGACTTTGACAAGGAACGTTTCGGGAAGATCGCAGCGGATATCTATGCGGATTTTATCACGTTGCCTCTTACGGTAGAGTATAAGGTGGAGCATGGGCCGATCTTTTACAGAGACGGGTTGGGTATTGGGTTTGCAAAGTTCACTGCCCAGATGAAAGCAAGCGAGATGTTGGCTCAGGAACCTAAAGAGAAGCTTCTCAAAGCGATTCCGGAAGATATCACGCTCTACCTTAGCGAGGTACTCTGCTTTGATAAACAGCTGAAAATAGCGATGCACTCCAGTGCAGTAGCGATCGAAGAGAATGGGGCAAAGATGGAGATTTCACCCCTGAACGGCCGCGGAATGATCGATACACAGACCCTTCTGGGATCGTTTGATATCACACTGCCGAAGATATCGTTAGAGCGTGAGGGGATCAATGCAGTGATGACAGGTACCACGCTTCAGATGGATATGAAAGAGATTTTGGCAGGAAAATACCTGCTGGGTGACGGAGCGTTCAGGATCGCAAAAATAAGCATGACACAAGAGGGGTTGTCCAAATCGGTGGAGATGGACTTTGCTATGGATTTCAAAACCGAACGCGAAGTGGGTGATTATATGATGGCTGATATCGCTGTGCAATTCAACCAGGAGGGGCTTGAACAGCTGGACACTACAACAGGCGGGCTCGCAAAACAGGTGAATTTCTCTATGAAACTTCAGGGAATCAGTATGGATGCGCTTCAGAAATTTGAAGCAGTCAACCAGAAACAGCTGGAGATGACCGATACGATGTACGGAATGATGACCGAGACCGATCCTGATAAGGCAGAAGCGGCACTCCAACGTGCAGAAACTGCACAAGAGGACTTTATGAAAGCTGCAACAGAAGCGCTTAAAGCGTTGCTGGTAAAAGAGAGAACGAAAGTGAGTGCAGCGGTGGATATTACCAAAGATGATGCCAAATCAAGTCTGAGTCTCACTGTAGGGTATGTGGGGGGAACACTAAACGGGAGTCTGGAAGAGATGGTCGCGTACCTCCAGGCAAAACCCCTGGAGTATCTTGCGTTGGATGCCGATCTGGATTTCAATGAAAAACATTTGACGCTCAATCCGTCACCCGAGGCACAGCAGCAGGCTAAAATGGGATTTGATATGGCTGTAATGCAGGGAATAATGAACTTTGAAAACGGTGTCTACTCGACGAAACTGGAGTATAAGCCCAAAGTACTCAAGATCAACGGCCAGGACAAGAGCCGGGAGATACTCCCGATGCTGGAGATGTCACTGGCGCAAGGACGATAAACCTGCTTTTCTCAAGAGACACTTACCAGAGTGTCTCTCCTCCTCTCCTCAAAAGTCCGAGTATCTTCTCATCCACTTTGGAGATCGCCAGATCTCTGATCTCATCCAAAGTAAAATAGTTTTCCTGTTCCGGAGTGCTCTCGTGATAGAGATAGACCTTACAGGTGAGTTTGAAGTGTGTATAGGTATGGGATACCCCGCCCAGATACTCCGCGGCGCAGGGAGGTACTTCCGTACTTTCAAAGCCCCAGAGCCCATGCAGGAATTTTCCGCTTCTCCGGCAAAGCGAGAGACGCTCATCATAGCTGTGCACTACGATATGTTCTTCCCGTACGGGCACCGTCCGTTTTTTCTTCACCGGGTAGCACGTGGGATCTTCTTTCCCCCGGCAGATACTCTCCAGCGGGCAGCGATCGCACGCTGCATTTTTTGGAAGACAGACCGTCGCCCCGATATCCATCATCGCCTGGTTGTAGTCAAAAGGGTTCTCCCGGTCTACAAGCGTGTAGGCATATTCCCATAGCTCTTTCTCCGTAGGATTTTCAAGCCTGTAAAGACGGCAGAGGATGCGTTTGACATTGGCCTCCATGATCGGTACAGGCTGCCTGAAGGCAAAGGCGGCGATCGCATGGGCGGTATTTTTGCCGATACCGGGAAGCCGGATCAGTGCATCGATATCGGCTGGGAGTTCACTGAGAAGGGTTGCTGTCTTATGGAGGTTTTTTGCCCGGGTATAGTACCCCAGTCCCTCCCATGCTTTAAGTACCTCGTCAAGTTCCGCCTCTCCCAGTGCCTTTAGTGTGGGAAAACGTTCGATAAAGGGAAAGTAGTAGCGTTCAAGGACGGTCTTGACCTGTGTCTGCTGCAGCATCACCTCGCTGAGGTAGATATAGTAGGGCTCATCGGTATTTCTCCAGGGGAGCGTATGGCGTCCGTAGGTGTGGTACCAGGTCTGGATAGTGCGGTGGAGATTTTTCATGCGCCATTATAACATGAATATTTTTTATGAATAATTTTTATCCAAAAGACTTGACAAATGAACATATGTGCGCTAAAATAGAATTTGAAACTATGACAAATAGGATAGATCTTGAGAAAAAAAAGAGTAGAACGTACCATCGCGCGGGATCACTCGAACGTCTGCTTTAAGCCCTGCGGGGTGCAGAGAAGATATCTTGAGAGAGTGGCGCTGGATGAGGATGAGATGGAGGCGATCCGTCTCAGTGACTTTGAAGGACTCTATCAGCAGGAGTGCGCCGACCGTATGGGGATTTCGCGTACAACCTTTTCAAGAATGATAGAGCGTGCGCACAGAAAGATAGCTGATGTGCTTTTGCATCAAAAAGCACTGGTAATGAAGAGAGAAGAGATAAAGGATAAAGAATGAAAATAGCGATACCGGTAAAGATGAACAGAGAGAACCCCGCGGTTGCACCGCTTTTCGGAAAAGCAAAATGGTTTGCTTTTATAGAGAAAGGAAAAGTAGAGATCAAAGCCAATCCTGCACAGGGAGGACAGGCTGTGATCAGTTGGTTTGCCGATGAAGGTGTCGATACGGTCATTATGCAGGAGATGGGAATCTCCCCCTATAAGATGATACAGGCTCATGGCGGCATGAAGATCTATCACAGCGGTTTTGAGAGGATCCTTCTTAATGACCTTATTAAAAAGTTTGCAGACGGTGAACTTGAAATGCTCGATGATACAAAAATGCAGGAGATCATCAAGCATCATGAGGGGAGACACTCTCATGA
>JAQVHV010000079.1:0-7431 GCA_028696055.1 Sulfurovum sp.
TGTGCCATGAAAACCAGATTAATGAGTTCCTTGTCGCCAACAGGCACAAGGATGCATTGAGCTTTATAGAGGCGATCATTGACTACTTTGATATAACGATCGGACTGAAAAAAGATGAGATGGCACGCATCCCTGCATACGGGCGCACGGTGATTATTGCCAACCATCCCCTGGGGGCACTGGATGCCCTGGCGCTGATTCACCTACTCAAAGATGTACGCAAGGACATCAAGATCGTGGCTAATTCCTTTTTGGCCCAGTTTGAAAATCTGAAAGATATCCTGATCCCTATGGACAATATCAGGGGAAAGATGGACAGAGGGGTCGTCACGGGGATCTATCAGGCCCTTTCTGAGGAAAAGGCGGTCATCATTTTCCCTGCGGGGGAAGTGAGCAGGGCAAGACCAAGCGGGGTGAAAGATACCAAATGGAAAAGCGGTTTTTTAAAGATCGCGACGAAGATGAAAGCCCCTATCCTCCCCATCTATATCAAAGCAAAAAACTCAAAGAGCTTCTATCTGCTCTCGATGGTGAACCGGTCGCTGGCTACGGCAACGCTGCCGCATGAGATGTTCAAGGGGAGAGGGAAGCAGATCGACTTTACGATCGGAAAATCGATCCCGTATGCCTCCTACAATATCGCCATCCCGACGAATGAAAAGATCAAGCTGCTTCGCAAACACTTTTACCGGATTGCACGAAAGAGAAAAGAGCTCTTTAAGACCGAAAACCCTATCTCTATGCCTGAAACCCCAGGTGAGATCAAAAAAGCGCTCAAAGAGGGAATGGTGCTGGGGGAGACTCTGGACGGGAAGCGTATCATCCTCTATGAGTCAGCGCAGGAGAATTGTGTGATCAAAGAGATTGGGAGACTCAGAGAGATCAGTTTTCGGTTTGTCGGTGAGGGGAGCGGTAAAAAAAGGGATATCGACGGATATGATTTTTACTATAAACACCTGATCATCTGGGATGATGAACAGCTGGAGATCGCGGGTGCCTACCGTTTGGGGTTGAGCGGTCAGATCATAGAGGATTTCGATATTGACGGTCTTTACTCCGCTTCATTGTTTGAGTACCATGAAGCATTTGCATCGCAGCTTGCCAGCGGCATCGAACTGGGGCGAAGTTTCGTTCAGCCCAAATACTGGAACTCAAGGGCGCTGGATTATCTGTGGCAGGGGCTTGGTGCCTTTGTAAAAGGACGTCCCGATATCCGCTATCTCTTCGGCGCGGTAAGCATGAGTGACAGTTTCAATGAAAAAGCCAAAGCCCTGATGATCTACTTCTATTCCCACTACTTTTCCAGTGATGAGGTGCTGGTCACGCATAAAAACCCCTACTATCTCTCTTCGGAAATGAAAGCCTACTGCCAATCCATTTTTACCGGGGATGATTACAGGTCTGATCAGAGAGTGCTCAAAGAGGAGTTGGGGTATATGGGGTACATGATCCCTACACTCTATAAACAGTATGCCGAGGTATGCGAAGAGGGTGGCGTGAAGTTCCTTGACTTCGGATACGACAGGGACTTCAACAACTGTATAGACGGGTTTATCGTCGTAGATCTCCACAGGATGAAAGAGAGCAAAAAAAAGCGCTATATGGGAGAGTAAGGAGTAGAGAGTAGGGAGCAGGTGTAGTAAGGAGCAGGTAGCAGATCGGGTATGCTTTTCAAGGAAAAGCTTTTATCTTTCAAGGTTGGGTTTATTCAAAGCATGAAAAATTGCTAATTGCTAAAATATGACAATATGACATCTTTTCATCTTCTTTTTTGCAGATCACGCTACACTTCTCTTATGAGTAAATTACAGATATTGAAAGACTATTTCGGATATAGCGGTTTCAGGCCTCTGCAGGAGGAGGTCGTGGATGCGATCCTGGCAGAGCAGGATGTGCTGATGATCCTTCCTACTGGGGGAGGGAAGTCGCTCTGCTATCAGCTTCCTACCCTGTTGATGGAAGGGGTGACGGTGGTGGTTTCCCCGCTCCTTGCCTTGATGCATGACCAGGTGACAGCGCTGAAAGCCAACGGCATCTCTGCGGCGATGCTCAGTTCGATGCAGACGCCCGAAGAGTCTCAGCGGACAGAGTCGCAGTTGAAACAAGGGAAGATCAAACTGCTCTATGTCGCACCAGAACGCCTGCTCAACCCCTACTTTCTGAATTTTCTGCAGCAGCTGTCACTCAACTTCTTTGTGATCGATGAGGCGCACTGCGTGAGTGAGTGGGGGCATGAGTTCCGTGAGCACTACCGTGGGCTTTCCCTCCTGAAAGAACGTTTCCCCGATACGCCTATCGCAGCATTCACCGCCACTGCGACTAAAGTCGTCGAAGAGGATATCGCTGAGAACCTGCGGCTTCGATCACCCAGAAGAGTGAGAGGTTCGCTTTTCAGAAGCAATCTTGCCATCCAGGCACAGCACCGCATTAAAGACGGGCGCGAGCAGCTCCTGGAGTTTCTCAAAAACCATCAGAACAGCTCAGGCATCATCTATACGCTTTCCAGAAAACAGACTGAGTCGGTAGCCCATTTTCTTCAGACAAAGGGGATCGAGGCGCACCCTTATCATGCCGGTCTGAGTACCGAGGAGAAGAACCGCACCTATAAGAAGTTCGTGGAGGACAGGATACAGGTCGTGGTCGCCACGATCGCATTCGGCATGGGTATCGATAAGAGCAACATCCGTTTTGTGGCGCATCTGAGTCTGCCAAAGACGCTTGAGAACTACTATCAGGAGATAGGGCGTGCGGGGCGTGACGGGCTGGACTCCGAGACACTGCTGCTCTTTTCGGCCCAGGATATCGTCCAGCAGAAAAGCTTTATCGCAGCACTTCCCGATACCCCCTACAAGCAGCATGCGTTTGATAAACTCGATGCAATGGTCCGTTTTGCGAATTCCGAGAGCTGCAGGCACCAGAGCATCGCGGCCTATTTTGATGACAGGATAGACGCATGCGGCGAGAAGTGTGACAACTGTACCGCAACAGAGATACAGAGGGTTGATATCACTGAAGCTTCGCGCAAGCTGCTCTCGGCGATCTATCGCACAGGGCAGAACTTCGGGCTTCACTATCTTGTCGATGTACTGCGGGGCAGCAAAGAACAGAGAGTCCTGCAGAACGGCCATGACAAGACAACCGTTTACGGGATCGGCGAGGAGTTCAACAGAAACCAGTGGTTGACAGTAGGTGACAAACTGCTGGAGCTTGGTGCGGTAGAACTGGGGGAGTTTAAAGTATACAGGTTGACACCTTTTGGAGTGGAGGTGCTGAAAGGGGCCCATGAGATCGAGATCAAAAAGGAGCGCCTGAGCCTTCAGAAAGCAGAGCCGAAACGCAAAGTCACTTTCTTTGACGACTATGATGCGGAGCTCTTTGACAAGCTGCGTGATCTTCGGGCAGAGATCGCCGAGGAGAACAGTATCCCGCCCTATATTGTCTTTTCGGATAAGACACTCAAGGATCTGAGTGCCAAAAAACCTCTTACCAAAGAGGAGATGCTTCAGGTACACGGTATCGGCGAGGTGAAGTATGAGCGTTACGGTGAGGCGTTCCTTGATCTTCTGAAGAAGCAGTAGCCTCCCTTTCAATAGAGCGAGGGTATAATGCTGTTTATGGATAAAAGAACAGGGAAACCGCTTTGCGGGATAGATGAAGCAGGCCGGGGGCCGATCGCAGGATCGCTGGTGATGGCAGGTGTGGTGTTGACAGGCAGGGTAGAGGGGCTGATGGACTCCAAAAAGCTGACAGAGAAGAGACGAGAAGCGCTATTTGATCTGATCAGGGAAAACAGCCGTTACCATATTGTCAGTTTTTCAGCGAAGCAGGTGGATGCACTGGGGATATCCAGATGCCTGCAGCAGGGGCTTCAGGCAATCCAGCAGCATCTTTGTGAATGTGACTACTTATTTGACGGGAACAGCACCTTTGGTGTGGATAAGATCATGACGATGGTAAAAGCCGATGATAAGGTCGAAGAGGTGAGTGCTGCAAGTATCCTTGCCAAAGTCACCAGAGACAGAGAGATGCTGGAGTTTGCAAAAAAGTATCCGGAGTATGGGTTTGAGAAGCACAAAGGGTACGGCACCCAAGCACATATCGAAGCGCTGGCGAAGTATGACCGTTGCGAAATTCATCGCAGTACCTTCCGGATCAAAGCATTGGATGAACCGACACTCTTCTGATCATTCTGGTGATTGCCGCGAAGAGCAATTTTTTGAATGGATCATACTATCGTGTATAGATCTCCTTGAAGTGCTCCATCTTTTTGCCCATATTGAGCAGGGCCATATCGGCCAAGGTGAGCGCCATCATCGCTTCGCAGACGATGGCCCCCCTGATCGCCACACACGGGTCATGGCGTCCTTTCAGGTTGCACTTGACCGCTTCATTGTGTGTCGTGATCGTATCCTGTTCCCGGAAGATTGAGGGGGTCGGCTTGAAATGGGTTTTGACAATGATCGTATCGCCGTTGCTGATCCCGCCGAGCATCCCGCCGGAGTGGTTGCTTTTGAAGCCCTCCAGTGTGATCTGGTCGTTGTTTTCGCTGCCTTTGAGATGGGAAGAGGCTATACCGTCACCGATCTCTACGGCTTTTGCCGCATTGATCCCCATCATCGCTTCTGCCAGTATCGCATCGAGTTTGTAGTAGAGCGGTTCTCCAAGCCCTATCGGCACGCCTGTCGCGGTTGTAAGTACCACGCCGCCTACCGAATCATGCGCCTCCTTGGCTTTGAGTATCGCCGCCTTCTGCTCTGCCTCTTTGTTAGGGTCAAGGGCGTACATTTTGGAGCGTTTTGCATACTCGAAGTCCTGCACTTCCCCTTTGATGCCGTCTACTTCACACAGTCCGCTCCGGATCTCTATGCCTAGTTCGCGCAGCATCAGTTTGGCGATCGCACCTCCCGCTACCCTGGCCGCGGTTTCACGCGCCGAACTTCTTCCCCCGCCGCGGTAGTCGCGCAGGCCGTACTTGTGAAAATAGGTGAAATCCGCATGTCCGGGACGGAAGAGATCCTTGACATTTTCGTAGTCTTTGGATTTCTGGTTGGTATTGAAGATGATCATCGCGATCGGTGTACCGGTGCTGACGCCTTCAAATACCCCTGAGAGTATCTCCACGATATCATCCTCTTTGCGTCCGGTCTCCAGTTTGCTTTTGCCCGGTTTTCTCCGGTCAAGTTCTGACTGGATAAACGTCTCATCGATCACAAGGCCCGCAGGTACGCCGTCAAGGATACACCCTATGGCTTTTCCGTGTGACTCGCCGAAGGTGGTCAGTGTCAGTTTTTTCCCAAAGGTATTCATTTCTTCAATTCCTTTAATGCGATCTGAGCAGCTTTTTGTTGGGCATCTTTTTTGCTTCTTCCCTTCGCCTTGGCGATCGTTTTTCCGTCAAGAGTTACGGCGATCACGAACTCTTTTTTGTGATCAGGGCCGGAAGCGTCAAGCAGTTCATAAGTCGGCGTGATCCCGTGTGTGGCCTGTGTAAGCTCCTGCAGGGCGGTCTTGAAGTCTTTTGAGAGGGAATCAAGATCGATCTTGGGGTGGCACTCCTCTATGAGCATTATCGAGATCTCCCTGGCCTTTTCAAGGCCCGCTTCAAGGTAGATTGCGCCGATCAACGCTTCAAAAGCATTGGAGAGCAGGGAGGGTTTGTCTCTTCCGTTATTGTTCTCTTCGGCTGCGGAGATATAGATATACTCTCCGAGTCTGATCGTTCTTGCGATCATGGTAAAACCCTGTTCGTTGACCAGGGAGGCTCTTATCTTTGAGAGTATCCCCTCATCGGAGTTTTTGAATTTGTTGAAAAGGTATTCTCCGACGATCAGGTCAAGTACCGCATCCCCCAGGAACTCCAGCCGCTCATTATTGTAAGGCTTTTTGTAGCTTTTGTGTGTCAAAGCCTCAATAATCAATTGCTTGTTCTCAAATGTATAGTTTAGCCGTTTTTCCAGTTGGCTGTAATGGCTCATAGAATCTCCTGTTTTAGTGATTGTTGTATGCGTTCTGCCTCACTGCGTGCAAGGTCATCGCAGCGTTCGTTCTCCGGGTGGCCGTCATGGCCCCGTATCCATGTCCCGTGTACCTGATGCGGTCCGGCGGCCTCGAGGTAGGCTTCCCACAGATCGACATTTTTGACTTTTTTAAACCCTTTTGCTTTCCATCCCGAAAGCCACTCGTTGATCGCTTTGACCACATAGGAGCTGTCTGAGACCACCTCTACGCGGCACGGCTCTTTCAGCAGTTTGAGCCCTTCTATGACGGCGCGCAGCTCCATCCTGTTGTTGGTGGTATGGGCTTCTCCGCCATAATACTCTTTGCGTTTGCCTTTGTACTCCAATATCCCGCCATAGCCGCCGGGACCTGGATTTCCGAGGCTTGAGCCGTCAGAATAGAGAGTAATCTGTTTTCGGGTCTGATTTTGCAATGTGTTCCTCGACTTCTACCGTGTGCAGTGCCATACAGCTCGGGCAACGTTTAAATGCTATGGGAAAGCTCTGCTTACATTTGCCGCACAGATAGGTAAAGTGCAGCTCTCCCTCTTTAAAGCCGTTCTCTTTTGCCGTTGCCAGCATATCCAGCATGAATATCCCGCTCGACTTTGCCGGCTCCAATATATACCCTTTGGCATAGTAGAGTGTTTTCAGTTGTTTATTTCCCGAAATTATATCCAAACTCAGTTGTGACTGTGGTAAGAACCAGAGGATGTCGATGATCTCTTTGATCCGCGCGGTATCCAGGGCCTGCCATGCCTCCCGGGTATCCAGATGGAAGAGTACACCGATGATCTCCCGGTAAAGACCCGGCTCTTTCTCAAGCAGCTGTATAAGTCTTTTGACCTTCTCTTCTTTGGGAAGGGTTTTGTCGGCTACAAGTTCTGAGAAGGTGAGAAATCTTTCGAGTGTCTGTGTTTTTTCGCCCATGATCTCAAGCGGTTCAATAATCGCTCTGGCTTTGGGGAAGTCCTGCATCTGCTCATAGACCACTTCGAGCATATAGAGCGCTTTGGCATTGCGGGGTTTCTTGCGAAGTATCTCTTCATAGATGTTTTTTGCACGCTCCAGAAAACCGGCATGAAAGTAGGTCTTGCCCAGTTTCTCCATCAGTTCAAGCTTTGGGCTCTCCTCCTGGAGATTTTTAATCAGGTAGAGATAGATACTGATCGCCTTATGGTACTCCCCGGCATTGTCAAATGCCTGTGCAAGCAGGGCAAGCGGTTTGAGCATATGCGTATCAAAAGGCATTGAGGTCGTGTCCAGCATACACTCTGAAGTATCAAACTTTTCCAGGAACTTCAAGAGGTTTCCCTGCTCTTTTTGCTGCTGATAGACTCCCCACCCATAGGTCACCAAAGAGAGTATCAGGGCGATAACGATGATCAGCAGGATACTGAAAAGGGGGTCATTGTATGCCGGCAGTATGTTTTCC
>JAQVHV010000079.1:7442-8106 GCA_028696055.1 Sulfurovum sp.
ATAATTTTTAATTTTTAATTTTTAATTTTTAATTTTTAATTTCTATCGTAGATTATACCCAATTAGATATAATGCCATTATGATAGATAATGCCTCCATAGAATCCCTTAAAAACAGTATCGATATTGTAGACGTTATCGGCAACTATATAGAGCTGAAGAAAGCGGGTGCCAATTACAAAGCGAACTGCCCTTTCCATGGGGAGAAGACCCCTTCGTTCGTGGTGAGCCCAAGCAAACAGATCTACCACTGTTTTGGCTGCGGGGCGGGGGGAGACACGATCAAGTTCGTGATGGAGATCGAGAAGCTGAGCTATCCCGAGGCGATAGAAAAACTGGCGTCGATGTACAACTTCTCTCTGCGCTATACCAAGGGAAGTTCGGACTACAGTGACGCCAAACGTGTGCTGGAAGCCGTGCAGACCTGGTATGTGAAAAATCTCGACCAGAATCCGACAGCACAGACATATCTTGCAGACCGGGGCATCAGTGCCGCATCGATAGAGAAGTTCGGTATCGGTTATGTCCCTTCGGGAGGACAGGTGATGCAGTTCCTGCAAAGAACGATGCTGCCCAAACCCCAGGCTGCCGAAGCAGGAGTGATCGCGCAGGGAGAGAGAGGGGAATACTATGCAAGGCTGGTTGAACGTATCACCTTCCCGATC
>JAQVHV010000011.1 GCA_028696055.1 Sulfurovum sp.
ATTTGATTATTTTCGGGTAATCCGTCGCATTTGATGGTGTGATAATCATATGGAAATGATCCGGCATGATTATTATCTCATTAATATCAAAATGATAGTATTTCTTTGTTTGTCGAAAACTCTCTCGTAACAAATCAATATTGTCAATCAATATTGGACGTCGTTCATATGTCACAACGGTGATAAAATAGCTATATCCATCCAAAAACATTCTTTTATAATTTGCCATGTTTGATTGTAGCCGATCATCACAAGCAATAACAAAAAATGTGGCATTTTGCAATGTTTATTTTGAATTGGTGGGTTGGTGAACCCACCCTACGGCATAACAATGTTTTGGGTTTCGTAGGGTGGGATTGCTATCCCACCATTTGTATGACAATATGCAAAAACGCCGGAACAAAAAAACCTCACATCAAAAATTTCGTATGATCTCCGAAATGGTAGGGTGGGCATAGATCATCCCGGCAAGCTCTTTTAGTGTCACTTTTCTCTCTACTGCCGCGCTCAACAGATGTATGATCTCCACCGCTTCAACTCCCACAACGGATGCCCCCAGAACTGTTTCCTCCCGAGAAGACAGGATGAGTTTCATAAATCCTGCATCATCACCCACTATTTTTGCTTTGGCATTCGCTTTGAAATAGGCTTTTTTGACCTCAATGTCTAGCCCCTGGCTTTTGGCTTCTTTTTCACTCAAACCGCAGGTTGCTATTTGAGGATCAGAAAAAACAGTAGAGGGTGTGACATGGGTATTTGTCATTGCTTCGCCTGTAATGATGTTGTGCGAGGCTACCCTTCCCTCGGTATAGGCCGTATGGGCATACCCGAATGTATCGATGCAATCACCGACGGCATAGATATGCTCCTGGCTCGTTTGAAATGACTGATCGACCTCGATATATCCTTTATCGCTTTGCCTGATCCCGGCATTTTCCAGTTGCAAACCGTCTGTATAGGGTATGCGGCCTGTCGCACTAAGCACCAGATCACACTCGATATGCTCCTCGTTCTCTGCGCTTATAGCCAGTTTTACCCTCTCCCCCTCCGCTTGTACCTCTGAAACTGAAGCCGAAAACAGGACATTGATAGAGCGCTTTTTAAATGCACGCAGCAAAGCCTTGGATACATCTTCATCCTCGCTTGAAAGCAGCCGGGTGCCGCGTACAACCATCGTCACTTCTACTCCAAAAGCGCTGAAAAAGCTTGCAAACTCACATCCGATCAATCCGCCTCCCACTATCACGATGGATCCCGGAAGGGCCTGCAGTTCGAACACTTCACGGCTGGAAATGATATGCTTGCCGTCTATAGGCAGTATCGGGAGATCCTGAGGCCTCGAGCCTGTTGCGATGATGCAGTGGTCAAACGCTATCGTCTCATCCGATACACTGAGATGATGACTATCGATAAACGATGCGCTCCCATAAAGCATCTCGACGCCGGCCTGTTCAAGCAGCCATGAGACACCTGCACGAAGTTCGTCTTTGAGTGATGTGGTATGCATGGCAAGCGCTTTGATATCCAGCCCTTTCATCTCCAGCTCAAGTCCGCGGCTAGCAAAATAGGAAGCTTTTGAAGCACACTCTGCATACTGCAGATAGTTCTTGGTCGAAACGCATCCTTCATTGAGGCATACCCCGCCGATATGTTCTTTGCTTTTGTCTATCAGCAGTGTCTTGATCCCTGCTTTCGCCAACTCCAGTGCCGCTTCATATCCGGCAGGACCTGCACCTATCACGACTGTTTGAACCTGTTTCATGATTCCTCCAAATATTCATGCGCCATATAACTGCTGCGTGTATATGGCGAACTCTTGATGTACCCGAACCCCATCTCAAGTCCGACTCTGCGGAAAAACGCAAACCGTTCGGGCTTTACAAACTCAACCACTGCTGCATGGTGCAAGGAGGGAGAGAGATATTGTCCTATGCTTAAAAAACGGCAGTCCACTTTTAAAAGGTCCTCCATGAGTTGTATCACCTCCTCATCCCGTTCGCCTAGCCCCAGCATCATGCCGCTCTTTGTCGTACACAAAGGATTGAACTCCAAAAGTTTACGCAAAACACGGAGCGAACGCTCATAGTTCGAACCTTTGCGTACATGATAGAGTCTGGGTACGGTCTCAAGGTTGTGCCCGATGATCTTCGCACCGCTCAGCGCGATGGACTCCAGCGCCTGATCATTCTCCTGCATATCCGGGATCAACAGTTCCACAACGATCGAATCATCCAGAGTCCTGATCGCATGCACTGTTTTGCAAAAGTGCTCCGCACCTCCATCTTCGAGGTCGTCCCTGGTCGGTGAAGTGATGACGACATGTTTGAGCCCAAGCTTCAAGACCGCATCGGCTATTTTATCAGGTTCCAAAGGATCGGGGGGCATCGGTTTGGCTCTGCTTACGGCACAAAAACTGCAGGCGCGCGTACACTCTGTCCCCAGGATCATAAAAGTCGCTACCTTTTGCGAAAAACACTCGCTGATATTGGGGCAGAGCGCCTCTTCGCAGATCGTATGGATATTCCCCTCCCCCAGCAGATTTTTCATCGCCTGATGGCTGCTTGGCGTGATCTTTTTGCGGAGCCATTCGGGTTTAGGAGCAAAGATTTTCGGCATATAGATTCCACCCTTCCTGCGTATATTTCTTTTCAAAAAGTTCTATGGCATTTTGTTCTTCATTTTGACTCAATGCGCTCGGGACAACCTCTGCTCCGAAGGTTTCGCAAAATGTCTCTATCAGCAGTGCTGTAAGCGTCCCGTGGGATATCTCCACCCCGCAATTCTGAAGAGATGCAGCAGATTTCATGCCGGACTCCTCTAAAAATATCGAATCAAATGCCGCTTCATTCAGGCATATCGGTATACTCCCGTGCTGGAACAGAACATTGCGTGTATAGCGCTGGGCATTGCCTCCCATTTTTTTGCCCTCTATGGCGATATCATAGGGTTCGCATCCGGCCAGACAGATATTGGAGTGTTTCTGCTCCATCCCCAGGGCTTGGACAAAATGCGCCTTTAGACCCAGTTTTTCATACGAACGCAGCAGAAACGTGCACCAATAGCGGTAATTTGCCTTCACCCCCTCTTGGCATGAATTCCGCGGAAGAGTGAGAGAATAGGAGAGGTCACTGCCGTGCGCCAGAATACCGCCGCCGCTCATACGGCGGACACAGCCGATATTATGCTTTTTCAACTGCCCGATATCCACACTCTTTTCCAGAGCCGAAAAGCGCCCCAGGCTGATCGTCTTCTCCCAGCGGTAAAGATGCAGGACCGGCATATCTTCCCGGGTATAGCAATTCAACAGTGCTTCATCCACGGCCATATTCCACGCTCCCTCTCCCAGCCCGGTATCGATCAGTCGCCATCGCTTCATATCTCTCTCATCCCGTTCTTGTTCTGTTGCAGATCATCTTCAGCGCTTTTCCAAGTGTGTGACAAAATAGTCCACCATATGGTTGAGCGTATCGACTTTGCCATAATCGGCTTCCGGCACCTCTACGCCGATCGCTTTATTGAGCGCGGTAAGTATGCGCAAAAAATCAAACGAATCTATCTCAAGCGAACGCTGGATATGCGCATCGGGATCGATATCCCCTTCAGTCATCTCCGGCGCGATCTCCAGGATCTCTCTGATGATGATCTCTTTTATCTCTTCGGCACTCATAGCAACTCCTCTGGTCTCTGCAAAATCTGGTCGAGTTTATTCAAAAACTCTCCTCCTGTCCGTCCGTCTGTCGCGCGGTGGTCGCCCGCGAGTGTCGCCTGCATCACCTTGCGCACACTGAGCGCATCCCCCTCGGCCCACGGTGTATCCATGATGCGTCCGAATCCCACCAACGCTACCTGAGGGGGATAGATGACACCATAGACACGATCCACGCCAAGATCGCCTAGGTTTGTAATAGTGATCGTCTGCTGTGTGATCTCGCTGCTGCGGAGTTTGCCCGAACGCGTACGGGTCACAAGATCGCTAAACGAACGCATCGTGGCATCCAGATCCATATGCTCCGCATTCAAAAGTGCGGGGGTGATGAGCCCCTCTTTGCGAAGTGCGATAGCGATACCGGGATTGACAGCCTCGCTCAAATGCAGTGTATCATCCATCCAAAAACCGTTCAGCTGCGGTACCTCCCGGAGTGTACGCACAACGGCACGTATCAACAGGGCTGCCGGCAGGATACGATCTTCGATGGTTCTGTTTCGATTTTGTTCTTCAAGCCAACGCAAGGCTGATGTCATATTGATAGAGGTGCTCAGGTAGTAATGCGGTATCTCGGCATTGGAACGGCTCATCGCTTTGGCAATCGCCTGCCTCATGCCGCTCATTGCCGGGGTGACTGATCTCTTTTGGGATTCGACCTGTGCAAGATGGATGGGTTTGTCACCTTCGGCCAAAGTCGAAAGCTCTATGCCCGACTCTTTTGCCTTTTTGCGGGCAAGAGGAGAGGATTTGACCCTTTGGGTTTCTACGGGTTCATCAGGTTCATCAGGTTCATCAGATACCGGCGGAATCGGAATGGATAGCGGCTCTGTTTCTTTGGTCTCTGCAGCCATATCGAAGCCGGTAGGTTCTTCTTCCGCTGCGCTACTTTCATCCACACTGCGGATAATGGCCAAAGGGGTTCCGACTTTCGCTTCGGTCTCTTCAGTGACTAAGATCTTTTCGACGATACCCTCCTCAAATACCTCTATTTCGATCACCCCTTTGCTTGTCTCCACTTCCGCGATCACATCCCCTTTTTTGACCCTGTCCCCCTCTTTTACTTTCCACTCCATAAGCACCGCGGATTGCATATCTGCGCCCAGGCTCGGCATGACAAATGTACTCATAGTTCCTCCATCAGTTTGTGCCCGGCGGCTACGATTTTTTCTACCTGAGGCAAGGCTGCCTGCTCAAGATGGTTGGCATAGGGAAACGGGACTTCGGCCGAACAGACCCTCTGCATGGGAGCATCCAGTTCGTAAAAAGCCTGCTCGTTGATACGTGCCATGATCTCCGCTGAGATACTGCCCGACTTCCACCCCTCGTCTACGATCAATACTCGATGGGTTTTGCTGACAGAAGCCATGATCGTCGCATCATCCAGGGGACGCAGCGAACGCAGATCTATCACTTCGGCCTCTATCCCCTCTTTGGAAAGTATTTCGGCTGCTTCGAGTGACTTGAAGAGGCTGATACCGTAGGTAATGATGCTGATATCCTTTCCCGGACGACGCACCGAAGCTTTGCCGATTTCCAGCGGCGCGATCTCTCTATCCAACTCCCCTTTGCTGTTATACAAAAGTGCATGCTCAAAGATCAGCACAGGATCCGGATCTTTGAGTGCAAGATGCAGCATATCATACGCATCCTGCACCGTTGCGGGAGTAAGTATCTTGAGCCCGGGGACGTGGGCATACCACCCTTCCAGAGAATGTGAGTGCTGAGACCCAAGCTGGTTGCCGCCTCCGGTTGCCATGCGGATCACAAGCGGGACATTGAACTGCCCGCCTGACATATAGAGCATCGTTGCTGCCGTGTTGACTATCTGATCAAGCGCCAATAAACTGAAATTGACCGTCATGATCTCCACAATCGGCCGCATACCGTTCAGTGCAGCGCCTATACCGGCCCCCGTGAAACCCGATTCGCTCAGCGGGGTATCGATGATCCGTTCGCCTCCGAATTGCTTCAGAAGCCCCTTGCTTACCGCGTAACTGCCGCCATACTTTCCTACATCCTCCCCCATCAGAAAGACGCGTTCATCATGCTCCATCGCTTCGCGTATCGCTGCCCGCACCGCTTCGCGGTAAGTGATTGTCTCGCTCATTGCCGTACCTCCGTAGAATATACGAATTTTTCCAGATCTGCAATCTCCTCCAGTGTGCCGTTCTTGGCAAACGCTACGGCTTCCTCGATCACTGAAGCGACCTCTTTTTCAAGCGTATCTTCGCCCAGTTGTGAGCCCGGAGCTGCAGTTTCAAGTTTGTTTTTCAATACGATCAAAGGGTCTTTTTGCTTCCATTGTTCCACCTCTGTTTTGTCTCGGTAAAGTTCCGCATCAAACATCGAATGCGCCCGAAAACGGTATGTAAGGCACTCGATAAACACGGGATAGCCGTCTTTTTTGATCTGTGCTATGGCATCTTTGGCGGATGCCGCTACGGCAAATACATCCATCCCGTCTACCTGGCTTGCAGAGATATTGTAGGCTGAAGCTTTTTTTGCGATATTTTGTTCGGACTCTGAACATTCCAGAGCAGTCCCCATCGCATAGCGGTTGTTTTCGCATACAAAGAGTATCGGCAGTTCCCACAAGGCAGCCAAATTGAGCGACTCATGAAATTCTCCTTCTGCTACAGCCCCTTCTCCGAAGAAACAGACAGTGACACGATCCCGTTTCATCCTCTTATCCGCAAGTGCCATGCCTACAGCCAGCGGCAACCCTCCTGCCACGATCGCAAGACCGCCGTAAAAACGTGTTTTGGCATCAAAAAAATGCATAGAACCTCCCCGTCCGCGAGAACACCCCTCAACTTTTCCAAGCAGCTCAGCCATGATAGCCTTGGCCGGTATCCCGCGCGCAAGAGCGTGACCGTGCTCCCGGTACGTAGCGATCACGGCATCCTCTGCGCCGGCTGCATCCATGACCCCTACCGCAATGGCCTCCTCTCCGATATAGAGATGTAAAAAACCACGGATGAACTCATGGCTGTAGAGCTCCATGCACTTCTCTTCGAAACGCCGGATAAGCAGCATTTGGCGATAGTAAGACCTGGCTTGATTGATATCGATCTGCATCTTTGTACTCCTTAATGTTCCAATGTCGAGATATCGCCTTCAGGCAAACCCATCTCGCGGGCTTTCAGAAGCCTGCGCATGATCTTTCCGCTTCTGGTCTTGGGCAGGTCGGATTGAAATTCGATCTCTTTGGGGGCCACTGCAGCACCGAGTTTTTGCCGTCCAAAACCGATCAGTTCTTTTCTGAGCTCTTCGCTTGGCTTGAAACCGGCTTTTAATGCGATAAAGGCTTTGACCACCTCTCCTGCGACGGGATCCGGCTTGCCTATGACCCCTGCTTCGGCTACGGCGGGGTGTTCCATGAGCGTACTCTCAACCTCAAACGGACCAACCATATGGCCAGAAGTCTTGATAATATCATCAGCACGTCCGATAAACCAAAAATAGCCGTATTCATCCTTATAGGCCAAATCCCCGGTGAGATACCACCCATTGATAAAACTCTTTTGATAGCGCTCCTCTTCGTGCAGATATCCCCGGAACATGGAGGGCCATCCCGGCTTGATGGCAAGTTCGCCTTTCTGTCCCGTTTTTGCCATCTCAAAAACGCCGCTGCTGCTGTCATGATTGATGATGACTGCTTCAACCCCCAGGAGCGGAAGCCCCATGGAGCCAAGCTGTATCGGCTGGGATGCAAAATTGGCGATCATAATGCCGCCGGTCTCAGTCTGCCACCAGTTGTCATGGATAGGCAGTCCGAGTTTTTCCACTCCCCAGACAACCGCTTCAGGATTGAGCGGCTCGCCGACACTGTGCACCAGCCGCAGGTTTGCAAGATCATATTCCCTGAGAGGATCAAGCTCCAGACGCATCAGTCGCCTTATAGCCGTAGGGGCCGTATACCAGATCGTTACCTTTTCGTTTTGGAGTATCTCATACCATCTTTTCGCATCAAACTCCGCCTCATTGACGATATTGGTGATGCCGTGAAGCCAGGGGGCAATGATCCCGTAAGAAGTGCCGGTCACCCATCCCGGATCGGCCGTACACCAGTAGATATCATCAGGGTGCATGTCGAGAACATACTTCCCGCTCATCCAGTGCATATAGATGGCTTTGTGGACATGTACAACACCTTTTGGCATCCCCGTCGTACCGCTGGTGAAATGAAGGATAGACATATCTTCCGGATCGGTGGGTGCGATCTCAAACAGATCGGAGGCCTGTGCCATCAGAGCGCTCAAAGAACGTATCTTTCCGCTCTCGTCCTCCGGGGCATCGATCAGTATGACGGTTTGAAGCTCCGGGAGTTCATCCAGCAGGGGGCGTACTTTTTTTTCAAAGATGGCTCTGGTCGTCAACAGTGCTTTTGCATCCCCCTTTTTCATACGCTGCAAGATGGGTTCCGGGCCGAATTGCGCAAACAGAGGGCATAGCACGCTGCAGTTTTTAAAAATCCCTATAGCAGCGATGTAGAATTCGGGAAGGCGTGTCGTAAGGGTAAAAACACGGTCGCCTTTACCCACCCCTAGTGACTGGAGCACATTGGCAAACCTGGCGCTCTCCTGCTTCATCTGGGCAAAGGTATATTCACGCCTCTCACCGTCGGCTCCCAGCCACACCAATGCGTTTTTTTCAGCCAAAGCCCCATTGGCGTGACGGTCTATGGCCTCATGGGCGATATTGAGCCCGCCTGAGGGCAACCCCTGAAATTGCAAAGCGACATCTTCCCACTTGAAAGCATGATACGCTTTTTCATAATCCATCAAATTGGGACGCACCGAAACGTTCTCGGGCGCTTTTTTGATCCACTCTGTTTTCATTGACAGCCTTTGAGAAATCATTTTCCGATATGACCAACTTTGCTGACCATACATAAGCATTTTATAACAAAACAATATCTTTAAAAATTATCGCGATAAATTGATTGTAACAAAAAAAAGATGATTCGCGCAAAAAAATATCAAAAATCAGACAAAGAAGTAAGATACGGAAGGTATAAGATCCTGCCTTAATAGTGCGAAGAGTTGATCATGGAGATCTCCCAGCATTTTTGGAGGTTCCCTCTATAAATGAGTTGATGTATATTTGCCATTACTTCACCCCTTTCTGTCAGTAATGATTGACTGGGTATCAGCCGTCATAAAACTTTTACGATCATATTATATATATTAGTTGGTTCAAACTTAAAAAAGAATATCCCCCGGTTAAATTTAAACCATTGATTGGTGGTTTGAATGGGTATTTCAAGGTTGACTATTTGGTTTTATCAACATATACTATTCCAAAAACGAAGGAGGCTTTTGGGAAAGTTCGGCACTGATCACGCTGATACACACATCGCCCTTTTATGAACTGACCGCGCTCATGGTGCTGGCAGCGATATTCGGCTCTGTCGGCATGCTGCTGCGCCAGCCGATGATCGTCAGTTTCATCGCGGTCGGGATACTGGCCCGCCCTTCGGTACTTGACATCGTCCACTCAGAAGAGATCATCAGCCTGCTGGCTCGCCCTGCTGCTCTTTTTGGTAGGACTCAAGCTTGACCTGCACCTTATCCGTACACTTGACTTAGCATCGTCTCGCTTGCAACAGGGCTTGGACAGGTATTTTTAACCGCTGTTATCGGCTTTTTGATCGTACAGGCTTTTTTGTCGTACTGAGCATGATGGTACTCTCTGCGTACCGATACAGTGGATATTTGAATGGCATTCTCCCTTTCGTGAAGCGCTGAATGATCATAGTATAAACCAGTCACGCTCTTATGATATAATACTCTTCGGTGCCGGGAGATATAGCAGTGCGCTTGCCTGGGCGCTCAAAGCTGCCGGCAAGCATATTTTGATCGTTGATTTCAATCCTGAAGAGGTGATACACCGCCAGAAACTCGGCTTCGATGCTATCTACGGCGATGCGGGAGACCAGGAGTTTATTGCGACACTGCCGCTTGCCGGAAGCGAGTGCGTGATCCTTGCCATGTCACAACCCACCCCGTACTTCAGCAAAGAAGACCAGCGTTTTGTGCTCATAGATACACTTAAGAAGTCCGGCTATCAAGGCAAGATCGCCGTCACTGTACAACAGTATGATGTCGATGACCAGGAGATACAGAAACGGCTGATAGAGCATGGTGCACATATGGTATTTCTACCGTATAGAGATGCTGCCAAAAATGCGGTCGAACAACTTGAAAAACAAATAAGCAAAAGGAAAATCTCATGAAACACTACCAAAACATTCTCTATCTAATGAATCCATCCGTTGAAGGGACAGACGGGTTGAAACAGGCACTCAGCATAGCGCGCAACAGCAGCGCTCCCCTGCACTTGCTGATGCACTATCCTGCACTCCCCAAAGAGCTGCAGGCACAGCAGGAAACATTTGAGGCTTTTTTGTCGGAGCGCATGGAGGCTTCTTTGAAAAACGCGCAAGAGGCGCTGGGGGGAGAAGCGTTTGAGCCGACCCGCGAGGTGATGATGGCTGACTCCTCACCCGTCGTGACGATCACACGCTATGTGCTGCGACACGAATATGACCTGCTCGTCAAAGAAGCCGAAGATACCGGCGGCGAGAGTGGTTTCAAAGCACTTGATATGAGCCTGCTGCGCAAATGCCCCAGCGCCCTCTATCTCGCGCGACCCATTACCCATCCACGAGAAAATATCCGTGTGGCGGTGGCGGTCGATCCTATCACGGAGAGTGAGGATGCGCGTGATCTGAACATCCGGCTTTTGCAGGATTCACGAAGTATGGCCGACAGCTGCAGCGGGGTGCTCGATATCGTCTCTTGCTGGGAGTACCCCTACGAGGAGTATCTTCGCCACAATCCTTGGCTGAAAGTAACAGAGAAAGATCTTTCGGTCGCAGTGACAAGTATCCGGGAAGAACACCGTGCTGCACTCGACGCGCTTATCGCAGATGCAGGTATCGCTGGTGAAAACCGCGTTCACCACCTGAGAGGTGAAGCTGCAGAACTGCTTGGCAAATTTGTCCGGGACGAAAAGGTGGATATCATGGTGATGGGGACTGTTGCCCGCACAGGAATAGCCGGGTTTGTCATCGGCAATACCGCTGAGAACGTTTTTGAAAAACTCAACTGCTCCCTGCTGGCACTCAAGCCCGCCGGATATGTCTCGCCGATCAAGGCATATGATTGATCTCTGTCGTTACGGATTCGAAACTTATAAACAAAAGGACTAACTTGAAAAAACACTATTTGATCATCGCAGCTTTGATCCTGTTATTGAACGGATGCAGCAAAATTACGAAAGAAAACTACGACAAGATTGAAAACGGTATGTCCTATGAGGCAGTTGTCAAACTTCTGGGTGAGCCTGAGGGGTGTGCAGAAACACTGGGCATCAGTAACTGCGAATGGAAAAATAAGGATGCGAGGATCATGATCACCTTTATTTCAAACAAGGCGACGATAAAAATTGCAGAAGGCCTCAAATAGGACCGTCTGCAACGCCGTAAAAGTAACCCTGTTTTATGAACAGCAGTCGCCTGATACGGATGAACAGCAAAGGGAATCACTCCCTTTTGGTGTACAGGAAGGTGCCTCAGCAAATGCACCATGCGAGGGGATACAACATCCATCCTCGGTATCTTTCCCGTCTACACCAAAGAGTTCTATATCATCCATAGAGTGATAATTTTCCCAGATCAGACCAGTAGGATCTGTCACCCAGTACTTGTTCGATGCTTTATAGCAGCATAGAGCACCCTCCTCTTCCTTGCCTTTCACTCCTGCTGCTTCAAAACCGTGTTGCGCTTCAAGCAGTGCTTCATCACTTCCATACTGTATACCAAAATGATTGAGCCCTTTTTCATATCCTCTTGTTGAGATAGCAAAATTAAGCGACAGGTCGTCGACCAGCCATTGTGCATAATCCTCTTTGACTTTTGTCGCCTCCGTACCAAATTGCAGGTTGTAAAAAGCCATACTCTCTTCCAAATCCTCAACCGAGATATGTATATGCACCCTTCTTTTTTTATCCATTTTGTATCCTTTTTATAAAATTTATATATACTAAGACGGCAATGAAGTAAAAAAGGTTGCAACTTTTTTTAAAAAAAATCGTCTTATTCAAAAAAAGAGCTTCAAGGAGTGAAAATGGAAGATAGAGATACGAATGATTTTTCAGCATTATATGAAACGTTCAGAAAACCGTTATTTAAATTTATTCAATACAAGGTATCCGATAGACATCATGCAGAAGAGATCCTCAATGATGTTTTTCTGAAAGCCTATACTTCGATCGATAACTTGGAAGAAAAAAGGAGCCTGAAAAGCTGGCTCTATACGATTGCATCCAACAGGATCATTGACTATTACAGAAAAAAACGACCTGTTACAATGGAGATCGAAGATGAAACAGTGATGGATGAAGAGAAGAGAGATTCTGTTTATAATGATTTTGACTGCTGTTTGAATGATTTTTTAAATCAACTGCCGCCATCCAATGCAGAAGCGCTTAAAGCAGTCTATTTTGACGAGATGACCCAACAGGAGTATGCAGAAAAAAATGCACTGAATCTTTCTACTGTCAAGTCCCACCTTCACAGAGGAAAAAAATCACTGAAAGACTTTTTTGAGCAGTGCTGCAGTTTCGAGAAAGACAAACATGATCATATTATCGACTTTCATAAAAAATAGCGAACAGAGAGATCAGACGCTATCAAAAACTCCCTCATGCTATAGTATTGCTATGCGGATATGGTAGCCTTCTATTCTCTATAAAGAAGGAGAAGAAATTGAAAGAGATCAAATTTCCATTTTTGGAACATACCGGTGCAACACTGAAAAATTTTGAAAAAGGCAGTGCGGAGGTTGAGCTGCACACCAAACCCCACCACCTTCAGCATCTGGGATTTATCCACGGAGGGGTGATATCCACACTGATGGATAATACCGGATGGTATGCTGCGATGTCGAACCTGGATGAAGGGTATACCGCTGTGACCATGGAGATAAAGATCAACTATCTCAAACCTGCTTCAGGAAAGTATCTCATCGCAAAAGCGGAGGTAAAAAGACAGGGAAGGACAACGGCTTTTGTCACGATAGAACTTCTCTGCGAAGAGAAACTTGTGGCCTATGCCACCGGGACCTATGCCATCCTGGAAGAGAAATAGACAAAAGATGCCGGTGGCGGCTTCTTTGATGTAAGCGCCCGAACGTCTATTAAGCCTCGGGACAGCAGAGAGGACTACTTGAACGTCATCAACGCATATCCCTCATTCTGGTACATGATCGCCTCGATGAAACTGTTGTCGGAAACCGCTACAAAAGGGAGAAGGTCATTTTCATCGATCACATGTGACTGCAGCGACATCGAACAGGCGATCACCTTGACATTTTTGCGCTTGCCAAGTGCCACTAGCCATTTCTGAGCCTCCTTAATATTGGCGATATCCTTATCATCCACGACTTCGTCAAAGGTTTTGGCTGCCATCGGTACACAGTTTCCATGCAGCGTCAGCACGACCGAAGCAGTATCTCCCTGCGCCTCTATCATATCTATCGTTTTGCCTACCAGCCACATACGGCTCTTGATATACCCTGAGTTTTCCGAACTGCAGTCAAAGAGTGCCTTATACTCTTTTGCCTGCACTGTGACGATGGTCACTGCCGAAAACAATAACGCGAGAAAAAGCTTCATCCCTGCTCCCCCAGTCCAAAGACATTGGAAAGCGTATTGATATAGTTGAAGTATCCCGTGATCGCAACCGCTTCGATGATCTGTGTATCACTCCATCCCATCGCTTTGAGCGCATCGATCTCCTCTTTGAGGATCTTGTAGTTATCCTTGCGGGATGCCTTGATGCAGAAGTTGAGCAGCGCTTTCTCTTTCTCCTCTGCATGCATCGACTCCACACCCTGCAGTATCTCTTCGATCTGTGTCTCTGAAAGCCCAAGTATCTTAGCGATATTTTTATGGACATCCACACACATCCTGCATCCGTTCTCCTTGGAGATAAGCAGCGCGATCGCCTCTTTGACAGTGTAGCTCAGTGTCGTTTCATCCAGCAGATACTTCTGGATCATCTCATCCGTGGCAAAATAGATCTTCTCATCGATCGCAAGAAGTTTAAAGATATCTCCCAGTTTCCCCGTTTTCTCCAGAATCGGTCTCGCCTTCTCCTGGATCGCAGGAGTCATATCCTCAAATTCCGGCAGAGTTATATGTGCCATGATTATCCTTTAATGTAGAGTTAAACTTAACGTTTTTAATTATAGGGTATAATCCTTAAATATATACGTCAAAAGGAAAATCGTGGAATACAAGATATCTGAGCTGGTGAGAAAAAGCGGCGTTCCCAAATCAACGATCCTCTTCTATATCAAAGAAGGGCTGCTCCCCGAAGCCAATAAACTCAAGCCCAATGTACATCGATACAGCGACAGTCATCTGGAACTTTTGCACTATATCGGCTATATGAAGGAACACTTTGGCAGTACCAATGAACAGCTCAAGGATATCCTGCAGTTTAAGGACCAATCCTTTTCCACCTCCTCTGGCATGATCGTACCTTTGATGAATACACTAAGCGCTATCCCCTCCGATGCCAAACACTATACAAAAGCCGAGTTTATCGAACACTTTCGTGTGGAAGAGAGCCTTTTGGATCAGCTGATGGAAGACGAGATCATTCTGCCGCTCAATGCAGATGACTTTACCGAAAAAGAGGCCTCTATCATCAAGCTCATCGGCTATTTTCAGGAGGTCGGCATAGAGTATGAGATCCTGAAAATGTATGTCTTTCATGCCAAAGCACTGAGCCTTCTTGAACACCAGATACAGTCAAAACTTTGCGATATACGCAATGAAAAGAACTTCTCTACCCTATGGAAAATCGTCTTTGAGACACTCTTCAACGCAAAAACCTATATCTTCAACAGACAGACCTACAAAGCATACTTTTCCGTACTGAAAAAAGAGCTCTTAAAATAACTCTAAGAGAATACCACTACAATAATGTAAAGTTTAACTTTATATTATTGACTATAAAAGGCTAATCATGAAAAAAATGATCACTATCCTCTCCACCTCCCTGCTGATACTCACGCTATCTCCGTCTCCAAGTTCGGCAAGTGCCGCTTTGGGTAAAAAAATCTATAAAAAGAGGTTCCATAAAACATGCGGATTCAGCAGTGTCAGATTTGCAAGGAACCATACTCAGGGTGAGTGGGAAGCGATCTATGAAGCAGGAAATCTGCCAAAAGAGGCACAAACGATCTGTCCGCAACTGGATATTTCTGCACTTGAAAATGATATCTGGGACGATCTCTATCAGTATGTCACAAAATATGCACTGGACGGTCTCGCACCGAACGGATGTACCGACTAGATCTATAAAATAATCCATCCACTTACGGAAGAGACGTTGAAAGAACGCATTTTTTGCAGTAAGTGGAGACTTTATCGTAGTGTATCCTGTGGGTAGTCCCATCCAAAATCGACACTTTTGTCACTTTCAAACCTTACATGACAGCATTTCATGAAATTTGAGACATACATGTCCTCATCCGCGGCTAAAGCCTCCGGTTCCGTAAGTTTTTTCGTACTCTTGGAAGGATGAAATATCTGGCCCTACGCAAGCAGGTAGGCAAACTTGCCCACCCAGTCGCTCCAGGCATCCGAGCCTTCTACATCCATCCCGTGAAACTGCATATCTTTCACCAGCATGATGGCAAACTCCCCGGGAAGTTTCATCGAAAAATCAAGGACATTGCTGATCGCCTCATCACTGCCGTTCTCTCTCAGGGCATTCACAAGTCCTATGGAGAGCGCCATCAGTACTTTGTGATCCTCTTTCTCTATCTCGGTCAGTGAACCGTCCAGTATCGCGGAGAGATCCGGAAGCTCCTGCATCACCTTCTTGAATGAGAGATACCCGATCGCCGCTTCGCGCCCCACGGCACCGCTGATACTATCTAATATCAAGTCGTTTTCGATACCTGATTTGACGATACTGTCCACATACTCCCAGGACCGTGGTGTCGCAAAGCTCTTCTCATTGGTCTGGGGATCGAAGGTAAAGAGCATCGACTTGTCATACGCCAGGTAGGCGATGATCGAGGTTTCAACCCCGGCTTTATAGGCCCAGGCTTTCCAGTCATCAAAGTCCACCTCCATCTCAAAGTGCACGAAACGGTTCGCCAGGGGAGCCGGCATTTTATAGACGACTCCCCTGTCATTTTCACGGTTACCCGCTGCGACGATGCTCCACCCCTCAGGCAGTTCATACTCCCCTACCCGTCTGTCAAGGATCAGCTGGTAGGCTGAAGCCTGGACCGCGGGAGGTGCGGTGTTGATCTCATCCAGGAACAGAATTCCCCTGGAGTCTTTCTTTTTGGGAAGGAAGCTCGGCTTTGCCCAGACACCCTCCTGGTTTTCGGCATCAAAGAAAGGGATACCCTTTAGATCGGTCGGGTCAAGCAGGCTCAGACGCAGGTCCAAGAACTCCAGATCTTTTGCTTCCGAGATCTGCTTGACGATCGAGGACTTCCCTATCCCCGGTGCTCCCCAGATAAAGACAGGAAGCTTACGCTCGATCAGGCTGCTGACGACCTTTGAGATATTGGATGATTTCATATTTTTTTCTCCTTCAAAAGAAGCCAAGCTTCTTTTAAATTCCTCTCACTCAAGCTTCGTCTTTGACTCAGATATTTCATATCACTACCTTGGTTGTATTGTGGTGTTCGATAAAGACCTCGTTTTGGGTCAATGCATTACGCAGCCTGGTATCGATCTTGAGCACATCAAGTATCTCGATAGGGGTAGAAGGATTCGCTGCAAGCCCTTTGTTGATCTCCAGCTCGTCACGCCCGTAGAGCTCGCGCAGTATCGTTTCCGGCGTATTGGGGTTGGAAGCGACCTGGTGCATCATATTCCGATCGCTTTTATCATTTGCATAGAACCCTTCAATGATCTCTACAGGCAAGATTGGATTTCCCGCCAGAGGATAGAAAGTAGTGCTGATCTGTTTGGCATAGAGTACCTGGAGGGCAGCTGCAGAGATACTTCTGTTCCCTGCGAGTTTTTCAAGCAGTATGATATTTCCGCTCTCTAAAAGCTCCTCTATGACCGCTGTGTCGATCTGCAGGTTTTTCCCCATTTCGGCAAGCAGCTCCGGGTCCGTGATCTTCCCGGCAACCATCCTGTAACGCTCCGTACTGATCGGCTGATACCAGAGCAGAAGCTTTACGACATCCTTCTCTTTCTCCAGCAGCATTTCAAAGAGCGCATCATCGATCGCTTCATTCGCCGCCAATGCTTCATGGATCGATTTTTCCTCTCTGAGTGAAAACTTTGTGAGCTGCTCCAATGGTACAACCGGATTGGCGGCCAGATACATATCGACCTTCAGGTTTCTCAGGCTCAGCAGACGTTTGATCACTTCACCATCGATATGCCTGCTGGTTGCGATCACTTCGTAGAGAGATGTTGTTCTATGCTCTTTCTGCTTGAACTCATAGTTCGGAAAACCGATCAGCGCATGCAGGAGCCTGGGATCGGTTGCTTCGCGTACGAGGCGCTTGAGCGTCAGCGTGGAGTAGAGCTGGTCACGCTCTGCGGGTGTAATATCGATATATCTGGTCAACGTGGCGATCACGACAGAGCGGTCATCATTGTTGTCCTCCTCCTCTTCATGCCACTGATACATCTCAAGGAGTTTGACAAAAAGGGCATCGCTGATATCGGGATTTTGTATCATCCGCAGTACCCGTGCCTGATCATTGGAAAGCTTGATCGCCATCAGCAGTTCGTCATCGTTGATCCCGTCGGAGAGGAGCTGCTCAAACTCTTCCAGTCTGTATGCCGGGATCTTGCACGCATAAGCATCCTCCGAGATCATCTCCTCCACGGGGTTGAGGCTGTGGTGCTCTACCGTAGCGACGACATCCTCTTCTATCCCTTTCACTCTTGCCACTTTGTATTTTTTTAAAAATCTCTCTACCTCTTGCGTCGTAAATATACCCTCTTTGCCCAAAAAGAGTATCTTCTTGCCTTCGGCTTCTTCCAGTAATGCTTTTAAATCCTGCTTTTTCATACGTTTACTATAGCATACCACTGTTTAATAGGAGTTAATATGTCCTATTTGTCTTCAGGCGCTGCAGGTAAATGGCTACAGATATCCCTGCAGAGCCCAATATCATCAACATCACCATCATCTGGTAACGTACGGCAATGAGGGGGTCTACGCCTGAGAGTATCTGCCCGGTCATCATCCCGGGAAGAGAGACAAGCCCCACGGCAAAGAGCGCATTGATGATGGGGATCAATGACGCCTTGTAGGCCGTTGCCCTCGCCTCGATAAAGTCAATCTCTCTCCCCATTTCGCTCTCAAAACGCTCTGCAGCGATACTCACCGCGTTCATTGAATTGGCGAAGATCATACCGGCCAAAGGTATCATCACTTTGGGATCATACCACGGCTCCGGATCCAAAACCCCTGCTATCACCAGTACCAGTGTCAGCAACCCTCCGGCAACGATGGAAAGAAAGACGTTAAGATAGAGTTTTGTCTCCGTTTTCTGCAGGGGACGCAGTGCGATGATACTGGCGGCTATCAACATGACCGAAAGCACAAGGATCACGAGATAGGGTGAGTCTGCCTGAAAGATGTATGTCAAGGCGTAGCCGATCAGGATCAGCTGTACCAACATCCTGAAAAGCGCATAGAAGAGTGTAACGCTGTCTTTGACCCAGCGTATATAGATAGCTATAACAACGCTCACCGGGATCATCATCCACAAGAGGTCCAGCAGCGAAATTTCATAGAGAGAGGTATTCATGTAGATCACTCCTTGGCATCAGCCAGTGTAAGGGCGAAGAGCACATTGACACCATGCTGTAACAGTACATTTTGCGCTTCCTGCAACGTGATACCCGTCGTGACCGTATCATCGACGAGTATCACATCGATACCGCTTTTGCCGGTATACCTGAAGTCCCTAGGATGGTTCAGCCGAAACTGCAGGTCTTTGCCCGAATAGCTGACCCTGTTTTTGGCCAGAAGTTTCCCGTGCATTACTTTCGTCTTCTGGGTCCGCATCGCATGCGCAAGCAGTGCCGTATGGGAGTAACCGCTGCCGACATACTCATCGACACCCACGATATAGACATCGCTCTCCAGCGACTCTGAAAACTCCTTGATAAAAGGTTTCATTGTCATCCCGGCAAGCCTCTTGTAGATACGGTACCCCTCAGGCTTGTGTTTGGTATGCAGCAGTGACGCTATCGCAGCGTAGGGATAGAAACTGATCACATCAAGCGTACCGATTTTGCGTGTGTGAATCTGTGGAGCAAAGAGTCTCTCCCTACAATCGCTGCAGATGATCTGAAAACTCGGTTTTGTACAGGCATAACAGCGCATCAGGGTATCACCTTCTCCAGTGCTTCAAGGGCACCCAGCGGAAGTTCGATCCGGGCACCGAAACTCTCTCTGGGATTGATACGGATCAGCGGAACGGAAAAATCTTTTGCAACCCTTTCAGAGGTATTTCGGACCGTCGGTACCGCTGTCCCCGCCCCTATCTCCACGATCGCGAGTTTCGCACCTTCAGCAGCAAGCTTCTCTATCCATATTTTCAGCCTCTCCCTCTGTGCATCGGTGCGGTTATGGTTCCATCCCCAGTCATTGAACATCAGGATATTGGGCCTCGCCATGCCTCCGCAGTCAGGGCAACTTGGCAGCGGGTCTTGTGCCTGGAACCCTTCTCCCACCGCTACGGTGGTACCGTCCGCGCTCCAGATCTTCTCTCGGCAATCATCCAGACACTGGAGATGGTGGATGGAACCGTGACACTCCATAATGCGCTCTTCGCTGAAACCCGCTTTCCGGAACTGGCCATCCACATTGGAGGTAAAAACGAAAGAGCCATATTTTTTAGTATTAGAAAGTGCAAGCAGTCGTCTGAACCCCTCATGGGGCACGGTATCGCGGTAGAGATGCAGCCTGTGCCCGTAAAATGCCCAGGCAAGTCTCGGATCGGATTCGAACCACCGTGGGTTTGCCATCTCTTCAAAACGGAGATCCAGCTCCCTAGCCTTAGGGTAGGCCCTCCAGAACCCCTCTGTCCCACGGAAATCAGGCAGCCCACTGTCCACTCCCATCCCTGCACCCGCGGTGATAAAAAGTGCATCGGCATCCATTAACAGTGCTCTGGCTTCCCGGATATTTTCCTCTATCTTCATAAGAGTGATTATAGCATACCTCCGCATAGGGTATTTTGCTTCAAAAGTACAGTCGATCCGCAGAGAAGTAGAAAATATTTACCAATATCAACCTGCTACCTGCTGCCTGCTTTACCCGCATACTCTTTCGCCTTTTTAGAAAGCGCTCTGAGGCGTGCCAGGACTTTCCCGTTGACCGACTCGGCAGGGTACTCTCCTTTATCATTCTTTTCACCGGCTTTGACTCCGGTCAGGATCTCAACACCTTCATCGATCGTTTTCACCGCATAGATGGAAAACTTGCCCTCTTCGGCAGCCTTAAGGACTTCACTTTTCAGCATCAGATGTTTTGCATTGGCCTCCGGGATGAGAACCCCATACGAAGCTTTGGGATCATGATGCATACAGACATCAAAAAAACCTTCGATCTTCTCGTTGACCCCGCCTACCGGCTGCACTTCACCAAACTGGTTGACTGAACCTGTTACGGCGATATTTTGGCGGATCGGAAGCCCGGAAAGCGATGATATCAAAGCATAAAGTTCCGTCGATGAAGCACTATCTCCCTCAACCATACTGTAGGTCTGCTCAAATACTAGCGATGCAACGATACTCATAGGCAGATCAGAAGCATAGCGTGACCCAAGATAGGAACTCAGTATCATCACCCCTTTAGCGTGGATCGGGCCCCCCAGCTCGACTTTGCGTTGGATATCGATGATCTCTCCTTTGCCCATGCGTGTCGTGGCAGTAATGCGTGACGGGATACCGAACGCATGCCCGCCCAGCGAGATGAATGAAAGCGCATTGATCTGCCCCACTTTGCTGCCGCTCACATCGATCATGATCGTTCCCTCGTCGATCTGTTCATAGAGCTTCATCTGGACACGGTTTACCCTTGCCTTCTGTGAGGCAAGGGTCTGTTCGATATCTTCGGGTTCTATCACCTTATGTGCACTCTTTTTCGCCCAGTAGTCCGCTTCTTTTAGCAGGTCAGCCAGCGTATGCAGGTGCGTCGAGAGTTTATAGGCATCGGAAACATCCCGTGAGCATTGTTCGATCACCCGCGCAGTCGCCTGAGGTGTCAATGCAAGCAATGCATGTTTTTTGGCTATCGTACCGATCATACGGGCATACAAAAGATGATTTTCTTCACTCCTCTTGATCTCATCTTCAAAGTCAGCAGTCACCTTGAAGAGCTCTTTGAAATCAGGATCGTAATGATAGAGTAAATAATAGAGATATCTCTCCCCAACCAATATTACCTTGATATCCAACGGTATCGGCTCGGGTTCAAGTGTTGTAGTACTCACAAATGCATATTGCATCGCAAGCGATTCAATCCTGAGCTCCTTGGCACGAAGTACTCTTTTGAGTTCCTCATACGCATAAGGCTTCATAAGTAGTTTTCTCACATCAAGCACCAGGTAACCGCCGTTAGCCCTATGCAGCGCACCGGGTTTGACCATCGTAAAGTTGGTCACAAGCGCGCCCATATGAGAGGCATGTTCGATACGTCCTATAAGATTTTGATGAACGGGATTATCCTCATAGATCACCGGTGCGGTATCTTCCTCCTCATGAGAGATAAAAAGGTTGACCTTATAGCGCTCAAACGGCGAGGTGTAAAACTCCATCATGAAAGAAGGCAGCCCCATCTCCTCAGGTTTGACCAGAAAATCCTGTACATGCCTGACAATATCTTTTTCCATTTCATTAAGATAGTTTTTGATCTTCTCATGCTCTTCATATCTCTGGCGCACTTCATCGATGATCGAATGGACTGCATCTTTGGTGATCTTTTTATTGAGTGACTTCAGCTCTTTCTGGTGTACTTTATTGAGCTCGGTGACTTTACGCAGTGCCTCTTTGACCAAGCCCTCGAATTCGGACATATTATCGGCGATCTTCTCTTTTTTATCTCCCTTGATGGCCTTGAACTCTTCAGGAGAAAGGACCTTGCCGTCGATAACCGGTACAAAGGTGATGCGACTGGATGAGGAGATGTTCATCTGTACCTCATGCCTGACCGCTTCATCCTGAAGATGCCTGAAGATCTCTGTCTGTTCATCCATAAACTTTTGATTGAGTGCTTCACGTTCATTGATGTAAGCGCTGCTTTCAAACACTGCCGGCAGTACGGTTTTAAGAAGTTCTATCAGTTCTTCAATATTGTCTCTGAAAAGCAATGCTTTTCCCGGAGGAAGTTTGATCGCCAGAGGAAAGCGCTGATCTTTGAAGTTGTTGACATAACACCAGTCGCTGGGCGCAGACTCCTGTCCGGCCTTCTGTTCCAGATACCCCATCACTACCGAATGTTTACCACACCCGGAAGGCCCCATAGCAAAGATATTATACCCGTCCTGAGCAATATTGGTACCAAAGTCTATCGCATCGAGTGCCCGTTCCTGCCCCAGGGGCTGTTCCAATATATCCAGCTCATCAGTAGTGCCAAAATCAAACAGCGAGCTGTCACACCTGTGGTAGAGTACCGATACATCCAATGGGTTTAACATCTCTCTCTCCTCAAAAGCGGTTTCTGCCATAGTATAGCAAAAAGATAAAGCATTGCAAGCTGTATCTTTCAGTATGTTCTTCTTAGACTTTCAACCCGTAGATATCTTTAGTCACTGCAATACAGTAGACTTGATAAATCTGCAGAGGGTTCTGCCGTACCGTCACCTCCATGCCCAAATCCTCGGCAATTTTCTTCAGGGCACTTACCGTATCCTCCCCCATCGTGGTAAACTCAACCAGCATATCACCCCTGTATCCTGCATAGCTTCTTACATCAATGATATCAAGATCAAGCGCTCTGCGGATCATCGCTCTGCGGCTCTCATCCATCGTGTATTCCGACGTGGGAAGTTTGGAATACGATTTTCTGTTCGACTCCCAGATATAGTCATTGGAGTTTTTTTTCTTCGCATCATCACTCTTCATCTTTTAGATCCTTATTTTATTTTTATCTTTAAGTATAACAAAAACTTAGAAAATACTGAAATAAACTCAGGCTTCATTTTTTCTGATCACCACCATATTTTTCCCGTTGTCCGCCACCAGTGTGCATCCGTACATCCCGCACAGTATGCTGAAGGTCCGAGGGGTGAAAAAGACGATATGGGTGGGGTCAAGATGGTAGTACCACTTCTTGAACGCCTCGATATCATTGGGATGGAACTGTGTCTGAAGTGCCAGATACCCACCCTCTTCGAGCATCTCCAGGAGCTGTGCAAAGATGGCTTTTGGGTCGTGAAGATGTTCAAAAACTTCGGTGGAGACTATCAGCTCATATTTTTTACTATCATAAAGGTTTTCGGGATGGTATACCGGGTCATAATAATCGGATCCGATCCCCTCTTCTTTGAGCATTTCGGCCAGAAGCGAACTTCTCCCGCAGCCAAAATCAAGGGCGCTTCTGGGAGTGCCGACCACAGGCAGCACAAAATCAAGAAAACGTCGGAAGTAAGCCCGGTACCCCTCATCCTCGGGATCATTTTCATGCAGGTCATAGCGCGCTTTTTGTTCAGAAATAGGCTTGAAGTGTTCCTGTGACTTGCTGATACATTGACAATGGGGGCAATAGTAGTACGCTATCGTACTCTTTTCATCAATAAATTTTTTTGTATCATGATTACAGATAAGACAGCTCATTTTCATCCTTTTTAAACGTATGCTATGTTACTATTAACCCAGTTAAATTAAGGATAAAGTCAAGATGAAAAGACGGGATTTTCTCACCGCTACCGCTGTCGGTGCCACAGCGATCGTACTACAGGGATGCCACAGGGCAGAAGAAGAGACGCCAAAGGACAAAGCGGTCAATGTCAACAAAGGCAAAAAGGTTACGCTCAAACTGGCAACCTCCTGGCCTGCGCACTTCCCTATCATGGGTACGGGGGTTGACCGGTTTGCAGCACGGTGTGGTGAGATGAGCGGGGGAACGCTTGAGATCAAAGTCTTTGCGAAGAATATCCTGGTCCCTGCCCTGCAGGTGTTTGATGCGACCAGCGCCGCACAGATCGATGCGTTTCATTCGGGTGTCTACTACTGGAAAGGCAAAAACCCTGCTTTCTCTATCTTCGGCGGCATGCCGCTTGGGTTGACCAGCGAAGAGATGATCACCTGGATGAAGTTCGGCGGGGGATATGATCTGTGGCGCGAACTCTACGGCAGGTTCAATCTCTACCCGCTGGTGGGAGGAACGACCGGCCCCCAGATGGGCGGATGGTTCAAAAAAGAGATCACTTCGCTCGAAGACCTCAAGGGCCTCAAGATGCGTATCCCGGGCCTGGGGGGAGAGATCATGCAGCGTCTCGGCGTCAACCCTGTGCTGCTTCCCGCAGGTGAGATATTTACCTCGCTGGAGCGCGGTACGATCGATGCTACCGAATGGGTGGGACCGGCGCTGGATAAGATGATGGGATTTGACAAGGCCGCCCCCTACTACTATACAGGATGGCATGAGCCCGGTTCGATCCTGGAGGTGACATTCAACAAGGCAAGATGGGAGAAGCTTAGTTCTGAACATCAGGCGATCATCACGGCTGCAACCGAAGAGATGACGGCACAAATGCTTCAGGAGTTCCGATACGAGAATGCCAAAGCATTCCGGGACCTTCCCGAACATGTGCAGATCAGAACATTCCCCGCAGAGGTAATAGAAGCTGCCACAGCAGCCCTAAAAGAGGTTCTCTCAGAACAGAGTGTAAAAAACGAGGACTTCAAACGGGTTCTGGAGAGTTATCAAGCCTTCTACAGACTCAATCAGCCCTGGGATGAGATCAGTACGAAAAACTTCCTCGATATCAGGGGATAAGCTGCCTACAAAAAAGCCAGCAGGGAAGCCGTCACCGCGACATTGAGCGACTCCACGCCTCTTTGCATCGGGATCATGATACGTGCATCGCTCAGCTTTTCAACACTCTGACTCACCCCTTCGCTCTCGTTGCCGAGGACAAAAACCGTCCTCTCCGTATAGTGCATTGCTTTATAGCTCTCATTGGCATGCGAAGAGAGCATATAGACCTTGGCTCCGTGTCTTTGAAAATTTTTCAGCGTTTCAGCCAGGTTGCCTGTCTTGATGATCGGCATCTTAAAGAGCGTACCGACACTTGCTTTGATCACCAGAGGAGAGATCTGCGCCGCACCCTTGGTCGGAAGAAGTATCGCATCGATGTTTCCCGCAGCACAGGAGCGGATGATCATACCGAGGTTTTGAGGATTGGTCACACCGTCCAGGGCGATGATACGGTAACTTCGGCTCGTTTTGAAAAAATGCTCCTCATCGCCGAAGTGTTCCAACACGATATCAAGCGCTACCCCCTGATCCTGCTTTGCATTCTTGGAGATGCGCGAGAGTGAGGCCTTGTCATGATACCTGGTTTCGATCCCTCTTGCGTCAGCGATCTTCTTCATCTTCTCGATCTGTTCATTGGGTTTGTTGGATTGGGAGAGATGAAGTTTGTGGATAGTGACGGCGTCATCTTCAAGTGCCTCCATCACGGCATTGCGCCCGTAGATGGTCAGCACTTTGTCAAAAAAGGCTTTTTTTGCCAAATATTCTGGAGAATCTTTCAATTAGGCGTTTCCGTCCCAAGCGATCTTTGGTCTGCCATTCTCATCAAACTCGACAGCAGGCATCCCCATGATGTTAAATCCGGCATCCACATAGTGGATCTCCCCTGTCACACCCGAGCTCAGGTCTGAGAGCAGGTACATACCCGAGTTTCCTACCTGATCGATCGTCACGTTCTGCTTGAGCGGTGAGTGAGCCTGGTTCCATTTGAGCATGAAACTGAAGTCACCGATCCCTGCTGCCGCCAATGTTTTGATCGGTCCTGCGGAGATCGCATTGACTCTGATTCCGTCTTTCCCCAGGTCTTCCGCAAGGTATTTTGTCGTCATTTCAAGCGCTGCTTTTGCTACCCCCATCAAGTTGTAGTTCGGGATATACTTCACACCGCCATAGTAGCTGAGTGTCAAGACAGATGCGTTTTCTGAAAGGATAGGTTTTAACTCTCTTACGACTTCGATCAGTGAATAGACCGAGATATCCATCGCAATATCAAATGCCTCTTTTGAGATATCACAGAAACGTCCGCTTAGTCCCTCTTTTGGAGCAAATGCGATAGAGTGTACGATAAAGTCGATCTTTCCGAAATCTTTTTCAAGTGATTCTCTAAGAGCAACGATCTCTTCAGGCTTGCTCACGTCACACGGATAGAATCTTCCATTACATCCAAGCTCCTCTGCTACTGGCGCCAGCTTCTGCTCAAATCTCTCATTAAGAAAAGTGATTGCCATCTCGGCACCCTGATCCTGACACGCTTTCGCTATACCATACGCAATAGACTTCTTATTTGCGATGCCGAGAACGACACCTTTTTTGCCTTTCATTATCATACAAAATCTCCGGATTAAAAAATTGTCGTATTTTATCATATTTGGAGTAAAATGCCGGATAAATAGCATGATGAAAGTTGTAAAGATATGAAAAATCTATTGATAATCAACACTGGGGGCACATTTAATAAGAAGTATGATCCTATCAAGGGAACACTGGAGGTAGTCCAGGACAATACAATCGTGGATGAGATAGTAAAAAAATGGCTGTGTGAGTTCGAGGTACTCAGTATCATCGAAAAGGACAGTCTTGATATGACTACCCAGGACAGGATGGAGCTGTTGGCTACGATCAATATGAGCAACTATGATGACTTCATCGTCATACATGGTACCGATACAATGGATATCACTGCCGAGTACCTTGCGGATGCAGAGACAGAAAAGCGTATCGTTCTTACCGGTGCGATGGTCCCTTACTCGATAGACCCTACCGAAGCAACGGCAAACCTCGCCTCAGCGATCGGATACCTGCAGAGACAGGACAATGAGGGTGTCTATATCGCAATGAACGGGGTATTTGGGAGTTATGAAAAGGTAAAAAAAGATAGAGAAAAAGGGAAGTTTATCTTTCGTTCTTGATGCTAAGCGCTGAACGCTTAACACTTTCACTTATGATTATCGAGTGTAGGCGGCAGAGCGTTTCCGCTTGCCTGCATGTCGAGCGCTTCCGGATACTTTTTGTAGTGTTCTCTCACTCTATTTGCGAGTTCTTGTTTGACCTCTACAGTTACGGGGGATGGGGATGCATCAGGAAGTACCTCGATGATCGCCTGAAGCAGTTCATCCTGCGGTTTTGGCATCTTCTCTATCCAGCTTTGAAGCAGTGTTCTGTCCACATGGGAGGGAAGCGACCCCATAATTCCGATATCATTTTGGTCATGGATCAACAGTCCCGCGGTCGTACCGCGGTCCAGTGTAAGGACCTGGAAAAGATAGAGGGTATGATAGCGGAGCTGTTGGGCTTTCTCTTGGGCATCATATGTTCTATAGTAGCCCAACGCCTGAAGCACGATACCGATATAGGTATCGATCACGCTCTCTGCAAATCTTTTCGCAAATGCCAGATCCTGGTCAAAGTGGCCGGTATTGAAGTTTTCCAGATAGAAGTGGCTCACCCCTCTTGTTCGGTCCAGTACCGGGATATCAAAATATTTATCTCCCTGTTCTGTACCCTCTTCATAGTGTTCGCCCGAAACCCTCTCCAGCATCCTGTCAAACTCCCTTTGCGCAACGCGGTCGGTCAAAGAGGGGTTGAGATCCGCCATAATGCGCCAGTACCCGGTTCCCTTTTTCATCTGCGTCCATGAGATATGCATATGCATCGAAGGAGCATGAGGATTTTGCGGATGAATGATCGTAGAGAGCGCGGTTGAAGAGCCAAGCTTTTTGGTTTCATCGTCATCATAATGTACCTGAGAGATATTGACCGATCCCCGGTTGAATACCAGTTCGTCTTTTGTCTCATAACGCACACCGCCTCCGTGTCTTCCTTCATCTCTCAACCACTCTACGGCTTCACAGCCGATGTCTCGGCCGAATGTATGACTGAGGTCATCCAGCTTTTTTACAAAATAGCTCTGGATATCTTCAACCAGCTGTTTGGCTATTTTTGCTTCAATAGAGTGTGCAGGGTTCACCATCCATTTCCTTTTTTGTTCAATCTGTTCGGGAGTATAACACATACTATGTTATACTTGAGAAATTCAATAGATGAAAAAAACATTAGGAGTTGACAGATGAAACAGTACCTACTCTTTGCCATCCTGTCCGGATATCTTCTGACAGGATGCAGCGCGACAAAAGATCCAGTGCCGCAACAGCCGCTCTATAAAGTCGCCGAGTCTAAAAAAACCCAAATTTACCAAACGACAATGGGAAAACTGGCACTCAGCACCAGAGAGGATCCAAGATACCAGAGAATCGCACTGGAAACGGCAGAAAACAAGGCGTGGTTCAAAGCATGGACCTACAAACTCTGGAATAGAGAGATCACAAAAAGAGAGTTTGTCGCAGAAGGAGTCAAACAATATCCCGAACGTCGATATGAATTTGAATTTGTCGCTGAAGGGCTCAATCTTCAGCAGTAGTCTCATCCGCATAGGCAATAGGGTCTTTGACCCCTGCTTTTGCAAATCCTCTTAACCTTAACCTGCAACTGTCACATACCCCGCATGCCACATCTTCGTTCTGATAGCAGCTCCATGTATACTGTAACGGAACATTACGCTTGAGTGCCTCTGCAACGATCTGGGCCTTGCTCATTGCCACCAATGGCATCTTGATCTCTAGATCTGTCTCCTCTTTTGTACCAAGATTGATCGCACGTTCCATCTGTTTGATATAACTGGCACGACAATCGGGATATCCAGAACTGTCCTCTTCTACCACTCCGATATAGAGAGCATTGGCGCCATGTTTTTCCGCGACCGCTGCAGCGATGGAGAGGAAAATACCATTCCTGAACGGGACATAGGTCACAGGTACCCCCTCTTCCAGCCCTCCTGTGGGTACCTCTATACGTTTATCGGTGAGCGCCGAAGCACCGATCTGTTCAAAAAAATCCAGATCAAGCTCATAAGACGCTACCGCCTCCAGTGTCTCTGCGATCTTCCTAAAAGACTCCAGTTCCTTCTTCTGGGTGCGTTGTCCGTAGTTGAAGTGCAATGCGATGATCTCATACCCTTCATCTTTGGCGATCTTTGCGCTGAGTGCACTGTCCATACCGCCGGAGATAATACATACTGCTTTGTGGGTCATACTCATACCATTCCTTCTGCCTAAATAAAAGGGTGCTTCTAAAAACCCTATGGCGACCATAGAAGGTACAGTTGGGGTAAGATTTAGTGAGAGATTTTCGAAAGCCTAGCCGTAGCTAAGTCAAGAAAATATCTCGCTGAAGATTGCTCCAAATTTACCTTCCCTTTGGGCTTCATGAGCTTCGCCTTATGCTGCGTTGTGTCTCCTTGACTATACTTCAGCATAGCCTGTGTCGGCACGCCTTGCCTAAGACGAAGCTCAAGAAGCTATGGCCACCATAGGGTTTTTAGAAGTACCCTAAAGTATTTTACCAATATTTGGGTAAACTTCGGGCATGATAGAACTAGACAATCAAACAGAACTGGATGTGGATATAGAGGCGCTGGAGAAGATCGCTTCACTGCTTACCGATGCTCCCATCGAACTCATCATTACAGACAATGAGACGATCCGGGAACTCAATGCCCGCTACAGAGAAAAAGACAAACCGACTGACGTCCTGAGTTTCCCCCTGGAGCAGGCGATACCCGGTATGCCTCTGGGGTCGATTGTGATCTCTGAAACATATGTCAGAGAGAAGGCTGTGGAGTTCGGGCATACACCGGATGATGAGCTTACACTGCTCTTCATCCACGGTTTGCTTCATCTCCTGGGTTATGACCATGAGGTCGATAATGGCGAGATGCGGGCAAAAGAACAGGAGTTCATCGAGCAATTCCATCTGCCCAAAAGTTTGATCGTAAGAACGACAATAGAATAAACGAAACCGGTTTCACAAAAGCCGTCTGCTGACAAGCATTAAAATGCAGTGCAAGCGAAGCACTTCTAGGCTAAAGCCTGATGCAAGCTTTTCACTAAATGAAAAACTGTGAAATGCTGAGTCGTAGGATTTGTCTAACGGACTTATACAGGAAATCACTAAATGATTTCTCGTACAACCGCGTGGGTCGGGACTCTGTTCCGATCCAAATCAGCATAAAAAAGGAAAATTACCGTGGAATTTCTGATATTTATCATCGCTATGGGTGCACTGATATGGGGTGCTGACAAGATCGTGGAACAGAGCGAAAAGATTGCGATCCGCCTCAATATCTCTGAGTTTGTGATCGGGGCGACGCTGGTTGCATTGGGGACAAGCCTTCCTGAGATGGCAGCGAGCATGGCAGCGAGTGCCAACCACCATCCCGAAATTGCCATCTCCAATGTCATTGGTAGTAATATACTCAATATTACCCTGGTTCTGGCGATCATCTTTCTGATCGTCAAAGAATTCAATCCTGACCGTGACTTCTTTGCCAAAGACAGCATCTGGGCCCTGCTGCCTATCATGATCTTCCTGCTTATGTCCGTGGACGGTGTGATCTCACGTTTTGATGCGGCACTGCTTCTGCTCCTGATGGTCTCTTATGTGATGTTTCTCCTTCATGATGCCAAAGGTCTGGGAAGCGAAGAGGTGGATGAGTTGGCAAGGAAAGAGTTCAGATGGCTCTCTACAATCGTATGGCTGGCAGCAGGCTTTATACTTGTTGTCACAGGCGCACACTTTGCCGTTGACAGCGCTTCGAGTATCGCAGAAGGGTTTGGTGTGAGCGAATGGGTGATCGGTATCGTGATGATCTCGTTTGGTACTTCTCTCCCCGAACTCGTCGTCTCTGTCTCCGCAGCAATGAAAAACAAAGTGGAGATGGCGATCGGCAACATCATCGGATCCAACCTTGCCAACACAAGCGTAGTACTCGGTGCAGCAGCAATGGTACGGCCTATGGATTTCGCGATGGGCAGCTATGTCTTTGATATCTCGACGATGGTGGTGGCTACACTGATGCTTGTCTTCATCGCAGCCAACAGGCTCTACAGCAAACCTGCCGGCATCAGCCTCGTGATCGTTCTGGGGCTTTTCCTCAACAATACCCTCCAAAGCATCGCCTGATATTTCCGTTCCTTTCGGCCCTAAAAAGGCCGAAAATAAATAATATTCTCTTTGTTAATTATCTGTTAAATATTGTCTTGTATTATGCTTATAGAGTTTGAGTTCGAGACTATCCTCCCCCTTTTCCCCCTTTACAGTCTCAGCTCAAACTCAAAAATACTGCAACTTATCATTCTGCCAATCAAAAACAAAATTTGTAACTAGATAACAAACCATAAAGTTCAATGCGATAGAATTTATTGTCCCTGATAAACTTACGGCATTGTTTTAATCATTAGAGAAAAGTGGATCTCTTATCCCCGAGTCAAAGGGAATTGGGAGGCTTTTGCATCTTGCTGTTTCTCTTTAGCTGTTTGCAAAAGAAGGCGTGATCAGTTCGCTGACACTGTTGCTTGCGAGCTCATTTTCGATCACGATCCTGTTGATGCCAAGCTCCCTGATCGCTTCTTTTCCGGCACTGGTGTGAATTTTGACGATGATCTTATGCGTATCCACATACCGCTTCAGTATCTCGCAGACATTGTAAAGCTTTTTGGGATTGTCGATGGCGACAATAATGTTCTTGGCATGGGCGATGTTGATACTTTTGAGTATCTCTTTGCTTGTTGCATTTCCGAATACGATCGGTTCCTTATCTTTTATGGCACGCTGATAGGTCTCTATATTGTTGTCTACCGCAACATAGATCTGTCCGTTATCCCGCAGAGACTTTGCGATATTCCGGCCGAACTCCCCAAAACCCAAAATCACTGTATGGTCTTTGACGCTCATAGACTCCACAGAAAACTCTCCCTCCTGATCTTTTTGCAAGATAAAATCGGTGATCCATGAGAGATTTTTCAAAATGATTGGCGTAAGAATCATCGACAACACGATCGTCGCGATCATCACCTGTCCGTACGGCGGTCCGATAAGTCCGTTGGAGCGTGCCAGTTCCAGCAGCGCCAGAGAGAACTCCCCTACCTGTACCAGGCTCAAGGCTGTTTTGATACTCACTCTTTTGCTTTCACTGAAAGAGGTCACCGCAAAGACGATCAGAAACTTCAGTACCATAATGGCTGCCAAGAGCATCAGCACAATATGAATGTATTGGAAAATGATATCAAAATGTATCTGCATTCCCACAGTAATAAAAAAGACCCCAAGCAGCAAATCTCTAAAGGGGATCAGGTCAGCTTCAGCCTGATGCTTGTATTTGGTCTCGGCGATCAGTGTCCCGGCGATAAATGCGCCAAGTGAATAGGAAAATCCTAAAGCATGTGCAAAATAGGAGGCGCCTATCGCAAGAAAAAGTATCGTTCCCACAAAAAGCTCATCGGAGTTTGTCTTGATGATCTCATCAAAAAAGGGCTCAAGAAGATATTTCCCGATCAACCACAACAAGGTGAGTAGCGCAACAGCACTGATAAGCATACGGATCAGAAGGGAGCCGATATCGCTGTTGCTGCTGCTCAGAAATCCGATCACAAGAAGGATCGGGATCACCGCGATATCCTGCATGATCAATATCCCCAGACTTCTCTGTCCATACCGTTTGTTGATCTCGCCTGTTTCGTTGAACGTTTTCAAGACAATGGCGGTAGAGGAGAGTGCAATGGCAAGAGAGATGATGAAAGCGACCTGCTGCTCGATATCGAACAGATAATATGCCAATAGATAGACCGTCAGTGCAGTCAGGACTATCTGCAGGCTTCCGGTGAGAAATACTTCGTTTTTCATCTTTTTAAGATGACTTATCGAGAACTCCAACCCGATCGTAAACATCAAAAAAACCACCCCAAACTCTGCAACCTCCTGCAGATCATGATTGTTGTTTACAGCACCATGGATGCCAAAGACATAGGTAATCACTGTACCGGTCATGATATAGCCTATGATCGTAGGCAGCTGAAATTTCTTTAGAATGATATTTAATACCAGGGAGGTAAACAATGCAAAGACGATAAACGTAAGCATACCTGCACTTCCTTTTCTTAGACAAAATAACACTATCAAAAGGCTCGAAACCGGCAAAAGCCCTGTTTTTCTATTAGTGTAAGCGTATTATACTGAGATTGGTTTGACTTTCTCTATCTGTAGCCGGAGTGTAGAGTGATATGAGTCGTAAAAATCTGTGTATGGGATGAATGGTTGTGCGGATATATTTGTTTGACTATTGAAGGTTTACTCTGCATTCACGATCAACAGATCGTGAATGCAGTAGAAGCGTATTTTCTTTTATAATTTTTGAAATACTACTTCGCGATCATAATGTCGCTTGACTTGATGATCACGACTGCTTTTTTGCCGGACTCGACCCCCAGCTCTTCTGCTACCTCGTTGGTAACAATGCTCATAATATGTTCTCCTCCTTCAAGTACCAGAGTAACTTCTGTGCTGACCATACCCTTTACTACGTTTTCAATCGTACCTTCCAGCTGGTTGCGGGCACTGATGCCGTCGATATGCGCAGCGGAAAGCATCACGTGTGACGCCTTGAAAAGAGCCGTTACGGTATCTCCCTCTTTCAGAGACATCTCTTTTGCACTCTCTGAAGTGATCACTGAGCTCAGCTTGGCCCCTTTGGATGTCAAAAGCGTGATTCTCTCATTGACCA
>JAQVHV010000080.1 GCA_028696055.1 Sulfurovum sp.
GCGCAGGGCGACGATAGAGCTGAGCGGGAATACCTGTTTAAACATACAATACCTCGGAAATCCTCTAAATAAGGATAATTTTACTCTTATTATATAATGATATAGTTAAGAAAAGATGATAAAATTTCAACAGATTTTGAGTGACGAGGAGCAAGTGTGCAATGAAGCTGGTGCTGGCGACGGGAAACAAAGGAAAATTGCGGGAGTTCAGGCAGATGTGCGAGGCGGAGATCACGCCTTTTTCTGAGCTTTTGGGAGCGTTTGAGATCGATGAGACAGGAAAGAGCTTCGCAGAAAATGCACTGATCAAAGCCCGTACGATCTACGAGAAGCTGGGGGATGACTATCTGGTGATCTCTGATGACAGCGGTATCTCACTGCCAGCACTAGGAGGTGCACCGGGGATCTACTCGGCACGCTATGCCAAGGAGGATATCCGGGGCAGGGAAGTGACGGACAAAGATAACCTCTACAAGCTGATCGACGCGGTCAAGGCGAAGGGATTGAAGCGTACACCGGCATACTATACTGCCGCGATCGCTATTGTAAGCAAGTACGGAGAATATGTTGTGCATGGCTGGATGCACGGCGAGGTGATCGATGAAGCAAGGGGCGACAAGGGGTTTGGATATGACCCGATGTTCATCCCTGCCGGTTTTGAAAAAACTCTGGGCGAACTGGACGATGAGGTCAAGAAGAAGATCTCCCACCGCGGACAGGCTCTGGAGCTGGCAAAACCGATCATAAAAATGCTCAAAGACAAATAATGCCCCAGACCACACCAAAGGAGTCGAGGATGGAGAAAGAACAATTTACAAAAGACCTGCAGCTCATCTATGATGAATTGCAGCAGAGACAAAACGAGCTCAATGGCTATTACAAACTCTTGGAGGATGGACATGGTGAGGCTTCCGGGATTGTAGAGCAGTTCCTCTCTGCTCTGGGGCTCAAAGATACGAAAGAGAACATCATGGCAGCATTGACACGCATCGTAAGCCTGCGTGAAGATGCGCTCGACCAGGTATTGCAGAAGAACGGTTTTACTCAGACGGAGATCATGGACAAGAAAGAGCAGGCATATATCTTTGTCAGCCGCCTGCATATGCAGCGCCATCAGGCTCTGATCTCCTGGATCAATGACAAAAAGCTTCTGACACCTTTTTACCGTACAATTATTTCGGGTGTTGATGCGGTAGGAAGTGCTTTAAGCGGATGGCAAAGCGCATGGACGGCGCACATCATCAACGGTGTCAACCGTGAACTTTATACGCTTTTCAATGGTGATGAAGAGAAGATATTTGAAAAGCTTCAGAGTGAAAACCTGCTCGATCTTGACAGTACGGGAGCGGTGGGGGATCGCTGTTATTCGGTACTGCATCAGGAAAAAGACGGCAGCTACAAACGGGTGGCTTACGCGGAGGCATTTAAAGAAGAGGTAGCACAGGTCAGACAGGCACTGAAACTTTTTATTGATGAGTTGCGCCGGTTTGAAGATGAGGTCTATGAACAGAAAGAAGAGTGGATAGCCTATCTGGGTACGATCTATGATGCATTCGGGCATACGCATCCCGACGAGCTTATTACCTACTGGGCCAATGTGGACAGGGCGTGGATGAAGGTCACCACACCGATACAGCTGGGGCATCCGCTTGAGTATTATGAGGACCACTACCGTAAAGCAGTTGCGCTTGAGTGGGATCTGCGTATCGTCAATCCAAGGCTGCAGAGAAGTTCGCATACGAGGGAAAACATCCTCTCCTTTTCGAAACAGATGGCAAACAAGATAGGGGGAGAGGGAGAGCAGATCATTGCCAATAACCTTGCCCAGGTAGAGGAGACACAGCTCTATATCGGGCAACCGATGCTCTACTACGGTGCGGAGTTTAACGGACTCTTCTCTGCACAGGTCGTGCCGAATGACGAAAAGGTCTCTACCGAGCTGGGCAAAAAGATCTTTGCTTATGCCGATTTTGTGATGGAGTCCAAAAAGAGCAAACCGATCATGAGGCTGAATGTAGAGATTTTTGGGGAGGAGTTTGTACGATCTCAGCGCAGGCTGGTCAACGAAAACCCCGAGCTCTGGCATGAGATCTATGATATCTCCACGATAGGACATGAGTTTGGACATATTTTGTGGATCGATAGCGATACTGAAATGAAAATGAACGGTACGGGGCAGTTCAAGAATATCGAGGAGTTCAAGGCGACTACCGGTGGACTGATGGCGTTTTTTCATAACGAAAAAGAGGAGATGAAAGAACATATCGTGGATGATCTGGTCTCACGGGCAGTGGGGCTGATGGCATGGAGAGAGGTCGGCGAAGTACTCCCCTACTATTGCGAGGGACTGATACATCTGGATATTCTCTTTAAATCAGGGGTGATCAGATACACTGACCGCATTGAGATCGATTACGGCAGATATGATGCGATGAGGGAAGCGTATATCGCTTCGTATGAAAAACTGGCTAGGCACTACCTGAGCAAAAAGGATGCCTATGGTTATCTCGTAGAGTATGCGGAAAAGTTCGGGGGTGTCTTCCTCCCTGCAGATGAGGAGATCAGAGTATTTGTTGAATATTACTATAGAAGATATAAGGAGATCGGGCAGGAGACGGTTATATTGAGATAGTTTTATCATCATTTCAACCTATTTTCAGAGGAAATACATACAATAGTCACCATCAAATAAAAAGCAGAAAATCAAGGTGGGTTTTAAAAAACCTTAAAGGCGAAACCTGTTTCGCAAAGGCTCTCATTTGACAGGCATTAAAATGCAGTGCAGGCGAAGCGCGTTTAGATGAAAGTCTCATGTAAGCCTTTTGCTAAAAGAGAGGCAGTGCAATGCTGAGTCGCAGGAGAGTGTACAAAAGGAGCTTGCTCCTTTTGTACCAGGATACAAGGAGAGATGATGAAAAAAAGCTTGATCATATTTTTGATGATGAGCCTTACGCTGTTCGGATATGAACCGGAGAGCGTGGAGGTTGGATTTACGGCATTTAAAACACCGGCAAAAATAGGTGTTAACGGAAGTTTCAACACAGTGGAGATCACAGGCAAAAGATCCGCTGGAAGCGTCGAGGAGATGTTGACCGGTTTGGGTGTGAAGATAGAGACCAAAAGTGTCAATAGCGGTCACGATGGAAGGGATAGGCTTCTGGTAAGCGACTTTTTCCTTGTGCAGTTTATCCATGCCATTCAGGCGAGGATCGTCATCGTCAAAGCTGACTCCATGGTGGTTGATATCACGATGAACAATAAGACCGTCTCGGTGCCCATGGTCTATAAAAAAGAAGAGAACAAGGTGATGGCAAAAGGGTATATCGACCTCAGTGATTTTGATATGCTGCCGTCATTGAAAGGGATCAACACGGCATGTTATGATCTTCATGAGGGTAAAACATGGCAGGATGTAGAAGTCGGATTTTTGCTTCACTTCAAGTAGCGGTGTACAGGAGATTTTTCTCCTTTGCCTTTCTGCTGCTTCCCTTTTTTTCCGTTTACATCTATTCACAATACATTGACACAAAATTTACATAACTGTTCTATCATTGTACTATCTCAAAAGCGAGAAACAACACACTTTTACAAAGGATAGACAATGAAAAAAACAGCGATTACAATGATTGCAGCGCTTGGACTGAGTTCTGCGCTTATGGCTTCTGGACACGGTATGCATGGATGCAAACATCACAAAGAGAGAAGCACTATCTACCAAACAATACAACAGCTTGATCTTACAGAAGCACAGAAAAAAGAGCTTCAGGCATTCAGGGAGACGCAGCGTGCGGAGAGGAAAGCATCCAGGAAAGCGCTGAAGGGAAAAAGAGCTGCGAAGCAGAACAGAACTGATCTGAGCAAATTTATGTCAGCAGAGAAGTTTGACAAAGAGGCATTCAAAACAGTGATGAAAGAGAGAATGCAGCAAAGAGAGGTGATGAGAGAAAAACGCCGTGAAGCGATGATCGAGAAAAGAGCGGAGAGAATGGAAAAATTCTTTACTATTCTTACTCCCGAGCAAAGAGAAAAATGGATACAATTATCCAAAAAATAGTGTGAGGAGTAGAGATGTCACGGATCCTGATGGTAGAAGATGACCCGCAGCTTACCGAACTTTTGGAAACATACCTTTCGGGGTACGGTATGGATGTCTTCTCTGTCTCGCTGCCCTCCGTGGCACTTGAAAAGCTGGAGGTAGAGCAGTATGATCTGGTGCTGCTTGACCTGGGGCTTCCCCAGATGGATGGCCTCGAACTCTGCAAACGGATCAAAACGCTCCATCCCCATCTCCCTGTGATCATTTCAACCGCCCGTGCCGATGTCAGTGATAAGGTCGTAGCCTTTGATGTCGGGGCGGACGACTATATTGCCAAGCCCTATGAACCAAGGGAACTCGTCGCCAGGATACAGGCAACGATCAAGCGTTACGACAGGTTCTCTTCGGGTTTTCATGAGGATCTTTTCCGGGTTGACAAGATAAAGATGCAGATTTCACAGGAGGATGAGGTGCTGGACCTTACCCTGGCGGAGTATGAGATATTTGCACTTCTTCTGGAGAAAAAACATCAGGTCGTAAGCCGTGAATTTATTGTCAACAGCATCAATGCCGTCAAATGGCAGAGCAGTGACAGAAGCATCGACGTGATCATCAGCCGAATCCGCCAGAAGATCGGTGATGAGACAAAAAATCCAAAATATATCAAGTCTGTACGGGGTATAGGCTACAAGTATATTGGAGAGTAGATGAACCGGCATTCCGTATTCTTCAAACTGAACATACTTTTTATGATCGCATTGATGGCAACACTGCTTGCAGGCACCTCTTTTATGATGCATATTGCCAAAAAAGAGAAAACAGACCTTCTGTTCAAGGGCAGAATGATCCTGCATGAGTACCGAGTGACCCGCCAGTTTCCGCTGGAGTTGCTTGAAGAGCTTCACCTTGTACATATCAAGGGCGGGGAGAAAGAAGAGGTTCTACGGGCAAGTTCGGGGGAGCTGAACCAGACACAGGGTTTGGGCAAAAGAGGGAGGGTCCTGCGATACCAGGGGCATCTCTATCTCTATATTGCAAACCACCATTACAACCTGCTGCTAAAAGATATCAGGACATACCGAGAGCATTTTTTTATTTTGTTCCTGGTCATGTTCGGTACGATCATTTTGCTGGTCATGATGTATGTGATGCTGAGAAAAACCCTTGTACCGCTGAAAACCCTCCAAAAGGATATCGAACGTTATGGGGAAGGGGTATTGACGCAGTACGCTTTCTCGGAGAAACAAGACGAGATCTCCCAGGTGTCCGATGCGTTTTACCGCTCTGTCTCCAGGATACAGAGACTTTCAGATTCGCGTACTCTCTTTATCCGCAATCTTTTTCATGAACTCAACACACCGGTGACCAAAGGGAAAATCCTCACGGAACTCGTTGACGAGCCCAAAACCAAGACAATGCTGGATGCGATCTTCTCACGGCTTGCCTCTCTGCTTAAAGAGCTGGCACAGGTAGAGCAGATCACCTCGGAGAACTATGTGCTCTCCAAAAAGGAAATACGCATTATGGACCTGATCGATGAAGCAGGAGACCTTTTGTATCTGGAAGAAAAGATACCGACAAATGTCACGGACCAGACACTCTTTGCGGATTTTGCATCGATGAGCATTGTATTTAAAAATCTTATCGACAATGCCCTGAAATACGGGAAAAACCTGGAGATCATCTATGCGCAGGAGAGCCTCTCTTTTGTCAGTGAGGGTGAAGCGCTTACGGGGGATTTCGGTGCATATCTTGAACCTTTTTCAGATAAAAAAATGAGCGGAACATCGGGTTTCGGACTGGGGCTCTATATCGTCAGGGAGGTGCTCAATCTGCACAACATGGAGATTGAATACCGATATGACCAGGGCAAAAACCGATTTACGATCAATTTTAAAAACATCCTCTAACCTCATTTTGGCTATAATCGCAAGCAATTATGCCGTGATCAAAGCGGTTTTTAAAGAGGATCATTATGCTACTTTTTACTCCTGGACCTACTCCGGTACCCGAAGCAGTGCGTCAAGCGATGGCGGCGCCTACACTACACCACAGAACTCCTGAATTTGAAGCGATATTCAAGGAGGCAAGAGAGCGTCTGCTGAAGCTTTACGGTATGGATGAATGTGTGATGCTGGCAAGTTCCGGTACAGGTGCGATGCAGGCCTGTGTGGTCAACCTTTGCCAGAAAAAAGCGTTGACAGTCAATGCCGGAAAATTTGGCGAACGTTTCGGAAAGATTGTGAAGAGCGCAGGGAAAGAACTCGTGGAGCTCACCTATGAGTGGAATACCCCTGCCAATCTTGAAGATGTCAAAGAGGCGCTGGCAGACCATCCTGATATCGATGCATTCTTTCTCCAAGTCTGTGAGAGTGCCGGCGGCTTGCGCCACCCGGTGGAAGAGATCGCGGCGTATATCAAGTCTGTCCATCCGGAGATCATGGTAGTGGCCGACGGGATCACCGCAGTGGGCGTCGAGCCTATCGATGTGACCAATATCGATGCATTGGTAACAGGCAGCCAGAAGGCATTGATGCTTCCTCCTGGACTCGCGATGATCGGTTTGAGCAGTGCAGCGGTGGCTAAGATCGGTGCGGGGAAGGACTACTACTTCAATCTTGCAAGCGAGATCAAAAAACAGCAGCAAAATACCACGGCCTATACAGCGGCAACGACGCTGATCATCGGGCTGAATGCGATCTTTGACGAGATCGAAAAAGAGGGTATCGAAGCACTTTATACAGCAACAGCAAAAAGAGCGAAGGCGACGCAGGCAGCACTCGAAGCGATCGGTTTTGAGATGTATCCCCAAACTCCCGCACTTTCAATGAGTACTGTTTTTGATGAGGATGCCGAGCCGATCAGAAAACTGCTCAAGACCAAATACGGTGTCAATATGGCAGGGGGACAAGACCATCTCAAAGGAAAGATCTTCCGTATCAACCAGATGGGACTGATCCCGGTATATGAGTCAGCATGGGTGGTAAACAGCATCGAGCTGGCACTGGATGAGCTCGGCAGAAGGGCATACGACGGTACGGCAGGCCGTGTGTTCAACCAGACCTACTATAAATAATGACAGATTTGAAACAAAGTGCAAAAACGTATGCTGTTGCAGTGACTGCTTCAGCAGCAGGCTCATTCGGCTTGTCGTATAATGGAGAAGAGAAATGATATTTGAACATGAGATACCAAGCGGCAGCCGTCTCTATTTTGGTGAGAGTGCAAAGATCAAGCGAGAGATCGAAGCGGTTGCCAGCCAGACACTGGAATCACTGGGGTTTGAAGAGATCGTCACACCGCTCTTTTCTTACCACCAGCATGATGCATTTGACGAGATGACACCACTGGTACGTCTCAATGATGCAAGTAACAATGAAGTGACACTGCGTGCCGATTCCACAACGGATGTAGTGCGCATTGTGACGAAAAGACTGGGGCGCAGTACGGGGTCCAAGAAATGGTTTTATATCCAGCCGATCGTGACCTTTGCGACCAAAGAGCAGTATCAGATCGGCGCGGAGATCATCAACGGAAATTTCGTTGAGGTTGCACAGACAACTGCGACCCTGCTGCAGAAGATGGAAGAGACACCGATCATGCAAGTGTCGAATATCCGCATACCGCATCTCCTTAATGAGAAATACGGCGTAAGTCTGGAAGTGCTCAAATCGATGCATATAGAGCAGATCATGAAAGCTGAACTGCCGTGGATCGAACAGCTAGTCAAGATGCATAGGGTGGAAGACCTGGATGATCTCAGTGCCTTCCCATATGATATCAGAGAGGAGCTTGAAAAGATCAAAGAGGCTGTTTCGTGTATCGAGTATCACAAAGTAGTCATCTCTCCGCTTTTCTACGCGAAGATGAGATATTATGATTCGT
>JAQVHV010000081.1 GCA_028696055.1 Sulfurovum sp.
TCATTTCCCTTTTTTTGATATATGCTAAAGATTATCATATATTTACTAAAAAACTCAACTTTCGCTGATGGATCTCCTCTGTTGTTGCTGACTCGATCGAAATCCAGATCTTTAGAAGAGGGATAAACCAAATATATTTAAAAGCTGATAAAATAACAAAAAAATTAGACAGGTTGTATGAGATACAGAAAAAGAGAACTTCTGGTTTTTGTCGAGAAGATGAAGCGCGGTCTGCATATTGAATACAGAGAGACCATAGAGATCCCCGCACTTATCAGACAGGGCGAGTACAGAAAGGCCAGCGCCCAGCTCCTCGATATCGTCAAGATCAGCACCCTTACCGTTCTCTGGGTTCTGCCCGGAGGAAGCGTGATCGCCGCCGCCGTCCTGAAAAGCTCCGTCCGTATGCGGCCAAGTGCTTTTCAGGCCAAGAAAAAAGCCTTGGTGCGGCAGGAAAACCCCCAGGAAGAGCAGAGACTCCCCTGATGCATATCGGGGAAGGAGGGAGTGGTTAATCTTGAACGGTTCTGGTAAATATCCGTTCCGCCCCAAAAGAGAGGGGGACAGGAGGAAAGCCCTGTTTTGACTATGAGAGTGCTACTGATGCAGTCCAGATACCATGCAGATTACAGCCTGCTTTTGATGTGAGTGTTTTCACTCCGTCAAGTTTGACTGCAAATGCTGTTGCACCTCTTGAGATATCTGCTTCAAGCACATTTTTACCTACAAGTTTATCATCGGCATAGAGTTCGATAAAATCTACCCAATGATCGGGTGTGCTTGGGTGAATGATACCGTTTTGCCCGATGGTGATCTCAACCATTGTATAGCCTGTGTTATCTTTCTCTTTTACTGTGATCTGCGGCATATGTTTGAGTTCAAAATCAGTTGGTTTCGCAGGATCCTGTGGTTTCATATCTATGCGGTTCATCGGTGGTGTTGCAGAGGCCGTTTCAGTCGCGTTTGCAGAAACTGCAGCTGTCGCTATAGCAATACCTGCTGCTTTAAGTACATCTCTTCTGTTCATAATTATATTCCTTTAATAGTATATTTTATATAGCGGCTGAGTATATCGACCAAAAGATAATAGTTCTCTTAAGATAGAATTTATCCGTAGAAGAAGCATCAGTCACGGGAGTGACACGGTTTCCCAAAAAGTTTCTTGAAGAATAGGCCCGAATTTAAATGTGGAAAACTCCTGGTCTTTGTCGAGAAGATGAAGCGCGGTCTGCATATCGAATACAGAGAGACCATAGAGATCCCCACCGCCGTACTGAAAAGCTCCGTCCGTATGCGCCCAAGTGCTTTTCAGGCCAAGAAAAAAGCCTTGGTGAGGGAAGAGAGCCCCCCAGAAAAGCAGAGGCTCCCCTGATGTATATCGGGGAGGGCTTTTCTCTCTGTCCTCTTTTTTATGTAAAAAATTATCTCCCCCTTTATTCAGTGTCTCTTGGTATATGATCTTACAAAAAATGGTGCTTTGAAAAACATTGTATATTGAACGAAGGGCAAGAATAGCATTAGCATCACCTGACCCCTTTCCTCCTAGACGGCGGCCCGATCGACAACCTCCAGCTCAATGAGTTTTTGGCAACCGTCTATGTGGATCAGACCGGACTGGATCTCCTCTCACTGGGACTCCTGCCGGAGCTATCCATCACAGCGACCGATTCACTTGGACATACCGATACAGATACCGAACAGGACGTGCTCGGCCTCAGCCTGCTTGCTCCTGACAGCAGTCCGGCAAATATTACCGAAGGGACAAGCAGCGGAGAGACTCTCAATGGCACTACTGTTGATGACCGTATCTATGGGTATGGAGGCGATGATACCCTCAATGGCGGCGAAGGCAATGACCTGCTGCGTGGCGGCTCGGGCGATGATACCATCAATGGCGGTTCCGGAAACGATATCATTATAGGCGGCAAAGGCAGTGATACCCTAAGCGGCGGCAGCGGCAATGATACCTTTATCTGGGAAAAAGGAGATGAAGGAACTCCTGGCACACCGGCTGCCGATACGATCACCGATTTCAACAAACAACCGGTAAGCGGGGGCGGTGACATCCTCAAACTCGGCGGCCTGCTGCAAGGTGAAGCCGCAAGAGGAAATACAGTCGGCAATCTGACGGAGTATATGCACTTTGAGATTTCGGGTTCAGATACCATACTCCATATCAGTACCACGGGCGGATTTGCCGGAGGATTCAGTGAAGGAGATGTCGATCAGCAGATCACCTTTACAGGTGTGGACCTCGTAGGAGACTTCACGACTGATGAAGAGGTGATCGCACAGCTGCTTGCAAACGGCAACCTGGTTGTTGATCAGGAGACTACAGATACGGATCAACTCAATGGCACCACGACATTTGATGCGGTGATCACTGACAATGACGGTGATACGGCTTCTACTTCTGTTACATTCGACACCAGCGATCCCGCAGCTCCGATCCCCGGTAATGTGGCACCGGTGGTCCAGGGCGATGCGACAGCCCTTCTGGGTCTTGTGGGGCTCAACCTGCTTGATCTCATTGAGCTGGAAGCACAGGCATTTGCCGCGGCGGATGAGAACGGCAACCTCCGTTCTGTAGAGATCGAGTATACAGGACTGGTAGATGTCTCGCTTGAAGATCCGGTATTCACCGCTTCCCATAAACTGGCAGAGGAGCTGGGGCTTACATTCACGGTAGTGAGCAGCCCAGGCACACTTGTCATTGGTCCGACCTCTACGATCACCATCACCGCAATCGATGGCGGCAATATTGACAACCAGGCAGTCAATGAGCTGCTTGCCACAGTCCGTCTTGAGTCAACGGCTGACCTTCTCGGACTTGTGCCTACCCTGGATGTCACTGTGCTGGGTTCGTTTGAAATTACTGCTACAGACAGCGAAGGACTTACCGCCACAGAGAGTGTCACAACCCTGGCGAACGCAAATGTCCTTGAGGGGCTTCTTGGTGAAGAGGGCAACCCGGATATCATCGAGGGAACTTCGGGTGATGATACCCTGAACAGCAGTGTTGCAGGGACCTCAGATGAGCGTCTCTATGGCCATGAAGGTGACGATATCATCAATGGAGGCGATGGAAATGATCTGATCCGCGGCGGTGCCGGCAATGATATACTTAACGGCGGCGATGGCAATGATATACTGATCGACGGCAACGGCGCAGATACCTTCATCGGCGGAGCCGGTGATGACTGGATCGTGATATCTGATACCACGTCGTTTGTCTCCATTGACGGAGGGACAGGCACAGATACCCTTTTCCTCTCCGGCAGCGGTATGACACTCGACCTCTCCGGAATCAGCGGTGTTACCATAACCAGTATCGAAAAGATCGATCTAACAGGTACCGGGGACAATGCGCTTATCCTAAGCTACAGTGATCTGCTTGCACTCAGCGAAAGCAGCGATATTCTTTATGTCACAGGTAATAGCGGCGATACAGTTACCCTTTCAGAAGAGACATTGATAGGGACAGATACCGTTGACGGGATCACCTACAATACCTATGATATAGGCGGGACAGCAGATGCTGACATCTGGGTGCAGCAGGGTGTTACGGTGTTGTAGCGCTGGATATAAAAGAGAGGAGAGGGAACCCCTCTTCTCATAGAAAAGTCGATATCCCTGGTGTGTGTAACGAGAGATATATCCGTATTCGGCAAAGAATAGGGACTATATTTTCTATTTTTCTCTTATATAATAAGCCCATAGCTTTTTTATGAGCAGTTATATGAAGATCATCCGATGTTAACAAAATATTGAAAAGTCCCAAAACAGCGATTAGATGGGTTGAACTTCTGGAATCGCAACTGATGCAATAACAGCAATAACGATAATACCATACAGTATGGCTGCCAGCCATATCGCCCAATTGTTGTATCCGCCAAGTTCCCGCATTGTATCGATACGTGTTTGGGTATCTTGGATAGACGACTCAACTTCTTTTTTCTTATCACTATAGTTTTTAAAGATGAAATAGGTTGCATAGCCTCCTGTCAGGATAGAGACAATAAAGGGAAGAATCGGCACCCAGCTGGCGAGCAATGAGATAACAAACAGTCCCAGTGCTGCCATATAAGCTTTTCTGTATAGAAGGAAAAAGAATCCGCCAAAAAAGGCCCACCAACTCCAATTCCAAGCGACCCTATCGATACCATTTACCTGATATTTTTTAAAACTATTTTGATACCAAACTGTTTTTTCCGGCTTATCAATGAATGCTTCTACCATCTTGTTCTCATAATCATTAGTGTTGTTCATGGTCATTTCCCTTTTTTTGATATATGCTAAAGATTATCATATATTTACTAAAAAACTCAACTTTCGCTGATGGATCTCCTCTGTTGTTGCTGACTCGATCGAAATCCAGATCTTTAGAAGAGGGATAAAACAAATATATTTAAAAGCTGATAAAATAACAAAAAAATTAGACAGGTCGGGAGAGTTGACAAGGTAAAAAGAGCTAGACAAAGATCCAACTATTCGAAAAATTCGAATAGTTCAAAAAGAAGGAAGCAAGTTGTTGTTGTAACCCGACCCCTGGAGTCTTAAAGAGTGCCGAATGTTGTGGACTAATACAATATATTGAAATCAACCGATAATTAGTGTATACTTTAGGATGGAGTAGATCCTGTATACTTAAAGGTGTGAAAGGAAATATAAAATGGAAAAATTTGATGGATATTTGTTTTCCAAGCTGGATAACATCGGTAGTAAATCAGAGGGGCCAAAATATTTTTTGCAATACTTTGATGGCAATGAAAGTGTAGTTGAAAAGAAGGTTGAATTGTTTCAGGAAGATCCAATCCTTCATAAATTTCTCAATAAGAAAGTTACCATTATAGGAAAATTGAGTCATGACGGAATTATGTATGACAAAATCATGAATTACATGAAATAATAAAAAACAACCAAATGAAATCAAAGGAAACTGCTAATGACATATGATACTCATACAATAACTGTGTCGCAAGATGATTTTTCATTTCCGGATAATAATGAATTCAATTGGACAGAAGAACATGTCATATTTTTGGTAAATTATGCCGTTTCAAATTTCGACATGGAGTTAGATACTCCAATGAACTTTAAAAATTATGGTGTAACTGAAATTGTCAAAGGAATAATTTACTCAAAGGTCGCATATATTGAATCACAAGTCGGTTATTTCATTATTTCTGAAGACATGATGTTGCATATCAATATAACATACTCACGCTGGGACTGATAAAGCATACTTGACCTCACTTGTTCCAACAATCACCTATATAATTGGTTACTTGTTGGATTGGAAGCTTTTATGACTCTATCAAAACTTCAAAAAAGACGACTTTTTTCTCGTTCTCACTCTCCCGAGAGTGTGAAAGAACACACCTCTCACAGCCTCAATCTACCTAAACATAAAGATTTTTTTTCTAGAAATAGCAGAAATAGGAGTCAGGTGATAATGATAATATAAATATTTCATAGATACAATAGTGAATTAGGTATATAGAAAAAAGGGGGGAAACGTATGCCAAGAAAACCACGCATAGAGATACCGGGGTATTACCACATTATCAACAGAGGTGTAGAGCAAAGAACGGTTTTTAAAGAAGAGGAAGACTATGAGTATTTTATAGAACTGCTCTGTCTTCATGCAAAAAACTATGGCATTGTCATTCATAACTATTGCCTGATGAGTAACCATTATCATTTGTTGATAGAGATAGAACAAGAAAACCTCTCAAAGTTCATGAGACAGCTCAATATGAATTACGCCATCTATTTTAATAAAAAATACCATAGATCAGGACACCTGTGGTAGGGAAGATTTAAATCATGGTATGTGACAGATGAAGCCCATCTCTATACACTGATACTTTATATCGAACAAAACCCGCTTAAAGCCAACATAGTAAAAAACATAGAAGATTATCCATACAGTAGTGCACATATTTTTTTAAACCAGAACAAAACAAATGAATGCCTGAAAAAAAGCTGGATCATATATCACTACAAGGAAGATAAAGAAGCGATCAAAGTATTTTTGGATTCAGCAGTGGATACATCACAACTGAAAGAACTCAAAAGAGCTTCAAGTTTGGTAGAAGCTCCAAATATAGATAATAGACCTGATGAAGAGACATTAAGAAAGATACTTTCAAAAGCAAAAGACAAGAAAGAGAGAAACACTCTTATTCTCAAAGCATACCGGGAAGGGTATTCTCAGCATATGATCGCTAAAGTATTGAATATATCACAACCAGCTGTGTATGACGTCATCAAAAGAGGAAGTAGACAATGAGTTATCATTATCACCTGACTCCTAGTGTCCTAGCGTCCGGCTTATCAATGAATGTTTCTACCATCTTGTTCTCATAATCATTAGTGTTGTTCATGGTCATTTCCCTTTTTTTGATATATGCTAAAGATTATCATATATTTACTAAAAAACTCAACTTTCGCTGATGGATCTCCTCTGTTGTTGCTGACTCGATCGAAATCCAGATCTTTAGAAGAGGGATAAACCAAATATATTTAAAAGCTGATAAAATAACAAAAAAATTAGACAGGTTGTATGAGATACAGAAAAAGAGAACTTCTGGTTTTTGTCGAGAAGATGAAGCGCGGTCTGCATATTGAATACAGAGAGACCATAGAGATCCCCGCACTTATCAGACAGGGCGAGTACAGAAAGGCCAGCGCCCAGCTCCTCGATATCGTCAAGATCAGCACCCTTACCGTTCTCTGGGTTCTGCCCGGAGGAAGCGTGATCGCCGCCGCCGTCCTGAAAAGCTCCGTCCGTATGCGGCCAAGTGCTTTTCAGGCCAAGAAAAAAGCCTTGGTGCGGCAGGAAAACCCCCAGGAAGAGCAGAGACTCCCCTGATGCATATCGGGGAAGGAGGGAGTGGTTAATCTTGAACGGTTCTGGTAAATATCCGTTCCGCCCCAAAAGAGAGGGGGACAGGAGGAAAGCCCTGTTTTGACTATGAGAGTGCTACTGATGCAGTCCAGATACCATGCAGATTACAGCCTGCTTTTGATGTGAGTGTTTTCACTCCGTCAAGTTTGACTGCAAATGCTGTTGCACCTCTTGAGATATCTGCTTCAAGCACATTTTTACCTACAAGTTTATCATCGGCATAGAGTTCGATAAAATCTACCCAATGATCGGGTGTGCTTGGGTGAATGATACCGTTTTGCCCGATGGTGATCTCAACCATTGTATAGCCTGTGTTATCTTTCTCTTTTACTGTGATCTGCGGCATATGTTTGAGTTCAAAATCAGTTGGTTTCGCAGGATCCTGTGGTTTCATATCTATGCGGTTCATCGGTGGTGTTGCAGAGGCCGTTTCAGTCGCGTTTGCAGAAACTGCAGCTGTCGCTATAGCAATACCTGCTGCTTTAAGTACATCTCTTCTGTTCATAATTATATTCCTTTAATAGTATATTTTATATAGCGGCTGAGTATATCGACCAAAAGATAATAGTTCTCTTAAGATAGAATTTATCCGTAGAAGAAGCATCAGTCACGGGAGTGACACGGTTTCCCAAAAAGTTTCTTGAAGAATAGGCCCGAATTTAAATGTGGAAAACTCCTGGTCTTTGTCGAGAAGATGAAGCGCGGTCTGCATATCGAATACAGAGAGACCATAGAGATCCCCACCGCCGTACTGAAAAGCTCCGTCCGTATGCGCCCAAGTGCTTTTCAGGCCAAGAAAAAAGCCTTGGTGAGGGAAGAGAGCCCCCCAGAAAAGCAGAGGCTCCCCTGATGTATATCGGGGAGGGCTTTTCTCTCTGTCCTCTTTTTTATGTAAAAAATTATCTCCCCCTTTATTCAGTGTCTCTTGGTATATGATCTTACAAAAAATGGTGCTTTGAAAAACATTGTATATTGAACGAAGGGCAAGAATAGCATTAGCATCACCT
>JAQVHV010000082.1 GCA_028696055.1 Sulfurovum sp.
AGTTTACAGAGGCTGCCTGATGGCAACCTTAAAATAGAAGCTTTTCTCTGAAAAGCTTACCATATCTGCTCCCTACTCCCCGCTACCTACTATCTATTTAAAGAGATCCGCAAGTGCTGAAGTATCTTTTGTCTTTTCTGCTTCAGCAGCTTCTGTCATAGACTCCGGTGCTCTCTCAGAGATACCTTCTACCTCATTCAACTCGATCGCATACCCTGTCAGCATGGAAGCAAGACGGATATTGATCCCTGACTTTCCTATCGCTTTGGCTTTCTGATCTGAGGTAATGCTGATCACAGCCTTTTTCGCAGCCTGGTCCACTTTGATACTTTTTGTGATCGCGGGGCTCAATGCGCGTGTGATATAAATCTCAGGAATAGGCGAATACTCGATACAGTCGATATTTTCTCCGCACAACTCCGCACTTACCGCATTGATACGTACACCTTTTACCCCTACCGCTGCTCCGATAGGATCCACGTTCCCCTGATCGGTTCTTAGCGCAAGTTTCGCTCTTTCACCCGGGATTCTTGCCGATCCTACGATCTCTACTACGCCATCTTCTATCTCCGGGACCTCTTTGGCCATCAGGGCCTCAAGAAACTTTGGCGAGGTTCTAGTAAGCTCCAGGAAAAGCCCTTGCTTGGGATCGACACTGACATAACGCAACAGTGCTTTGATCGTATCTCCGTGTTTGAATTTTTCTCCTTTGATACGGTTTCTGAGTGTCAGCACCCCTTTGAGCTCACCGATCTCCACATAGGTATTTTCATCCGCATCAACCCGGTTGACATTGCCGATCATCACCGTACCGATCTGCTCTTTATATTTTTCAAAAAGATCCTGCTCGATGCGTCTCTGGATATGATATTCAAGCTCTTTGAAAAGGTTTGCAGAAGCGGTACGGCCGAAATTCTCCAACACAAACTCTTCTTTCAGCTGGTCTCCAAGTTCGATTGACTCATCAAACTCTTTTGCTTCGGAGAGAGAGATGAAACTGTCCGACTCGACCTCCTGCACTTTTCCCTCTTTTGCGATCTCAGTATAGAGCTTCTCATCATCATCCTTGACCACGGTGATGACCTTGTTGATCTCATAGGTTTTCTTATTTGGGTCGATCGTCACCTCGAAGGTACTTGTGGGAGAGGTCAATTTTTTTGCCGTATTGGTCAATGCTTCTTTAAAGGCATCAATCGCACTCTCTCTGGTAAGGTTTTTTTCCAATGCTATCGCTTCAATAATATCTAATATCTTTTCCAACATATATCCTTGTTTATCCGTTTATCCATACGTATATTCTTTACTAAAACTCTGTTTCAATTCTGACCGCTACAAGAGGTAACATAACAGTGTTAAGAACATCTAGGAAGTGGTGTTTTTGAAGATGATCATTATAGCTAAACATAGCTTTACGAAAAATAAAGTATAATAGTACTACTTAAGCGTACAGAATAAAAGGAATATAGATGAAACTGAAACTTGCCAGAACGACTCTGAAAGCAAAACCAAAGACCATTGAATTAGCCAAAGTGGAAGAAGAGTTAGCAAACAGATCTATATTCTACTTTGACAAGGAAAACTCCCATAAAGAGCTTAAAGAGCTGATAGAGTATTTTGAAGAGAAAGGGTACTCGGTCTATATGAGAGAAGTCAAATACGGTATGGATGAGAATGAGTATATCTACGAAGTACATATCATCGCCTAATCTCCGAATACTGCACAAAGAAGAACGGATTTGTCTATCGCTACCGATCCTCTTTACAATGGGGCACTCCTAAACTCCGTGTCTCATACAAAACTTTCACCGAATGGAAAAGTGTACTATGTCACAACCTAAAAAACTATTTATCGAAACGCTCGGCTGTGCGATGAATGTTCGCGACAGCGAACACATGATCGCGGAACTGAACAAGGAAGACTCCTACCAGATTACCGAAAACCTTGAAGAGGCGGACCTGATCATTATCAATACCTGTTCGGTACGCGAAAAACCCGTTGCCAAGCTCTTCAGCGAGATCGGTATCTTTAACAAACGAAAAAAAGAGGGTGCCAAGATCGGCGTCACAGGCTGTACCGCTTCCCACCTGGGAGAGGAGATCATCAAGCGTGCTCCGGTCGTGGACTTTGTCCTGGGTGCAAGAAATGTCTCAAAGATCACAAAGGTTCTGGAGAAAAAACATGCCGTAGAGATCGCTACGGACTATGACGAGAGCACCTACGCCTTTGGCGAATACCGAAGCAACCCCTACAAGGCACTGATCAACATCTCTATCGGATGCGACAAGAAGTGTACCTTCTGTATCGTTCCGGCAACCAGAGGCGAAGAGATCTCTATCCCAAGTGATCTGATCGTGCAGGAGATCGCCAAAGCGGTAAAAACAGGGGCTAAAGAGGTGATGCTTCTTGGACAGAACGTCAACAACTACGGACGCCGTTTCGGCGGGAGCGAAGAGAAGATCAACTTCACACAGCTGCTTCAGAAGATCTCCGGGATCGAAGGGCTGGAGCGTATCCGTTTCACGTCACCGCACCCGCTCCATATGGATGATGCTTTCCTCGAAGAGTTCTCCTCAAACCCCAAGATCTGCAAACAGATCCATGTCCCGCTCCAAAGCGGCTCCACCCGCCTGCTTCAGGCGATGAAACGCGGATATACCAAAGAGAATTTCCTGAACCGCTGCGCCAAGATACGAACGCTCTGCCCCGAAGCAACGATCTCGACCGATATCATTGTCGGATTCCCCGGTGAGAGCCATGAGGATTTTGAAGAAACGATGGATGTGCTTGAAAAGGTACAGTTTGAGCAGGTATTCTCCTTCAAGTACTCTCCAAGACCGCATACGGAAGCACAGCACTTCACCGATGTGGTCCCTGACGAGACCGCCTCGGAGAGACTCAGCCGGCTTCAGGCAAGGCATTTTGAGATGCTCGCCGCACAGATGGACGATCAGCTTGGAAAAGTACATAGGGTATATTTTGATGAACTCAAACCAAACGGAAGAGTTTCAGGGCGTACAGATGATGGCAGACTGATCTTTGTAGAGGGAAGTGAAGAGCTTCTTGGACGGATCAGGGATGTCAGGATCACCAGAACATCCAGAGCCGCACTAGACGGAGAGGTCATCGGCGCGTAAACAGAGTATGGGAAAAAGAAAAGATATTACACGGGCCATTGCAAAAGTGATCCTCCCTCCCCTGGGTTATCTTCTTATGAAATTTTACTGGTATACCTCCAAAAAATCTTTCCATATCGAAGGAGAGGTTACACAGGACCAGGGGGTGATCGTCTGCTGGCACGGGGAACTGCTGCTCTCCCCCCAGGCCTATCGCCATTTCCATAGAACACACTCTGCTTCGGGCATCATCTCCCGCCACTTTGACGGAGAGATCATCGCCAGGGTCCTGCAGCTCTTTCATATCACTCCGCTGAGAGGTTCTAGCTCCAGAGGTGCCAAACAGGTCCTTCTGGAGGCTTTTCGCGCGCTCAAAAAAGGCGATGACCTGCTTGTCACCCCCGATGGCCCCAGAGGGCCCAGGCACGAAGTAAGTGATGGTGCGCTTGCCCTGACGATGAAAGGCAAACTCCCTTTGTATACGGTCAACTTCACCTGTGAGAGATACTGGCAGCTGGATAGCTGGGACAGGTTTGTCATCCCCAAACCCTTTTCCAAGATAGACTTTTACATCAAGGTGCTTCGTCTGGATGGGATGGAGTTGGATGAGGCGAAAGCCTATCTGACTGAAAAAATGCTCGAACACACTATTATCTAGATGAAAAAAAAGCTTCAGAAACTTGCCGACATTTTCCTCGACTATCTGACAGATATCCGGGGCTATTCCGAAGCGACCGTTTCCACCTACGAGATCGCTCTCAGGCAGATGATGGAGGTAAGCCACCTCTACGAGGAAGAAGGTACGCTTGTGCTGGATATCACCCCTTACAGGTTCCAGATCGCACAGAAGAACAAACATACCATTGCCGCCAGGCTGACGGCCATCCATTCATTCGCAAGGTACCTGGAAGAGCAAAAAAACCTAAGTGTCAGACTCATTGCAGGCGACTCTGTCAAAGTCCCAAAAAACCTTCCCAAACCTATCGAAGGACACTATATCCGGGAAGTACTTCAAAATGCTGCACTGCCTGACAGGCTCCTGATCACGCTGCTTTATGGACTGGGACTGCGTATCACCGAGCTGAGTACGCTGCAGCTCTCACAGATCCAGAGCGAATGGGTACAGGTCAGGGGGAAAGGGAACAAGGTCAGAGAGTTGCCGCTTCTGCCTGCCATCAGAGAGATGATAGAAACCTATACCGATGCCTATACCCCGAAAAAGTATCTTTTTGAAAAAGGGAATGTCCCCCTCAACAGCGCACAGCTGCGCTACAGGCTGACCAAGATTTTCAAATCACACGGGATCAAAGCAACCCCGCACCAGCTGCGCCACTCCTTTGCCACCCACCTGCTCAATGAAGGCGCAAGGATCTCCGATGTCAGCGAACTCCTCGGACACGCCACCATGGCAACCACGCAGGTCTATACCAAACTCGGCACGGCAAAGAAAAGAGATGAGTATATGAAGGCGCATCCCCTGGCGAAGAGTGAAGAGTGATTAGTGATTAGTGATTAGAATTTTTACTTTTTACTTCTTTTACCATTCGCCCTGAGCCTGTCGAAGGGTCACACATGGTTCGACAAGCTCACCATGAACGGAAATGAGAAACCTCAAAAATATAAAATCACATCCCATCCTGTAGGGGCGGACCGTCGTGTCCGCCCGCGGTTGCCTAACCAAAATTATATTTTAAAATAATCCATTCGTCAAAAAACAAACCAAATACACCCATTACACAAACAAACACAGAATTATTTGCATCCCACTTCCGGACAGGATGACCCCGACACACACAACCTTCCCGGGTACGCACGACGATCACGGGCGGACACGACGGTCCGCCCCTACGGCGAAAATATCCATCTCTTCTTCAAATAGGTACGATCTGATCTTGGCAGGAATCTTCAATCTCCTGCACTGCTCTTTGAATGCTTTGGGCATATCTGCCGTGCTGTAGGGTGCGATATAGAGAAGATCACTCTGCACCTCTACCGCCCACTTACCGCCGATAACCAGACTTTCCGATCCCTCCAGCGCTTCACGTTGTGCTGCACTCATCAGGTAGCCCATCCTTTTAAGTACCCTGTCCGCAGCCTGTACTTTGGCCTCTATCTTATGGAGCTTGATAATATGCAGCTCCTTTTCTCTATGCAGTAGTTCATATTGGCTCTCCAGCCTTTTCTGGTCCTCTTTCAGGTACCTGAAGCTGCGTTTGATCCCCTCTTTATACTGTGTGATCAAAGGGTCGGAAAAGTGTTTTCTGAAGTAGTTACGTTCATACTTCACCTCACGGTTGCTCTCATCGATAAAGTAAGGATACCCATGTAACTCCAGGTATTCCACAAGCTCTTCTTTGCTCACCTCAAGCAGCGGGCGTATAAGCTGATAATGCTCTTTCTGGCTTACGGCTTCCAGGCCAAGCAGTTCTGAAAGGCCTGCCCCCTTGGAGAGTCTCATCAGCAGCCACTCCAACTGGTCATTGAGCTGATGTGCTGTCAAGAGCGTATCATATCCACCCTCTTTGATCAATTCCTCGAAAAAGGCATACCTGAATCTCCTCGCCTGCTCCTCAAAACGACTCTCAAAGCGCGGTGCTTTAGTCGTATAACATTTGAAGCCATACTTCTCTGCCAGGCGCTTGGCATGCGCCTCTTCCGTATCAGAGCTCTCCCTCGTACCGTAATTGACCAAAGCAATATCAAAGTGGATCTCATTCTCAAGCAAAAGAAAAAGGAGCGCAGAGGAGTCCACCCCTGCAGAGAAAGCAAGAAGGTTCTTTTTTTCAGTGAGCAGTGAGCAGTGAGCAGTGAGCAGTTTTGGTTTCATTGATTTTTCACTGTTTTTGTACTGGAAATAAGAAGTTTAAGCAATTCCTTGATATCTGGATTTATACTATTAAACATCTTATCATCAATATACTCTGATTCAAAAAGAAGAAGCAGCCAATATTCTGTTTCATTGGCTTCTTTGAGTGCTATTGTCAATTTATGTAAAAAATCGGCCTTAGATTGTGCGTATTGAGCTTCTCTAACTAAAGCACCGACAGAAGTTCCACTACGCAATATTTGTTTTGAAAGAATATATTCTTTATGTTGCTCTTGTAAATATTTTGAAAGCTTAATGATACGAAGAGCAAACTGAAAACTTTTATTGCGTAAAATACTTTTATCTTCCATCGGAATCCACTTTTAACTGCTACTTGCTCACTGCTACTTGCTCACTGATCAGTGTTGCCAACAGTTGATCTCCCACCAATTCAGTGATTTTGGCCTCATAGACCCTACCGTATTCGATCGGAAGATCAGAGGTGTCGTTGATCAGGATCTCTCCGTCGATATCGACTGCCCACTGCAGCGGTCTTGCAGAGAGGAGAAGCTCATGCTCTTCGCTTTCTCCGTCAATGACTAGTGCTACCTTCTGTCCTGCCATCTTCTGAAGCGATGCCCGTGTCGTACGTTCGGCGATCTCTCCGAGGATCGCTGCGCACTCTGCTTTGATCTCATCTGGAACCTGTTCCAGCGTATAGGCAGCGGTGGTCTCCTCGTTGGAGTAGGCAAATGTATTGAACCTGTCAAAGCCGAACTCCTCCATGAATGCACAGAGTTTCTCAAAGCTCTCCTCACTCTCACCCGGGTGCCCTGCGATCACGGATGTTCTGATAAAGGCTCCCGGCTTTGACTTCATATGTTCAAGAAGTTCGATCGTCTTTTTCTCCCCGAAACCGCGCTTCATGATCTTCAGTATCCCGTCATCGATATGCTGGATCGGCATATCATAGTAGGTCTGGAAGATTTCGGAGTCAGCGATCGCATCGATCAACTCGAAGGTCGTCGTGCTTGGGTAGAGGTAGAGGATACGCGCCGATCTGACCCCCTCCACCGCTTCGATCGTCTTGACCAGCTGCAGGAGCCCGTCTTTCATCCCCATATCCCGTCCATAGCTCGAAGAGTCCTGTGAGATGAACGAGAAGTCATAAAATCCCTGAGCTACGAGGTTCTCCACCTCTTTTTGGATCGAACCGAGTGTTCTTGAGTGCAGTTTCCCTTTGAACCTAGGTATCGCACAGAAAGCACATGCCTGGTTGCACCCCTCTGCGATCTTGATATAGGCATGGTAGTTTGACCCGGTGATGACCCGGTCAGCCATTTCACTGGCAAGGTAGACTTCTGGGCTGAAGGTGCTCTGGCGGGTGGCGATCAGTCTATCGATCTTCTCATAGTCACCGACCCCCGTGAAGATATCGACCTCGGGCATCTCCGCCTGAAGCTCCTCTTTGTAGCGCTCGGAGAGACAGCCGCTCATCACAAGGATCGAATCCTTTTTGCGTTCATCATGCAGGCTCAGTACCGTGTTGATACTCTCCTCTTTCGCCGCATCGATAAATCCGCAGGTATTGACGATGATCACATCGGCTTCTCTGTTGTCATCGGTGATCTCATACGCCTTGAGACGCCCCAGCATGATCTCGCTGTCTACCAGGTTTTTGGTACAGCCGAGGCTGACCAGGTGTAGTTTCTTGCTCATAATAATCCAATAGAAAATAGTTAAAATTTTACAGCATTATAGCGTAAATGAAAAAAGGTGTGAATTGAAAGAAAAAAAAGAGAGGATGGAGCCGGGAAACCCCGGACTCCAGGTAGAAACTGAAGTGTTTCTTAGAAGTTGTATGTTGCGATTACACG
>JAQVHV010000083.1 GCA_028696055.1 Sulfurovum sp.
CGCATCAGCCACGCCAGCTCTTTCTCCACCAGGAACTTCGCGTTGTGGTACTGGTGGTCACTGGCGGCATGGGGGTAGGGGATAAAGAGTGTCGGCAGTGCTGTGGCCGAGAGCTCCCAGAGTGTGGATGCCCCTGAACGTGCCACTGCGAAATCCGCCTCTTTCATGTAGTCTGCCAGTTTCGTGGTAAACCCGAAGACCTCCGCCTCGATCCCCAGCTTCTCATACGCTCTTCTGACCGCATCGATATGCCTCTCTCCCGCCTGATGGATGATCCTGATACCGCGCTCTTTGAGTGTCGGGGCGAGGGAGAGTGCAAGCTCATTGATCGCCCTGGCTCCCTGTGAACCGCCCAGAAAGATGACCGTCCTGACCTCTTTTCTGATCCGTGCGTTCTCAAAAAACTCCTGCTTGACCGGATAGGCCTTGAGCGGACTCTCTTCAAGATAGGAGGAGATGAAGATATCCGCATAAGGTTTGAGCAGCTTGTTGAGCGAGCCCAGTGCGGCATTCTGTTCATGGATGACCAAAGGAATACCCGAAAGTTTGGCTGCGAGTGCGGCAGGTGCTGCGGAGAACCCTCCGACCGAGAAGACGACCCCGGCATCATGCGCTTTGAGTATCCGGCGTACCCTCAATGCAGAAGTGAAGATCTTCCAGAGCGAACCGATCTTCCCGATCAGCCCCTGGTTGACCACCCCCCGGCTTTCAAGGAAATAGGTTTTGGCAAAGTCGCTGTCCTGGGCAAACCATGCCTGGTCCTGGCCTTTAGTGGAACCGATATAGATCAGCTCTTCCCCTTTCAGATGCTCTTTTACCGCCTTGATGATCGCCAAGTGGCCGCCGGTCCCTCCCCCTGTCATCACAATACTCATAGACTTCCTTTTTTATTGATTGTAAGATTTTACGCTGTGAGACTACAGCATGCGTCCCTGTGCATCCCTGGGGACCTTTTTGGAGATCATCAGCACCATGCCGACCGCCAGTCCTGCAGCAAGGATATGCGACCCCCCATAGCTCAAGAACGGCACTGCTATCCCCTTGATCGGGGTGATCCCCGAGATCCCGTAGGCATTGAGGACGAAGGCAAAGGCGATCAGCAGCCCGATCCCGACACAGAAGAGATAGTAGATCGGCTCTGAAACCTTTGCAGCAATCTTGAAGATACGGTAGATGATAAAAAGTATCGCAAAGGTCACGAAAGCCAGTCCCAGGAAACCGAACTCCTCGCTGATCCCTGCCAGGATAAAGTCCGTATGTACTTCGGAGAGATACCCCAGTTTGAACTGCCCGTTTCCAAGCCCCTGCCCCAGGAAGCCGCCATTGTGAATGGCATTGAGCGAGTTAGAGATCTGATAGGGCTCTTTAGCCGCATCCACGCGCAGATTCTGGACACCTTCAAACGGCAGCAGGGAGAGAATACTATCCTGTACAGTACTCCACCAGCTCTTGATCCTAGCAACCCTGTGCGGCGCAGCAAAGATCAGTGCGACAAATGCCCCGAATGCCCCGGCGACCAGGGTCAGGAAAAACTTGTAACTGCTCCCGACCAGCAAAAATAGGATCACCAGCGTTCCTCCAAGTACAACAACCTGGCCGAGATCCTTCTGGAAGATCGCGATCAGAACCACAATGAACATAAATAGTATCACATAGGGAGAAAATGCCCTTATCTCCTCTATAAAGCCCATCTTGCCTTTGCTCTTGAACTTCCGGACAAGACTCCACGAGAGGAAAAAAACAAAGCCGACCTTGAAAAACTCTACCGGGGCGATAGAGATCGGCCCCGCATGGATCCAGCGTTTTGCCCCTCCTACTTCCTTGACCAGGCTTGCGGGCAGGAACTGCATCGCTCCCATCAGAAGCAAAAACGTGATAAAAAGTACCATATTGATAGGCACAAACCACTTATCGGGGTTCATCTTGCTGATGATCGTCATCATTATCAGTGCAATAAAGACTGCAATAGACTGCCGTATAAAAAAATGGAAGTCAGTGTAATGAAAGTGTATCACGGTATAGGTCGAAAGTGAATAACTCATCATCAGTGAAAATGTCAACAGCGCAACAACTGCTGCTAAAAGCGGTTTATCAATCATATATTAGGGTATCTCTCACAGAAATTCTATCAATGTCCTTCTCTCCTGCAACACAGCAAATTTATTGTAACAAATCCCGCAAACGCAGGATCAGGAGAATGGATCGGACCAAGGTTAAAAGGTATTTTATCAGAGTTAGCAGATAAATTTGATAAAATCACACTATATTGTCCGTAACAATGGTATGCAGGGAGCTCATGAAAGAAAAAATCAACAATCATGCAATCAATCTGAAAGGCAGGAGGGTACTGGCGCTTTTTATCCTTTTTGCGGTACTCATCATCTTTTTTCTGCTTTCGGTGCTCAATACAATACACTCCGACCGGCGCATCCCCAGCGAGCATGCAAAGATCCACGACCGTTCACTGCGTGGGGATATCATCTCCGCTGACGGCTATACTCTGAGCTATTCCCGGAAAACCTACCAGGCTGTCGTACGCGGTGCCAGCATCAAGCCCGAGAAGCGGGAGCTTTTTATCAAGTTTTTCAGTATCTACAGCGGTATCCCTATCGAAGAGGTACGCGAAAAATTTACTGACAAAAAAGGCCAACCTGTCGCCGGCAATATCATCCTCTCCAAAGAGCTCAATGCAAAATCCGCCATGCAGCTCAAAGAGCTGGCACACAAACTGAGAAAACTGGAGGTCTTTCAATGGGTGGAAAACGGTAACGGTGTCAAGGTGCTCTACGGTCTGGATGTCATCGAAAACGGCGAGAGCAGACGTTTTCCTCTGAAAGATGTGCTCAGCCCGGCACTGGGATATGTAGGAAACAGAGAAGAGGGAAGGTATATACGGCCAGAAGGGAAAAAAGGGCTGGAGAGAAAATACGAAGAGCATATCACCTCCAAGAAAAACGGATACTTCCAGGGAAAAAGAGATGTGATCGGTACGGTCATCCACGACAAGAACAGTATGAAGATCAAACGGATCGACGGGCTTGATCTGCACCTGAACATCCCTCTGGCGCTGCAGCGTCGTATCGAGGTCATGCTTGATGCGATGAAAACGCAGATCGATGCCGACGAGATCATCGTGGGCGTGATGAAGAGTGAGACCGGAGAGATGCTCAGCCTTGCCAGTTCGGAGCGCTTTGATCCTTCCCATATCACCCAAAAGGATATCCCGGCACTCAACCCGAAATTTGCAGAGTACCCCTATGAAGCGGGATCGGTACTCAAACCCCTTTCGCTTGCGGTCGCACTCAAGCACGGTGTCGTCCGGCCGGATACCGTCATCAATACCGAGAACGGAAAGATGAAGATAGGAAGATACACGATCAGGGATGACCATAAGTATCCGTCATTAAGTGCAGCAGACATCATCATCCACTCCTCCAATATCGGAAGCTCCAAGATCTCCTGGCGGCTGACAGGAAGAGAGTTCAGAGAGGGGCTGCTTGCCTTTGGTGTCGCCCAACCCACAGGCATAGACCTTTCCCGTGATCTTCCCGGCAGCCTTAAGCCGATCTATCTGCTGAACCATGAACTGCATCGTGCCAGCACCTCCTACGGGTATGGCATGCACATTACCTTCGCACAGCTGATCAAAGCCTACTCGGCATTCAACAACGGCGGCACAGCGATGACCCCGAGGATCGTTAATCATCTTGAAGATGCCAGAGGGAACCGCTATACACTGGAGCCCACTGTATCTGATCTTCAGGCGATAGATCCAAAAACTGCTCATACCATACATGATATGCTGGTACGCGTCGTAGCAGAAGGGACCGGGGTCAAAGCACAATTCCCGGGACTGGAGATCGGCGGCAAGACCGGTACGGCGCATATCGCCAAAAAGGGACGCTACCTGCGTGAATACCACAGCAGCTTTTACGGATTTGCCAACGACAATGAAGGCAACAAATATACGATCGGCGTACTGGTGATCAAAGCTAAAAAATACCGCACATATTTTGCTTCCCTCTCCGCCGTACCGACCTTCAGGAATATCGTAGAGATACTGGTCGACCAGAACTATCTCAAACCAGACCTCAAAGAATCCGAAGAGATAAAGAGCAATGAGAAGCTCTATCAGATAGAAGAGACCGAACCGCCGATGCCGGAGACTCCTGCGGTTAAAGAGAGCGATACGACCACTGTGCAGGACAATACCGTCTCTGGTACTTTAATACCCGAGAAGAAGAGCAATCATTCGATCAAACAGCTCTTTGATCTCAAAGAGAAGCCCAAAGCAAACCCGACACCGAAGCCAATTCAAAAACCTATGCCCAAACCTGCGCCGGTACAGACACCAAGGCCTGCACCGAAACCTGCGCCTGTCCAGAAAATGCATCTACCTGAGGCTGATCAGCAACTCTTTTAAAGAGTGTGTAACAAACTAGATCCAGATATTGTCGATCAGCCTCGGTTTCCCTACCCAGGCAGCGACGAGGATCATCGTATTGCCCAGCTCCACTTTTTCCAGAGGCCTGAAGGCACGGTCGACGATCGCGACATACTCTACCTCGTCCGCTTCCTTGAGCACCTCCAGCATCTCTTCCTTGATCGATACTGTATCGAGTTTCCCTCCCATGATGAGCTTGGTAGCACGTTTGAGCGAGCGTGAAAGGCAAAGCGCCCTGACCTTCTCCTCTTCACTCATATAGGCGTTGCGGCTGCTGAGTGCCAGCCCTTTCTCGTCACGGACGATCTCACAGGGGATGATCTTCACATCCATGAAGTAGTTTGTGACCATCTGCATGATGAGCGCAAGCTGCTGTGCATCTTTTTTCCCAAAGTAGGCGTTGTCTGCACCCGTAAGGTTCAGCAGCTTCATCACGATCTGAAGCATCCCGTCAAAATGCCCCGGTCGTTTCTGTCCCTCGAGGATATAGCCGCGGATGGCAGGTGCACCGATACTGAGTTCGTCATGCTCATACATCTGATCAACGGTCGGCATGAAGAGGATATCCGCTTTTGCAAGTTCGCAGATCTTCCGGTCCGCCTCCTCTCTACGGGGATAGGCATCCAGGTCCTCCCCTTCCAGAAACTGCGTCGGGTTGACAAAGATCGAAACGATAAGATGGTCATTCTCTGCTTTCGCCTGCTGGATCAGGGAGAGGTGCCCCTTGTGCAGAGCCCCCATTGTTGGTACAAAACCTATCGTTCCCTGCAGGGCGCTCTTTGCTTCTTTTAACTCAGCGATCGTACGTGCAATGATCATCTATAACCTCAATTTTCTTAAAATTTCGATAAAATTCTAACCAAATAATTAGAAATTAAAAGTTAAAAATTAAAAATGATTGTTTGCGGCGCAGTGTCTCTACCTTTATAAAATTCGTGCACACTTATTTGCAACATAGCAGCATTGCCCGCAATGCAGACCAAAACTCTTCATTGCTAATTGTTAATTCTTAATTTGAAAAAGGAACTTTTTCACAATGGACGCATACGAATACGGCGAACTGCTCAAAAACCTCTCTACGAAGATGGGAAACATCACCAATATCGTCAAACCGGACAAACTCCATGCAAGACTCGAAGAGATCGAGTCGATGCAGCAGGATCCGAGTTTCTGGAACGATGCGGAGAATGCAGGCAAAATATCCCAGGAGAAGACAAGGACAGAGAGGGTCCTTGCTACCTATCACAATGCGAAAGATGCGCTTCAGGATGCCATCGAATACTTCGAACTCTCCAAGGCTGAAGGGGATGAGGAGACCCTGGAGATGCTCTATGATGATGCACCCAACCTTGAGGCCAATACACAGGCGCTTGAGATACAGATGATGCTCAGCGGCAAGCATGACAGCAACAACGCCATCGTCACGATACACCCGGGTGCGGGAGGTACGGAGTCACAGGACTGGGCGAGCATGCTCTACCGTATGTATCTGCGGTGGGCGGAACGCCACGGCTTCAAGGTCGAGGTACTCGACTATCAGGCAGGCGAAGAGGCGGGGATCAAGGATGCCTCTTTTATCATCAAAGGGGAGAATGCCTACGGCTATCTCAAGGTCGAAAACGGCATCCACAGACTGGTGCGTATCAGCCCGTTTGACTCCAATGCCAAGCGCCACACCTCATTCACCTCTGTCATGGTCTCACCGGAGATCGAAGATGATATCGAGATAGAGATCGAGGACAAGGATCTCCGTATCGATACCTACCGTGCTTCAGGGGCAGGCGGACAGCACGTCAACAAGACTGAATCAGCGATCCGTATCACGCACATCCCGACCAATATCGTCGTACAGTGCCAGAACGACAGGAGCCAGCATAAGAACAAAGCCTCGGCAATGAAGATGCTCAAATCACGCCTCTATGAATTTGAGATGGCAAAGAAGCAGGCTGAAATGGATGGGATAGAAAAATCAGAGATCGGATGGGGCCATCAGATACGCTCCTACGTGCTTCAGCCCTACCAGCAGGTGAAAGACACCAGAAGCAACCAGGCATACAGCAATGTCGAAGCGATCCTCGACGGAGATATCGACAAGATCATCGAAGGGGTCCTGATCTCCCAGGCAAAGTAAACTTACTTTTTCTCTCATTTTGCCTTCACGGCTTCGTTCCACTCCGACCGTTCAGGTTCCGTCACTACAAATGTGAAACTATTCACATTTGCTTAACGCTCCTCATCCTCTTCCTTATCTCTTGAGAAGAACTTGGTCAAAATGATCGATCCGTAAAAAACCATAAAGAGCATCGCAGCCGTATAGACGACATCCATCAGGGTAATATCTTTCATCCCTTCTCCCTTAGCACTTTCTCTTCAAGTGTGTAGATCCTGTCGCAGCGCGCAGCCATCTCGTGGTCATGCGTCACCAAAAGCAGTGCCGCACTATTTTCCTTCACATAGGACAACAGCACATCCATCACCAGTGTGGCTGTCTCTTTGTCCAGATTGCCCGTCGGTTCATCGGCGAAGATCACACGCGGTTTTTTGCTGAGCACCCTGGCGATCGAGACACGCTGCTGCTGCCCCCCGGAAAGATCCCCGATCTTATGCTCCATCAGCGCTTTTATCTCAAGCTTTTCAAGCAGATCCGTATCGATCTCTTCGCCTGAGAGCATCGTAGCGACATTGACATTCTCCATCGCACTCATCCCTTTAAAGAGGTAGTGAAACTGAAAAATGATACCGATCTCATAACGGCGCAGCCTCTCCAGCTCCTCCTCTTTGAGCGTATAGAGCTCTTTGTCCAGAAGCTTCACACTCCCGGTATCGGGTTTTAAAAAAGTAGAAAAGATATGCAGAAGTGTGGATTTGCCGCTTCCGCTGCGTCCGACGATCGCTGCGGACTCGGAAGCTTTCAGTACAAACTCTATATCTTCAAACAGGGTATATTCAAAACCGTGGGAAACCCCACCGGCTTCCAAAAGCGCTTGTGACATCAATAACTGCCTTTAAATGAGTTGGCTTATTCTAGCATAAAAGATTTTTGAATCGTAAACGGATCGGGAAAGAATCCGCCCTTCGCATCGCTAAAAGGTGATAGAGACATAGAAACTGATATCAAATTCGCCATCCTCGCTGAGAAAGTTGTTTTTTCTGTAGATCACATAGGAGGGTTTGGTAGTCGTCTCATAGTCACTCTTGACCAGCCACTCATGGTAGACCCAGTGAATGAACTTG
>JAQVHV010000012.1:0-4964 GCA_028696055.1 Sulfurovum sp.
TCTCCAATGCGATCAAATACTCCGATGTGGGTGACAGCATCATGATCTCACTGAAAGAGAGGGTACTCAAGATCAGGGACACCGGGATCGGTATGCCCCATCATGTACAGGCAGATATCTTCAAGCGTTATGAGAGGGCCAATAAGGAGAGAGGGGGATTTGGTATCGGTCTAAGTATCGTACTGGATATCTGCAAAAGATACGGTATCAAGATAGACCTTCTTTCCAAAGAAGGTGAAGGCAGCACCTTTATCCTTACATTACCCAAAGAAAGGATGTAGTAATCCCAACAAGGGAAATCCCTTTTCATCCTTTAAACTATATCTTGCTTTTTCATAGTGTAGGAAAGTCTCTATTGCTGCTCTTCTTCTTTCTTTGCTTCTTCTTTCTTTGCTTCACAGCCGCTGTTGATACCTAAAAGTGTATAGAGTGGACACAATCTGATCGCCGCTGTTGCAAGAAGAATCACACCAACTATATCGGCAATGATACAGCTGTTCATCAGACCCCATCCAAGTAAAATCAATCCCAGAACGGCTCGAAGGATCCTGTCAGTTTTGCCCATATTGCATTTCATAGTCTACTCCTTTCGTCTATACGCGCAGTATAGTGATCTTCTGTGGTATCCGTGTGTAGCTTCCTAGTGTTTTCTCCTATTTAAATACTCCAAAACATGATTAAATGTTTTTTCGTGTCCGAAGCAGCTGCTGGAGTTACAGATCATAAAGCCGTCATTCGTATCGTTTTTCATATAGGTAAACGGATAGGTGACCACATCGATGCCTGATGCATTTTCCAAAAGTTGCTCTTCGCTGGCTTTGATGATGATATCATCTTTAAGGTAGCGAACCACCATCGCACTCATCAGCGGTGAAGAGATCGGCTGGCGCATAATATCATAGGAGTGTATCTCCAGTGTTTTAAAGACGAACTTTTTATAGACGGTATCCACAAGGGAGGAGAGGGAATGCAGCACGTTGAGCATCACTGCCATTGCGGAAGGGTAAGAACTGTCATAGATATCCGCACTGGTTTCGAATTCTCCTCTTGAGAATTTCCACAGACCGTTGTTGTAGTATCTCTCTATCGCATTGTTTGTAAGCCTGGTTGCGGTGATGAGATAGGTCTCATCCAGTGTACTTCTATATGCCTCGATCAGAGCATCCGCAAGGTAGGCATAATCCTCCAGGAAAGCATGGATCCTGGGCTCCCTCCCTATCAGGGTAGAGTGAAAGAGCTGAGAATGGATATACATACTCTCCAGCAGGGCTTCCAGGGAACGTTTTGCTTGTTCCAGGTAGCGCGGTTCTATACGTCCGGCCTGAAAGAGTGATTTGATCATCATCGCATTCCATGAAACCAGAACTTTTTTATCGATAAACGGATAGAGGCGCTTCTCCAACCTGCGTTTTTTAAGAGCAGCGATCGCTTCATCATAGAAGGGGATATCAGCATGGGCAGGGTCATCCACCCGGATAATATTTTTCCCTTCGAAATTTCCCTCATGGGTGATATGGAGCGATTTTGCCAGTGCCGGGTGTACTTTTCCCGGGATGCCCGCCTTGGCAAAGGATTTCAGTGCTTTATCATAGGTATAAACAAAATATTTCCCCTCTTCACCTTCTGTATCCGCATCGCTTGCCGAATAAAAAAGTCCTTTTTCACACATCTTTTCCAGCATAAAGTCGAGGGTTTCAAAGGCTACGTTTTTGTAAAAATCTTCGCCTGTCGTATGGTAGGCTTTGAGATAGAGTTCGCTCAGCAGGGCATTGTCATAGGTCATTTTCTCAAAATGCGGTACCAACCATTGATCATCCGTACTGTAGCGGCAAAATCCGCCGTCGACCAGATCTCTCAGCCCGCCTTTTGCCATGGAGACCAATGAGTGTGTCGCCATCTGCAGGGCTTCCCTGTCTCCCGTAATACAGTGCAGGTCAAGCAGGAGTTTGAGCAGTGATGTCTGTGGAAATTTCGGTGCTTTGTTGAATCCGCCGCTCCGATGGTCAAAGAGCTGTTTTGCCTGGTCGATAAAGCGGGCGATAATGCTCTCATCAAGACGTGTAGCCTGTATTTTCTCTTTACGGGAGTTGATGAATCTCAGTATCTCATCCGCTTTCTCTATGAGAAGTTTCTTATCTGTCCGGTATTTCTCCGCGATCACTTCCAGTAGGGAACTGAAACTCATCATACCGTATCTCGGCTCATCGGGTATGTAGGTTGCCGAGTAGATAGGTTTGAGATCCTGGCTGAGGAAGATGGAGGCGGGCCATCCTCCCGGGCGTCCGTTCATCAGCTGATAGACCTCCTGGAAGTGCTTATCGATATCGGGACGCTCCTCACGGTCAACCTTGATCGAGACAAAGTGTCTGTTGAGTATTTCTGCCGTGGCTTCATTTTCAAATGACTCCCTCTCCATGACGTGGCACCAGTGGCAGGAGCTGTAGCCGATGGAGAGAAAAATCGGCTTGTTTTCTTTTTGTGCTTTTTGAAAAGCCTCCTCGCCCCAGGGGTACCAATCTACGGGATTTTGGGCATGCTGTTGCAGGTAGGGGGAGTATTCATTGATGAGACGATTTGCCATTCTTCAACCTTGTATTTGAGCTATGTTAAATAATTTTGGATAAAATCACTGCAATGTGCAGGGTTACACACCTTATACACATAGTCTACTATAGAATAGTAAAAAAATTGTCTTTCAGAGAGAAAAAATGGTGAATTTGGTAAAAAAGTTACTCCTATTGAGTGTGTTCTTTAGTTCTTTGATGTTCGGCGGCTTCGAGTCGGTAGTGAAAAAACAGAAGTTTTTGTCTCCCGAGGAGGCATTTAAGGTTGAAGCGGTGCAGCAGGATGAGTCGATCGTGACAACGTTGAGTATGGCAGATGAGATACATGTCTATGCGGATACACTGAAGTTCAGGGCCAAAGGAGATCAAGAGATTGTGCTCAGCCCTGATATGCCCAAAGCCGAAGAGCTCGATGGGGATATGGTTTATCACGGAGTGGTTACTGTTACTCTTCCTATAGAAAAGATCACTTCCCGGATCTCGGGGGATTATACTTTCAGTGTGGAGTTTCAGGGATGTTCAGATGCAGGACTGTGCTATTCCCCCATCGTCAAAAGCTATGAGTTTAAAGGTAAAGAACTTGGGGTGTGGGAGAAGATCGCGAAACTCTCCAAAGAGGGAAATGCAGCCAAGATCGTGGATGTGCTGGTCAATGAGAGTTCTCTTTTTGTGCTCTTTCTGTTTTTTATCTTCGGGTTGCTTCTTTCCCTTACTCCATGTATCTTCCCGATGATCCCTATCCTCTCCTCGATCATCGTCTCCCAGCAGGGCGGCAGAGAGAAACCAAGTATGGCAAGGGCGTTCTTTGTTTCGTTTATCTATGTCCTTGCAATGGCAATGACCTATACAATTGTAGGATTGGTGGCAGGGCTTGTAGGTGCAGACCTGCAGGCAGCGATGCAGAACCCCTGGGTACTGACGGTCTTTGCCGGGGTATTTGTTGCACTGGCATTTTCGCTTTTTGGTTACTATGAGATCGGACTGCCCGCCTCTATCCAGTCTAAACTGAGCAAAGCAAGTGACAGTGCGCAGGGCAAAGGCGTATTGGGAACAGCGGTCATGGGTTCACTCTCTGCACTGATCGTCGGGCCTTGTACAGCTGCACCGATCTCAGGTGCCGTACTCTTCATTTCACATACAGGGGATGCACTGCTTGGCGGAGCGGCACTTTTTGTGATGAGCATGGGGATGGGGATGCCGCTTCTGCTTGTGGGACTGGGGGCCGGCAAGTTCATGCCGCGTCCCGGCGGATGGATGAGCAGGGTTTCACAGAGCTTTGGTGTGATGATGCTTGCACTGGCGATCTTTATGCTCTCGCGTATCCTGCCCGAGGGCATGACGATGATACTCTGGTCACTCCTCTTTATGGGAACAGCGATCTATATGGGCGTATTTGAGAACAAAGAGAGCGAGGGGGCGATGAAGCTCTTCAGGGTGCTTGCAATGGTATTTCTGCTTTATGGCGCCTCTCTTTTTATCGGAGCCCTCAGCGGAGCCAATTCGATGCTGAGGCCTTTTGAGAAGTTTACCTCTGCAGCAGTTGCTTCGGTTTCTTCTGCGGCGGTTACTGAAGACAAGGCTTCGTATCGCGGTTACAGTGTTGCAAGGCTCCAGGCAGAAGTCGCTGCCTCCGACAAGCCTGTCGTGGTGGATTTCGGCAAGGACTCCTGTACGGCATGCAAAGAGCTCGAAGAGATCACTTTCCCTGCCCCGGCAGTACAGAAGCAGCTGAAACGTTTTACTTTTATCAAGGTTGACCTGACTGCCAATACCGATGATGATAAGGCCCTGCTCAAGGAGTACGGATTGTTCGGTACACCAAACATCATCTTTTTTGACAAAGATAACAATTACCTGCCTGAAAAGAGCCTGACCGGATTTGTTCCTCCCGAGCAATTTACAGCACATCTGCAGGGGATAGAGTAGGTTTTTATCAATTTAGATCAAAATATTTTATCTTGCATTCTTTTGAAAGCAGAATCTGGCATAGGTTTCTTTGTCTCTCAGAGCAGGTCATTGAAAACAAAGATAACGATCTCAATGGCAATGAGGATAATGATGATCCACTCCAGAAGGCTTGAATATTTGTGATGCTGTTCATCTGCAAGGATACTCAGGATTTCCTGGAGTATTGCAAGTTTCCGATTGAGTATATCGATACGCGGCTGGATCTCAAGATATTTTCTGGTGGTGAGATAGTAGTTTTCAAGCTCAGGATATTCCCAGAAAAATTCAGGGGTGTCGAGCAGCTCAAAGTGCAGATTGATACGGGATTTCGTAAGAAAAAGCCGTCCCCTCTCCTGTGCGATCTCTTTGCGTTTCATCGCGACACGTCCATAGAGTGCAAGCTCATGCGGGATATGTTCCGACTCCCGGAGACTCTCTCTCATCGCATCTTCA
>JAQVHV010000012.1:4974-32450 GCA_028696055.1 Sulfurovum sp.
CGGGTTTGTCGATATAGATGGTGTCCATCTCTATCTTGAAGCGCTGTTCGTCTGAGTACTGAAAGCTGAACTCTTCGGAATTTTTGCAGGAGGCAGGAGAGGATTGGAGTTTTTTCAGCACAAACTCTTCGTTTTCCATATCCCAGAATATCGCTACGCCATACTGGAAGATGAAGGCATACCCGCCGTCCTTTTCAATAATGATCGCATCTTTGAGCACTTTTGCCCTGAAGATCTCTATCGCATTGTGTGAGACCTCCTGATAGTTGAAAGACTCTGAGAACTTATAGCTTCGTATTGCACCCATATTTATCTCACTTTTGGCATATAGTATAATCATATCATATCTTATTTTTCATTCATATGCACCTTGCCGGGAGCCTGTAAAGCGCAGAAGCAAAAGAGATATTTTGGGTATAATATTGAAAATAAATCGTGTGAGAAACACGAGACAATGAAACGGAACAACACAATGGCTTCTACAACACAAAATCAGCATATCAGGATCGGCGAGCTCAACAGACTGAAGGTAGTACGTGATACGGACTATGGGCTCTATTTGCAGGCACAGGACTTCGAAGAGGTGCTTCTGCCCAATATTTACGTCATGGAAGATGAGATGCCTATGGAGGCACTCGTTGATGTATTTGTCTACACAGACAGCGAGGACAGGCCCGTTGCAACGACCAAAATGCCCTATGCAAAACTTGGGGAGTACGGATACTTTACCGTGGTGGATTATAAATCCTACGGAGCCTTTGTCAACTGGGGATTGCCAAAAGATCTCTTTGTCCCTCTTTCTCAGCAGAAAGAGTACTTCAATATCGGTAAAAAGTATATTTTGCGTATCTGTCTGGACGAGCAGACAGGCAGACTTTACGGGACACAGAAGATCGGCCAATATTTTAACCGTTCGATGAAGGGGCTGCACCAGAACAAAGCACTGGAAGTACTGGTGATCGCCAAAACGCCGCTGGGTTACAAGGTGGTAGCGGACAACCAGTATGAGGGGATGCTCTTTGATAATGAGATCTTTGAGGAGATCGGGATAGGCGATCGCAAAAAAGCATACATTAAAACGGTGCGCAAAGACGGAAAACTCGATCTGAGCCTACAGCCTATAGGCAAAAAGGCAAAGGTGGATGAGGGTGAGCAAAAGGTAATGGAACTGCTTGCCGCACACAGCGGGGAGCTTCCATTTACCTATAAGAGTGATGCAGAGGAGATCCAGAAGGTCTTTGGGATGAGCAAAAAGAACTTCAAACGCACGTTGACCGCACTTCTGGAACAGAACAGGATCATACTCACCGATGAGAGCATTGTGAAAGTGAAGGAGGGAGAGTAACGTGGAACTCATGGAGCTTTTCAAAAGCGGTGCAAAATGCATCGCAGCGAGCGGTGACAATGCTGCATCGGGTCTTGATATCGATAAGATCGCCAAAGCACTCTCCACTATGCTCACCCATAAAGAGGGTACACTTGATCTCAGCCCGATTATGATAGGACTCTCCAAAAGCGGGCTGAGTGATATCGTAAATTCCTGGATGGGTACCGGAGCAAATCTTCCGATACTGCCTGAACAGATCGTAACATTGCTTGGGGAGGAGAGAGTCGGCAGATTTTCTGATCAGCTCGGGATTTCCAAAGAAAGTGCTCAACAGGCATTGGCTGAGGCACTTCCAAGAGTCGTGGATCAGGCGACAGGAGGATCAGAGTCAATCGTGGATGAGATGCTCGGGCAAGCAGGCAGCTCGCAAGGAGCCATGGAAATGCTCAGCAAAATGTTTCGTTAAATGACACTATGGGATATTTTCATCCTGCAAATTTTTTCTACGCTACAATATCCTTATCAGGTGTCATGCTCCGAAGAAGAGGTGATCCAAACACTTAGGGGATAGAAAATGCGTATTGTTCTTCTGCTGGTTTTACCTTTTTTGCTGTTCGCAAAACCCTTCAAGGTCGCTACCTATAATGTGGAAAACCTTTTTGATGCCGTCTACAATGGCACGGAGTACAAAGAGTATACCAGGAAGCATAACTGGACGGAACGGATCGTAGAGATCAAGCTCAATCACACTGCTGAGGTGATCTGCGATCTCAATGCAGATATCCTTGGTGTACAGGAGATTGAAAATGGGCATATCCTTCGTGCCTTGCAAAAAAAGCTGGATGAGGTAGGGTGTGCCTATCCCTACCTGGCGATCACCCACACAAAACGAGCATCAGTGCAGGTAGGCCTGCTTTCGCGTTTCCCGATCATATCTACAAAAGAGATAGAGGTCGGAAGGGCTCCCGGGACAAGGAACATCCTTGAGGCGGTGGTCGAGGTACAAAACACACCTATGCACCTCTTTGTCAACCATTGGAAGTCGCGTTCGAGGAAGGGGTGGGAGAGCAAGCGCGTGGCCTATGCCAAGGCACTGCAAAAGAGGCTTGAGTCACTGCCCGGATCTGCAGAGTATCTTCTGCTTGGCGACTTCAACACCGACTACGACGCCTATCTGTCTCTTGAAGCGCGTATCAATGATACGGAGGGCAAAACAGGTTTGCATCATATCATGCATACGACAGAAGATATTTCAATCCTCACCCAGGAGAGAAGCAGACACTACACACTCTGGGGCGAGTTGGAACTGGATGAGCGGTGGAACACCAAGTTTTATGGTAAAAAAGGAACCCCTGACCATATTCTTGTACCGAGAACGATGATGGACGGCAGAGGGATCAACTATATCGATGGTTCGTTCGGCGTATTCAGGCGCGCATACCTCTTCACAAAACGCGGATATATCAACAGTTGGGAGTATAAAAAGGGCAAACACCGGGGGAGAGGATACTCCGACCATCTTCCGATCTATGCCTATTTTGATGCCAAACCCTATCACGCAGACAAAGGCACAAAGCATCCGATCAAAAGAGAGGTGAAACCGGTCGAGTATCTTTATACGATAGAAGCGCTCTCCCATGAAGTAGTGCTCAAAGATGCCGTAGTGCTGTGGAAAGAACGGGGAAATGCGCTGATCAAGCAGAGTGCAGAGGGAAGAGGGATATTCCTCTACGGCTGTGCCGGGGAACTTCAGGCGGGAAAACGGTATGACCTGCTGGTACGCGGGATCAAAACCTATCATGGGCTCAAAGAGATCACCCATGCCTATATCCTCAATGAAAAAGCAGAGACGGATATCGGTTCCTATCTGCTTACGCAGGATGATTTTTCCAAACCGATCGCTACACGTCAAAATGAACTTTTCAAATCACTGACAGGCATCTATAAAGAGGGGCACTTTCATGCTTCCGGAAGAAAAATCCCTATCTACTTCAAAAAGAGAAAACTCACCCCTCCAAATGGCTCCAAACTAAAGATAGCCTATGCCCATCTAGGGTATTATAAGAATCTACAGTTAGTGGTATACAGCCCTAATGATTTTACTCTATTGGAGAAGTGATGGCATATTATCAATGGATTTTGGCGTTTCACGTGATGAGCTTTATCTCTTGGATGGCGATGCTCTTTTATCAGCCCAGGCTCTATGTGTACCATAGTGAAAATGCGGAGAACAAAGGATTTGTAGAGGTCGTACAGATACAGGAGTACAAGCTCTTCAGGTATATCGGCACGCCTGCGATGTGGGCGACGGTCATCTCGGGGGCTTTGATGCTCTATCTCAACCCTTCTGTGTTTCAAACCGGCGGATGGATGCATGCGAAACTGCTTTTTGTCCTGTTACTGGTTGCTTACCATTTTACGTTAGAGTTTCACCGTAAAAGACTGATCGAAAACCCAGGCTACAGACCCGGAAAGTTCTATCGTTTTTACAATGAAGTGCCAACGCTGTTGATGATGGGTATTGTGATCTTTGTGGTCGTAAAACCCTTTTAGTCTATCAACACTTTAGCCTTAATATGTTAAAATAACTAAAATTAATTCCAAAGGATTATAAAGATGAATTTGCCGACTATTTCGATACCACAGATAGATCTTCCGTTTGAAATCCCTCTTTTGATGCATCCGCCGGTAGACCACTTTGCCATCGCACTGCCGATCGTGGTTTTGATCATTGAATTTATCAACCTGTTTGCAAAGAGAAGGTCACTCTCTGTGCTTTCGCTCTTTTTTGTGATCATAATGATTATTGCTGTCACTGCGGCATACTTTACAGGAAGTGTAGACGGGAAAGAGGCATATCCGCTCCTGAACGAGGCGGGGCAGGCAGAGCTTAAGGGACATAAACTTTTGGGTACCTATCTTATGCTGGCATCCGGTGTTGTTCTTCTGTTCAAACTGGGTGCAATGCTGGCTTCAAGAGGACTGGTAAAAGCTTTTTACCTGCTGGTTCTTGTCATCTTTGTGGCAGGGATACTCAAGCAGGGCAAAGATGGCGGTGAGATCGTCTATGAGTTCGGCGCCAATGTGGAAATGGTCAAAACACTGGATGATGAGAAGTTTGATCTTGAAGAGGAGCGCGATGAGCTGGAAGGTAAGCTTGAAACTGTAAATAAAGAGCTTGAGTCCTTTAAAGCAACAGCTATCCCACAGCCGATAGAAACAGCAGAAACAACAATCGAATCTGTGACGCCGCCATCTGATACTAATACTTCTGGCAGCAACTAAGAGGAGGCTTACGAGCCTCCATCCCCCTCTCTGGTAAACTCTATCTCATATCTCTCTTCAGGAATTTCGGTCTCAAGCTTTGCAAGATATTTTGCCATAAGGCGTGTCTGTTCGGGAGTGAGCGATTTGGCAAAAGAGATCATGATCGTACCGAAGGCAGTTCTGGTCTTTCCCTGCTGAAGGTCTTTGAGGCGATCGAATAGCACCTCCTCTTTCAGCCCTTGCAGCCTGGGTGAGGCTCCCATTCCTTCTCCATAGTTTCCGTGACATGAATTGCAGGCATTCTGAAGATAAAGCTGTCTCATCTCACTGTTTTGTTCCTTAGTCAGCTCTACTGCACCAAGCGACAGTGTGACCATTGGCAATAAAAGTATCGTTTTCATACTCTTATTATAGTCAAATGAGCTTAGTAGAGCACTTTGGCCAGGTAGAGTCCTTCAGGCGGGGCCAGTCTGTGGTTATACTTCTTTATTCCCGCCAATTGCTCTTTGAGCTCGTATATCTGCATGGTTCCTTTGGCGCACGCCATGGCACTCTCGATCATCATCCTTACCTGTGAGCGTAAAAAACCGTTTGCCTCAAAGTAGATGAAGTGGCAGTTGTCCTTTTCTCTATATTTTGCACGATAGATACGGCGGACGGTCGTGTGTGTATCGCTCCCTGTCTTGTGGAAATACCGGAAGTCGTGTTCACCGATGAAGCAGTCCAAGGCTTCCTGCAGCACTGTTTTGTCAAACCCGTCATAGCAGGAGATATATTTTCTTTCAAAAACCGAAGGAGGACGTGTCCTGAAGACGTAGCGGTAGAGGCGTTTTTTCGCACTGAACCGTGCATGAAAACTATCTTCGACTTTTGTAATGTGCTTGATCTCGATGAATGCAAGTTTACGGTTGAGATTGAGTCTGAGTCTCTCCAGATCGCTCCAGTAGGGGGGAAGGTCGAAGTGTATGATCTGACCGGTTGCATGTACCCCCCTGTCGGTACGACCTGAGCCGGTAATCTCTGAGTGGATCTTCAAAGATTTCAGTGCTTGCTCTATGGCAGATGTGACAGTCTCTTTGGTGGTTTGTTGGCGCTGAAATCCGAAGAAGGCACTGCCGTCATAGGTGATTACTGCTTTAACACGCACTAAAAATACCTTGAAACCCGTTTTTTAAATAACCAGCTGCCTACAGCCCATAAGACTGCACTGGCACCCACTAAAAAAAGCAGCGTGCCATTTTTCTGAAGCACCGAAGCGATAAGGTAGAGTAGGAGTATCACTACAAAGGTGGTGAGCATCGTGTGGTTCTTTTGATACCGGGGGTTGATAACGGTAAAAGCAGCGATCAGATAGACTGAAAGGAGAGGAATCAGACTGATAAAAAGGTTGAAGAGTGCTTTGCGCATCCTTTTTGGGTCGGTGAGGGCCTGGGCCCAGTAGGAGGTGATGGTGTAAAATGCAAAACTCTCGTCTCTGTTCTTATCATAGACTTTCAGCTCCTTGTACTGCGCCTCCTGGAGCTTTTCCTGGGTATAGGTATATCCGTAACCATCGGAGAGTTTGAGAAGCATAGTACCCTCTTCATGAAGCAGTTCACCTTTTTGGGAGCTGAAGAACTGTTCCTCCCCCTCGCTTGTCTGGTTGTAGATCACAAGATTGTGAAAGGAGTTGTCATTTTTCTCCTTGATGTAGATATAAAAGTCCCCGAACTTCTGACCGATCTTTCCCGGTATGAGATTGAAGCTTGCTTCAGCTCTTTTGTCTGATTTAAAGGCATTGTATGCCTGTACCCCCAGAGGCATAGTGATAAACGAGATCGCAAGCAGAAGCAGAGAGAAGAGAAGAGCCAGGAGAAAAAAGATCTTCATGATCGATCTGGCCCGGATCCCCAATGCATGAAGTGCGATCAGTTCATTGTCCTGCGAAAGCCTTCCGAGTATATTCGAGAGTGCAGCGATAAAGGAGATAGGCAAAGTATAGAAGACGATCTCCGGAAGGGAAAGGACATAGAGCTTGAGCAGCTCATAAAAGGTAAGATTGATCTTCGCTGTCAAAGAAGAGATCTGGATAAGAAAGACCAGGGATACAATAAAGTAAATAGGTAAAAATATCGTCAAAAACGATTTGGTGAAATTGGATGAAAGATATCTTCTGACATTAACCATAGATGATCAGCTCCAGAAGGTCGCTCGCCTGTGTATCGAAAAGATAGACGATCAGTGTAGAGAGCGCAAGAAAAGGGACAAAAGGTACGCCCCGTTCTCTCCAGATAAGTGCCGGGACAATCGCCATGATCGCCGAAAGAAAGATCGCGACAAAAAAACCGGTGAAACCCAGCAGCGCACCCATGGTTCCCGCTACGATGACATCGGCACCTCCCATTGCCTGGCGTTTTGCCAACAAGGAAGAGAGCAGGCCTATGAGATAGAGTCCGCCTGCGGCGACCGCTGCATAGAGTGCCGCATTGAGAAAATCCGGCTGCACCAAAGCGAACGCAAGTGCTGCAAAGTTGACATTGTCAGGGACGGCCATATATTCGAAATCTATCACGACCAGGGCAAAGAGAGCGGCAAAAGAAGCAGCAACAAAAGGAAAGTGCCAGACGAGCCCAAGCTTAAAATAGAGTGCAAGGAAGATGACTCCGGTCATCAGTTCAACGACAGGGTACTGTGCAGATATCTTTGCCCTGCAAAAGGCGCATTTTCCGCCCAATGCGAGCCAGGAGAGCAGGGGGATATTGTGGTACCACTTCAGCGGTGTGCCGCAGCTTTGGCACTTGGATGCCGGAAAAGCAATACTTTCGCCTTTGGGGATACGATAGATCACGACATTCAGGAATGAACCGATCATGATCCCGAAAAGAAAGACGAAAAGCGTAATAGCCCATTCCATTTAGACACCTCCGAAACGTCTGGTACGCTGTTGATAATTTTTCAGTATGGCATCCAGCTCTTCAGGAGTGAAGTCCGGCCACAAAGTAGGGGTAAAGTAGAGTTCTGCATAACTGATCTGCCAGAGAAGAAAATTGGAGATCCTCTCTTCACCGCTTGTGCGGATCAGAAAGTCTATATCGCTGTAAGGTGTCTGCAAATGAGAAGAGATATCCTCTTCCGTGATCTCCGTTTTGCCTGCTTTGATCAGCCTGTTGACGGTATCGACGATCTCCAAACGCCCCCCATAGTTGAGTGCCAGGATCTGCGTGAGTCTGGTATTATTTCGCGTCAGTTCTTCCGTTTCTTTGATGCGTTTCTGCAGCGCAGGAGAGAACTCGGAGAGATTACCGATCGCCTGAAAACGCACGCCGTGTTTCTGGTAGGTCTCCAGCTCGTTTTTGAGGTACCTGTCAAGCAGTTTCATCAAAAATTCCACTTCCATTTTGGGACGTTTCCAGTTTTCTGTACTGAAGGCATAGAAGGTCACCGTTTCGATGCTTTTGTGCGAGGCGCAATAGGTGGTGATCCCGCGGATCATTTCCGCACCTTTTTCGTGTCCTTTGACACGTTTTAGGCCACGTTCCCTGGCCCATCTTCCGTTGCCGTCCATGATAATGGCGAGGTGTCTGAGAGGAAATTCATTCATCGGTGAGGCCTTCTGCCTGTTCCAGGATCTTTTGGGCAAGTGTCAGTTTATCCGCTTTTCCCAAAGGGAGAGTCTTTCCCCTGGAGATAAAGGTGATCTCGTTGTCCGTTGTTCCGAAACTGCCGGCATCTTTCAGCAGGTTATAGCAGACCGCATCGATCTCTTTTTGTTCCAGCAGCGCCTGTGCGTTTGTTAGACCGTTCTGGCTGTCCATCTCTGCTTTAAAGCCGACCACCGTCACCCCATCCTTGTTGAGAGAAGAGAGGATATCCGGTGTCTGTTTGAGCTCGAGATTCCACTCCTCTCCCAGCATCGATTTTTTCATCTTACCGGTCTGAGGGTATTTTGGTGTGTAGTCCGAGACTGCTGCCACCATGAAAAGATAGGGCTTTTTCTGGATCAGTTCTATCGCATCGGGTGTATTGAGGCTGGCTCTGCTCATTTTCCCTTTTTTGGCTACACGCAGTGCATCCTGTGTATAGTCAAGAAGTTCCTCCGTACTCTCTACATCGATCGTATAGATATCCTTGGGCAATCCTTCGTTCCCTGTCGAGGTGATATAGCAGACATCCGCCCCTTTGAGATAGAGGCTTAGCGCAACCGACTGTGCCATTTTTCCTGAAGAGAAGTTGCTGATATAGCGCACTTCATCGATCTTTTCACGTGTACCGCCGCCGGTGACTACCACACGCCGATTTTCCCAGAACGGTTCTCTCAAAAGGGCTTTTGCCGCAGCATAGAAGATCTCCATGGGCTCTGCCAGGGCACCGCTTCCGGTATCACCGCAGGCAAGCAGTTTTTCCTGCGGTTCTACGATCCCATAGTCGTTGAGTTTGAGCATTTTGATCGAACCGGTGGTATAGTGGTTGCTGAGCATATTGGTATTGGCCGCAGGTGCTACGACGATCGCTCTGCTGTAGGCGAGGGCGGTTTGGGTGAGGATGTTGTCCGCGATCCCTTTGCTCAGCTTGTTGATCGTGTTTGCCGTAGCGGGCGCGATCACGAACACGTCACACTTTTTCCCGATCTCGATATGGTTGAGCTCGCTGCTCCAGCTTTCGCTGCTCTCTGTCAGTACAGGGTTGCGTGTCAGTGCTTCAAAGGTAAGCGCTGAGACAAAACGTTCGGCTGCAGGGGTCATCACCACATGGACGTCCGCCTCCGCTTTGACAAAGAGTCTGGCAAGATCGCAGGCTTTGTATGCCGAGATGCTTCCAGTGACACCCAAGAGTACCGTTTTGCCTTTGAGTTTGAGCTGCATTATTTTTCTCCAAAGAATTTGTAAAAGAAGTTTTTGATCGTCTTCATCGGCGTGCGAGACATTGCAAGCTCCCCTTTGGCGACATCTTTTGTGATCGTGCTTCCCGCCGCGATGAGTACATCGTCCTCGATCGTCACCGGAGCGATCAGCTGTGTATCCGAGCCGATAAAGACATTCTTGCCGATCTTCGTCTGGTACTTCTTTTTGCCGTCATAGTTGCAGGTGATCGTTCCCGCACCGATATTGGTTCCCGTGTCGATCGTTGCATCCCCGAGGTAGGCAAGATGCCCGGCCTTGACCCCGGTGAGCGTGGATTTTTTGACTTCGACGAAGTTGCCAATATGGGTGTGGATGAGGTGAGAATCAGGCCTTACCCGTCCCATCGGCCCCACAGATGAGGCTTCCACCACTGAATCTTCGACCACGGAGTGTGCTTTGATATGCGCCTCTTTGAGCAGGGAGGCTCCAAGAATGGATACGCCGTTTTCCAGGATACATTCACCTTCGAAAGTGGCACGGGCATCGATAAAGATCGTCTGAGGCAGCCGCATGATGACCCCTTCTCTCATCCAGTGGTTGCGGATACGTGTCTGCATGATCTCTTCGGCATGTGCCAGATCAAGCTTGGAGTTGACCCCTTTGAACTCCTCCTCTTCGACGAAGACAGGGTGTACGGCCCGCTCTTCCTCGACAGCCATTTTGATGATATCGGTCAGATAGTATTCCGCCTGTGCATTGTTGTTGCTGAGTTTCGGGATATAGCGATCCAGAAGCTCACTGTTGACCGCATAGACGCCCGCATTCACATTTTGTATCAGAAGCTGTTCGTCGGTGCAGTCTTTTTGCTCTACGATCTCCTTGACATTGCCCTCTTCGATGATCACTCGGCCGTATCCGCTGGGGTTTTCCAGTGTGATGACGGACATATTGATCTCTGCGTCGCCTGCAGTCAGGGCTTCAAGCGAGGATTTTGTCACCAGCGGCATGTCTCCGTTGAGGATCAGTGTGCGCTCATGTCGGGTCTTTACCCCTTTCATCGCTCCGCCTGTGCCGGGAAAACGTTCTGCGTCCTGGATATGAAACTGTATCCCCTGATAGACCGCTTCTATCTCCTCTTGGATGCGCTTTGCCTGGTGGTAAAGCACCACAGTGATATCTGTGGAGATCTCCCGGGCAGCGTCTATCGCATGAAACAGCATCGGTTTTCCCGAGATTGTATGAAGGACTTTGGGGGTTAAAGATTTCATTCTTGTACCCTGTCCTGCTGCTAATATGACCACACTGATAGACATCTTCTACCCCTTTTTGCTAGAATTACATGAAATTTTATAGTATCGTGATTATATCGAATTAATTTAAAGGCAGAGAAGTGACATGTAAACATTTTGGAACGTGCGGCTCGTGCGGGCTTTATGATAAAAGTTATGCAGAACAGTTGAAGTATAAGCAAGAGAAGGTCTCAACACTTTTGGCCCCTTTCTACAGTGGGGCATTGGAGGTCTTTGACTCTCCCGATTCACATTACCGCGCCAGGGCGGAGTTCCGTATCTGGCATGAGGGGGAGAGATGCGACTATGCGATGGGGAATATCGAGAAAAACGGCGTGGTGACGATCGAGGAGTGCCCCAAGGTGATAGAAGCGATCGAAAAGCGTATGTGGAGATTGCTGGAGAAGATCAATAGCTCTTCGGAAGTATTGAAAAAGCGCCTTTTCGCCGTAGAGTTCCTGGCAACCACCACCGATGAGTGCCTGATCACGATGCTCTATCACCGCAAGCTGGATGAAGCGTGGTCTGAGGAGGCGAGGATTCTGGAGCAGGAGCTGAACGCCAGGATCCTGGGGCGCAGCCGCAAGCAGAAGGTGGTGCTCAGCGAAGAGTTTGTCACGGAGCAGTTGATGATAGACGGTAAGCCCTTTAGCTATGTGCAGTATGAGAGCGGATTTACCCAGCCCAATCCTGCGGTCAATGTGAAGATGATCGAGTGGGCGATCAGGCAGGCGAAGAAGGTCGGGCAGGGAGATTTTCTGGAGAGCTACTGCGGGTTGGGGAATTTTACCCTGCCGCTTTCTCACTATTTTGAGAGGGTACTGGCAACGGAGATATCCAAGCGTTCGATCCAGGCAGCACTGCAGAACTGCGAACTCAACCATATCGAAAATATCACATTTGCCAGACTCGCTTCTGAGGAGATGACCGAAGCACTCCAGGGCAAAAGGGAGTTTAACCGGCTTCAGGGGATCGATCTTAAAAGCTATGATTTCAGTACCGTACTGGTGGATCCGCCCAGGGCAGGTCTGGATGAGGGGACCATTGCGCTTATCAGCGGCATTGAAAATATCATCTATATCTCGTGCAACCCCGAGACACTTGCACGAGACCTTGAGACGCTGACACAGACACATGAGGTCATCGAGGCAGCAATCTTTGATCAGTTTCCACACACCGATCATGTGGAGAGCGGTGTATTCCTGAAGAAAAAGTAGCCGTTTACGCTTTGTTGATGCTTGCCTGTTAAGATGGATCTATCAAAAACAGGTAAGGCGGATCATGCGTATATTCACACTTTTTTCACTACTTTTTTTTCTGCTTGTCACACCGGGTTTTACAAAAGACTATACCCAGAAGCGTGAAGTGAAAGTATTTATCGACCGGATGGTCAAAAAATATGGGTTCAAGAGATCCTATCTCAATCGTCTTTTCAGGGATGTTGATTTTCAAAGAGAAGCATTGGCTATCTATGTCCCCTCTTACAGAGAAAAAGTCAAACCCGCAAGAAGTGCTAAAAAACAGGGATCATGGGACAGGTATGAAGAGATATTTCTTAAAGAGTCCAAAGTGCAAAAAGGTGTGCAGTATATGCATCAGCACCGTAAAACCTTGCAAAAAGCCTACAGAGAGTTTGGGGTAGAGCCTGAATTTATCGCCGCGATCATCGGTATCGAGAGCCACTACGGTGTCAATACAGGGAAATATCCCACCTTTGATACGCTCACCACGCTGGCTTTTGAACCGCATAGAAGGCAGAAGTTTTACCGATCCGAGCTTCTGGAGTTCCTTCTGATGACACGAAGAGAAAAAGTCAATCCCAAAGGTGTCAAAGGCTCTTACGCCGGAGCCATCGGGCTGGGACAGTTCATACCCAGCAACTATAAGACTTTTGTGGTGGATTTCAACCGTGACGGAAAAAAACGGATGCATCAGCATGAGGATGCGATCGGAAGTATCGCCTATTATCTTAAACGTCACGGATGGAAGAAGGGAAAACCGGTAGCAGTGAGGGTCTCTTATCCGGGTAAACGCTACAATGGTAAAAAAACAGGCTTCAAGCACCGCTATCATAGAAAATCACTCAAAGAGATCTATCCCAGATCAAAGTTCAGCTATAAAGGAAAGGTGCATCTGGTCAAACTGCAACGTTTTAAGTTCGATGAGCTTTGGTACGGTACGAAGAATTTTTATGTGATCACCCGCTATAATCACAGTGACTACTATGCCATGGCTGTCTATCAGCTTGCACAGAGACTCAGGGAAGGGTATAGACAAAAGTACGGGAGAAGTCTCTGAAAAAGCTTCTCCCGGAAGGTTCTTGAAGGGAGGACTACTTCATAAGTTTCTGGTGTTCGACTTTTGAGCAGTAGTTCTGAACGACTTTTATCCCCGCATCTTTGGCTTTCTGTGCAGCAGTATTGTTTACCAGCCCAAGCTGTCCCCAGAAAACCTTGACATCGCCGCGTTCGATACATGCATCCGCGATCGCATCAAATGCCGCAGGTTTTCTGAAGATATCCACCATATCGATCTCAAACGGTATTTCCGCCAGGGAACGATAGACCTTCTCGCCTAAGATCGTTTCTTCTTTTGGATAGACGGGGACGATCTTGTATCCGGCATCCTTGAGGTATCTTGCCACCATATTGCTTGCCTTGCTCTCATCAGGTGAAAGTCCCAGAACCGCGATCGTTTTAACACTATCAAAAATCTCCCTCATCTCCTCTTTATTACTGTTTACTGTCGGAAATTCACACTCCATACTTCTTCCTTAATTGAATTAGATATAATTTGGGCATTATTACTTAGGAAGGTTAATGTTAGACTTAAAAGAGATAGAAAAAGCCTATAAAAGAGTATCAGGTGTGGTACATCGTACCCCTTTCAGCCATGCGCCTATATTAAGCCAGAAGAGCGGGTTTAATGTGTACCTTAAAAAAGAGAACCTCCAGCGTACCGGAGCCTTTAAACTGAGAGGAGCATTCAATAAGATCGCCTCATTGATGGAGTCCGGAGGGGTTACCGGTGTGGTGGCTGCAAGCGCGGGGAACCATGCACAGGGGGTCGCCTACTCTGCACACCATTTCGGGATCGCTGCGACGATAGTGATGCCTGAGTCGACACCCCTGACCAAGATACAGGGAGTCAAGGAGTTTGGTGCTTCAGTCATTTTGCACGGTACAAACTATGACGAGGCCTATGCCCATGCCATAACATATGCCGAAGAGAGAGGCTTGTGTTTTGTGCATCCTTTCGCCGATGATGAGGTGATGGCTGGCCAGGGTACGGTTGCCCTGGAGATGCTGGAGGATATCCAAGACCTGGATGCGATCGTCGTCCCGGTCGGCGGGGGCGGGCTCATCAGCGGGATCGCTGCCGCAGCGAAAGCACTCAAACCGGATATCAGGATCATTGGCATCTCTGCTGAAGGTGCACCTGCGATGAAGAAATCCTATGATGCCAAAAGAGCGATCGATACGGCCAGTGTGCGTACGATTGCGGATGGAATTGCAGTACGCGATACCTCTCCCGTGACCCTTGCATATATCCTGAAATATGTGGACAGATTTGAGACGGTGTGCGAGGACGAGATCGCTGCAGCGATACTTTTTCTGCTTGAAAAGCAGAAAGTACTGGTTGAAGGTGCAGGTGCTGTCGGTATCGCTGCACTGATGCATGGTAAACTCGATCTCCCTTCCGGTGCCAACGTGGGGGTTGTGCTCAGCGGAGGAAATATCGATGTGACCATGCTCTCCCTGATTATCGAAAAAGGTCTGGTGAAGAGTAGCCGGAAGATGAAGCTTTCGGTACTGATGGTCGACAAACCGGGTTCACTGATGCACTTTACCGAACTTCTGACAAAGGTCGGTGCAAATATCGTACAGATAGGATACGACAGAACTTCTATCGATCTGGAGTTCGGTGATGCGACAGTCTCTGTACACCTTGAGACAAAAGGGGTAGAGCACCAGGATCAGATACGCAGGGTACTTACTGAAGGCGGATTCAGTTTCAAAGAAGAGTATTAGGAATTGTCAAACGATTATTTTTAAAGGAATAATGTGATCGCTATAGATTTGGGTTCGAATACTCTCAGGGTCGTCCAGTTGGATTGCGAAAAATCACAGTTCATTGCCGAGTATGAAAAGATCGTCAAGACTGCTGACGGATTGTCAGACTCTGGGATAGTGAATGATTCGGCGGTAGAGAGAGTGGTGACAGCGATCATGGAGGCCAAAACGAAGTTTGACTTTGAGAAGCACCCGCTCAAAGCGGTTGCGACCGAGGCGATACGAAAAGCGGAAAATGCCCGGGAAGTGCTTGAAAAGATCAAAAAGGAGACGGGTGTCGATTTTACCGTGATCAGCGGTGAGGAGGAGGCAAGGTTGACCCTTCTTGCGGTGAAGTACAGACTTTCACAGCTTCACTATGCCGCACAGAAGTTTGTCGCAGTGGATATAGGCGGGGGGTCGACAGAACTGATCTTCCATTATGAAGATGAGGTGATTGCCAGAAGTTTTCCTGTCGGTATCTTGACCATAGCACAGGCCTATAAGACACTCGGGGCTATCCGAGAGGCACTCCCGGATGTTATGCTCAGTATAGAGAAGTTCTGCGCTGAGATATTTGCGACAAAAGGAGAGCTCCATGCGCTGGTTGCGACTGCGGGTACCCCGACCAGTGTAGCGGCAATGAAACTGGGACAGACCTATGCCACCTACGATGCAAAAAAGATCAACGGAGTGACACTGACAGTGGATGAACTTGATTTCTATCTGGAAAAACTCTTGGCTATGCCATTTGACAAACGCGAGGAGACATGCGGCACGGGACGCTCGGATCTCATTGCAGCAGGTATCCTGATCTTCAAACAGCTTTTTGGCATTCTCGAATGCGACAGGTGTATTGTCGTAGACGACAGCCTACGCGAAGGGGTTGCTCTGGAGGGGTGTAGGGGTATGTTGCCAGAGTAAATCTTTTTTCCCGGCCGGGCAAGTAAACTTCTTGCTCCTCTACTATATTGCGGGATCATGCTATGGCATTGATCTTCCCTCTACTTTCTCTCTTCGGGCAAAGAGAGCTTTTCGACGAAGATAAAAAATAAAAATACATCAAAATGAAAACCAAAATCATTATTAAGTGTTTATAAAGATAATAATAGTTATCATTTCCATTCAATAACACATATCATGCAAAGGGAAACAATGAAATTGTCATTATCGATAGCGGCTTCAGTATGTCTTGTTACAGCTTTACAGGCCACTGAGGTACTGGAGGCGATCAGCATTACCGGGGTAAAAGAGAGTCTGCAAAAAGCGGGCAAGCTGAAAGATACGATAGAAAAAACAGAGGTGATCGATAAAAAACAGATGGATCAGAAACAGGCCACCTCATTAGTTGAAGCGATAGAGGACAGCGCAGGGGTGGATGTGACGACCAACTGTTCCATGTGCGGTATCAAAAGGGTGATGCTGAACGGGATGAAAGGGGAGCATACGACAGTATTGTCCGACGGAATTCCGTTCCACTCTACAGTGTCAAGTTATTACGGGATGGATGCATTGGGGGTAGCGGATGTGGATAGCATTGAGATTGCCAGAGGCAGCGGCGCGAGTCTAACTTCTCCCGAAGCGATAGGGGGGACCATCAATATCGTCTCAAGAAGCGCAAAAGAGAACCGTTCGGAATTTGATTTTGCTCTCGGCGAGCAGGGGTACAAACTGGGGAGTTTTGTCGCAGAAGGGGTGAGCGATGATAAAAAAACCGGTGTGGTCCTTTCGGGTAACTATAGCAACTATGACCAGGTAGACAATGATCATAATGGTGTCAATGAAGCTCCGAAACTCGAAAACAAACTCTTCTCGATCAAAGTATCCCGTGAGCTGACGGAGAAAGATATGATCGATGTAAGGGTTTCACATTCGGAATCTGATGTATTTGGCGGACCGATGGTCAGCGAATCGCTTGCCTATGCGCAGTGGGGGGCTACCGGCAGTGCAGAACCTTCTTTCGAGGGCGGAGATGTAAACAACCGCTATACAGGTGATCCTATGGGAACGCTCGAGAGCGTTAATACGACACGTGATGAGGTGCTTGCAAAATGGTTGCATAGAGGAGATACGCTTACGCTTGAGACGACTTTGGCCTACGCCAATGCCAAGCAGACTTCGATGTATGAAGGAACGGACTATGACAACAAAGACAAGACCTATTTTGCGGACTTCAAGGTTTCCCAATTTTTAAACGAGAATCATCTCCTGACCTATGGGGTGGACATCAAGGCAGAAGATATGGACGGGACATCGACGAAGTTTGCCCCCAGTGCGGGATCAAACGGCGAAGATGACTTCAAGTACCGTTCCTATGGGCTTTATCTGCAGGACACATGGATGATAGGTGAAAAAGCCGAGTTGAATCTTGCGCTCAGAGGATCAAAGATCACCACCGATTTTACGGGCCAGCTGCTGAAAAAAAATGAGATAGACAAATTGATAGTGGTGCCAAGAATGCATTTTAGATACAACCATGATGAGAATTTTGTTTCAAGATTTTCAGCAGGGCAGGGGTACCGTTCTCCACTGACATTTTTTGAGTCAGAGCACGGGATTATAGGTTCAGAGGGATTTGGTATGGCGGTTGATGAGATAGAGAGATCCAACAACTTCACCTATGCGCTCTCCTATGAGAGTGACAAGATGAGTGCAACAGGGAGTTTCTCCTATACCGATGTGAAAAACCTGGCATATATCGGCGAGGATGCAGGCGGCAGACCGACGTTGTTCAATTATCATGAGAGAACGGCAGTCATGAATGCCGATCTGACAGCAAGCTATCAGTTGACTCCGGCATTCAATATCACGACAGGTATCGAATACTACCGCTATGACGAGGAGTATAAAGCATTGCTCTTTATCGCACCAGTCGAGACGCAGGCGCGTATTGCATTGGATTATGAGCACAACGGCTGGGATGGGTATATCCAGACCACATGGACCGCTTCGAGGGACCTTGCCCCTTACGGATATGGCAACAGATACAACGATGAGGCATTAAGCAGTCCAAAGAGCACAAGATCACCTTCATTCGCAGTGGTTGATGCGAAACTTTCGAAGGAGATCACAGAAAATTTCACACTCTATATCGGTGTGAAAAACCTCTTTGACTATGTCCAGACGGACAAAGAGTCTCCGCTCCTGTACGATGACGCAGGCGAGTATGATGTCGGACACATCTGGGGACCGCTCAGAGGCCGTATGACCTATGCGGGTATCCAGGCGAAATTCTAATCACTTCTTCCTCTCCGTGGAGAGGGAGAGGTATTCTCTCTTTATTCCCTCGAAGTGTTGATATATCACATAAGATTTCGATACGCTTTCCAATAGAGTTGTCGTCTCTAAGTAAGATTCCAATTAAGACATTTTTTATCCTGTTTTGCTATAACTAGCTTGTTCAAACCTCTTTTTTGCTATAATCGGAGGAAATTTAAAAAATGGAGTGTGTAATCATGCAGATGAGTGGTGCACAGATGGTGTGTGAGGCGATCATCGCTGAGGGTACAAAGACCGTTTTCGGTTACCCGGGTGGCGCGATCATGCACGTGTATGATGAGATATACAAGCAAAACGGGTTCGAACATATTCTGACCCGTCACGAGCAGGCAGCGGTACACGCGGCAGACGGATATGCCAGAGCAACGGGTGAAGTCGGTGTTGCGATGGTAACCAGCGGACCGGGATTTACCAATGCGGTGACAGGACTGGCAACCGCATATATGGACTCAATTCCCATGGTCGTTATCTCAGGACAGGTGCCACTCTCTCTGATCGGTACGGACGGATTTCAGGAGATCGATGCTGTAGGTATCTCACGGCCGTGTACAAAACACAACTTCCTGGTACGCACGCTTGAAGAACTTCCGCGTATTCTGAAAGAGGCATTCTACCTCGCCAGAACGGGAAGGCCGGGACCGATCCTCGTGGATATCCCCAAAGACATTACAGTGGATATCGGCGAATTCGTCTATCCTGCGGAAGTCAACATCCCTACCTATAAACCTACATACAGAGGAAACAGACGCCAGATCGAAAAAGCTGCCGAGGCGATCAAAAAGTCGAAAAAGCCATTGCTTTATGTCGGTGGAGGAGCAGTGCTTTCTGATGCCTATATGATGGTCAGGGAGTTGGCAGAGAAGACGCAGATCCCTGTAGTTGAGACATTGATGTCAAGAGGTGTGATGGGGGCAGGCAACCCGCTGCTTCTCGGGATGCTCGGGATGCATGGGAACTATGCTTCCAATATGGCGATGAGTGAGACCGATCTGGTGATCTCTCTGGGGGCGAGATTTGATGACAGAGTTACAGGTAAACTCTCAGAGTTTGCGAAATATGCGGATATCATCCATGTCGATATCGACCCAGCGAATATCGCAAAACTGGTAGATGTCGATTATCCGATCGTCGGAGATATCAAACAGGTACTGGAGGATTTGATCCCGTTGCTTGAGGATGTCAATACGGACCGCTACCAGGCATGGAGAGAGATACTCAGACGTTATGATGAGCTCCATCCGCAATCTTTTGTGGACAGCGACAAGGAGATCAAGCCGCAGTGGGTGATCGAGCGGATCGGTGAACTCGTCGGTGAGCAGGCGATCATTACCTCCGATGTCGGCCAGCACCAGATGTGGGCTGCGCAGCACTATCCGTTCGACAGGCCGCGCCAATGGATCAACTCCGGTGGTTTGGGAACGATGGGATTTGGTTTTCCCGCAGCGATCGGCGCGAAGGTGGCTTGTCCTGAAAAGACTGTTATCAACATTACAGGTGACGGATCGATCCTGATGAATATGCAGGAGCTGGTGACTGCAGCCGAGTATAAGACACCTGTTATCAATGTCATCCTGAACAACCAGTTCCTGGGGATGGTACGCCAGTGGCAGAGTTTCTTCTATGAGAAACGCTTCTCCGAAACCGACCTCACTTTCCAGCCGAACTTCAAGAAACTGGCTGAAGCATGCGGCGGTATCGGCTATGACGTGACGACCAAAGCGGAGTTCGATGCGGCACTGAAAGATGCGATCGAAAAAGACCAGGTATGTTTTATGAACGTTGCGATCAGCCGTTTTGAGAACGTACTTCCTATGGTACCGGCAGGCGGGGCTCTATTCAATATGATGCTGCCGCAGAAGAGCGAAAACGATAAAGGAGAGAAGTAATGAGTTTGGAAAATGAAAGACGTGTTATCTCAGTTATCGTCATGAACGAAAGTTCGGTACTTGCACGTGTCACTTCACTCTTTGCTGCACGCGGATACAATATCGCTTCGCTGACAGTCGCTCCGATACCAAACAGTGATATGTCACATATCACGATCGAGACGCAGGGAAGTCCGCGGGTGATGGAACAGATCACAAAACAGCTGCACAAGCTGATCCCTGTCTACAAGGTGATCGAACACGAAGAGATGGTGGAGAAAGAGATGGTGCTGGTCAAGTTCCCGATTGCAGAGAACCTGAGTGACATCTCTGCGCTCTGTGAAGTGTATAACGGAGGTATCGTTAACGTAGGAACGGAAATGGTGATCGCTATGGTAGCGGATGAGCCGTGCCGTATCAGGCATTTTATCGAGGCGACAGATCGCTATAATCCGATCGAGGTGGTTCGCGGCGGCGTGGTAGCCATCGAGCGTTAAGTAACTTTATCTTAACGCGCTTCACTCTTGTTCCCAGCGTCCCGTTGGGAACGTGCCCTGACCAAAGGGTGGAAGCGCCCTTGGGGTGCCTATTCACTGATATAAACTTAACCTGTTTGTTCCTGCTTTTAAAATTTTAACTATGCATCCCTTCTCAAAAAGAGTGGACAAACGAAGAATATTTAAACAGAAAGGATTCGCTGATGACCCATACACTCTCCCAGATTTCTCAGAAGATAGGCGTTGAATATTACGGAAAAGATATCGACATTACAGGCCTTCATACCTTGAGTGAAGCCACCCCTTCCCAGATCAGCTTCTTCAATGATAAAAAATATGCCTCGCAGCTTCCTCAAACAAAGGCTGCCGCGGTATTGATCGATAAAAAATATGCAGGGCTGCTGCCCGAAACAACGATCGCGCTGATCACGGATGAACCTTACCTGAAGCTGGCACTCGCCTCAAAGTTTTTTGCGCATAAAATGACAACCAAGTGCGAAGTGCCGACTGTAGGAGAGGGGTGTGATATCGATGCCAGTGTGAGATTTGGAGAGGATGTAAACATTGGTGAGAATGTCACGATTATGGCAGGATGCTACATCGGTGATCATGTCACGATCGGGTCAAATACCCTTATCCACCCCAATGTTACACTCTATCATTCTATAAAAATAGGAAATGGGTGTATCATCCACAGCGGAACGGTAATAGGGAGCGATGGCTACGGTTTTGCCCACACTAGAACGGGGGAGCATATCAAGATCTATCAAAACGGGAATGTGATCATAGAGGATGAGGTAGAGATAGGGGCAAACTGTGCCATAGACAGAGCAGTGTTCGGTTCTACCATGATAAGGAAAGGGACAAAACTGGACAATCTCATCCAGATCGCACACAACTGTGAAGTCGGTGAATATTCACTGCTTGCTTCACAAGTGGGGTTGGCAGGTTCTACCACAACAGGGCGTAATGTGGTCATGGGCGGGCAGAGCGCATCGGCAGGACACCTGCATATCGGCGACTTCAGTACTATTGCAGGGAAAAGCGGTGTGACAAAGTCGCTTGAGGGGCGTAATACCTATGCCGGGTTCCCTGCGATCGACCATAAACTCTGGCTGAAAATGCAGGCAAAAATCTCCGGACTTTTAAAAAGAAAAAGTTGATATAATTGTTTGACTGATGAAAAAAAGGAGAATTCCATGAGCGGAAAAGTGACAATGGTAGAAGAGATGAGTCTGGGCGGGACAAAGAACGGAAAAATCACAGTGAGTGTGGTCGAGGAACCCTATGGGGAAGGGAGCGATAGTGTAGCAAGTATCGGGATATCGCTTCAGGCTAATGCGGAAGAACCGGACTGGAAAGTACATCTTCCCAAAGAGAATATCGATGCAGTGATCGCTGCACTTCAAAAAGCGAAAGAGTCTCTCTAAATTTTTATCTATGAATGGCTCTGAGCCATTCATTTCCTACTCATCGTGTTTCATCACTTTGTATTGATCCAGTGCTCTTTGCATCAAGTCCGGATCTGGTACCTTTCTCCCTGCAATATATCCGATGATATTGCCATCCTCGTCAAATTTTGGCTTGATCCATACCACAACAAGGTAGTACTTCCCTTCACTTGTCATATTTTTGACAAAACCTTCCCAGTAGTTACCCTGTTTGATCGTCTCCCACATTCCTTTGAATGCAGCTTTAGGCATATCCGGGTGTCTGTTGATATTGTGCGGGGAACCGATGAGTTCCTCTTTTGTATAGCCTGTCAACTCCCTGAACTTGCGGTTTGCATAGGTGATGATCCCGGCAGGGTCTGTCTCTGTGATCATGACACCCCCGTCAAACGGTACCTCTTCGTCTATAGGATCAGGTTTGGTGATCTCTTTACCAGTTTTTATATTTTTGATCGTTTGACCCATGTGATAAGCTCCTGATGAATGGTCACTGTAACAGGAGATTGCGAATAGAAAGTAATATCGCAGTGAGATATCTACGGCACTGTGTCAATCTAATTTCTCTCTATAACGCAGTATCTCCCGCCTTTTTCATAACTTCATATTTTAAAATTTAATATTTAAATGATACCATCTTATACTTATGCGTGTGTGAAATCAGAGGATTTTTTTACAACCTTTGCTACAATACGCAATAATCTCTAGAAGCTATTATTACAGCGACTCAGAAGGAAAGTTTTTTGTCTACAGTTGAAACGATAAAATCAATTTTGAATGAACGCATTTTGATCATCGATGGTGCGATGGGGACACAGATACAGGATCTTGACATCCCCGATGAAGCCTGGATCGATGACAAAGGTAGTCTGCAGGAGGGGTGTAACGAGCTCCTGATCGATACGGCCCCTGATCTTATCAAGCGTATCCATAAGCGCTATGCGATGGCCGGTGCGGATATGATCAAGACCAATACCTTCGGTACGATGCCATGGGTGCTGGATGAGTATGGGATGGGAGAGCGTGCCTATGAGCTATCAAAAAAAGGTGCGGCACTTGTCAAAGAGATCTGCGAGGAGTACAGCACGGAAGCCCAGCCGAGATTTGTGCTCGGTTCTATCGGCCCGGGGACAAAACTTCCTTCTCTTGGACATATCCACTATGACGAGATGGTTGCGGGATACAGAGAGGTCGCACTGGGGTTGATAGACGGGGGATGCGATGTATTCCTTCTGGAAACCTGCCAAGATCCCCTCCAGATCAAGGCAGCACTTCACGGGTGTGAGGCTGCCAATGAAGAGAGAGGCGCCAGACTCCCGATCATGGTCTCCGTGACGATCGAGCTGAGCGGTACAATGCTGATCGGTACGGATGCGACGACGATCGTGACGATCCTTGAGCCTTTTGATATTCTCTCCCTCGGGTTTAACTGCGGTACGGGCCCGGACCAGGTGAAAAAACACCTTAAAACTCTCAGCGAACTCTGTAGTTTTCCTATATCGGTGCACTCCAATGCCGGCTTGCCTCAGAACAGAGGAGGGTATACCTACTATCCGATGGGGCCAGATGAGTTCACCCAGAAGCAGCTGGAGTTCACCGAATTTGACGGGGTGAGCTTCCTGGGCGGATGCTGCGGTACGACACCGCAGCATATCCAGGCACTGAAAAAAGCAGTGCAGGGGATAGCCCCAAAAGCCTCGAGCGGATCTATCAGGCCATCCATTGCTTCACTCTTTAATACCACAGAACTCTTCCAGGAGCCGGCACCATTGCTGATCGGAGAAAGAAGCAATGCTACGGGGTCGAAAGCCTTCAGGGAGCTGATCATTGCAGGTGACTACGAAGGTACACTGACGGTAGGACAGGCACAGGTGCGCGACGGGGCACACTGTCTGGATGTGAATGTCGAGTTTGCGGGGCGTGACGGTGCGGCAGATATGGCTGAAGTGATGAAGCTCTATAACCAGAAGATACCGATCCCGCTGATGTTGGATGCCACGAAAGTGAAGACGATGGAGGAGGGGCTTAAGTGTATCGGAGGTAAGCCGATCATCAACTCGGTCAACCTGGAAGACGGTGAAAAGAAACTGGATGCGATCTGCCGCCTTGCAAAGAAATACGGCGCTGCTTTGGTCTGTCTGACGATCGACGAGAAAGGGATGGCAAAGACAACGGAGGAGAAACTCCGTATCGCTGAAAGACTCTATGACCTTTGTGTCAACCGCCACGGTATCAATCCAAGCAATCTGATCTTTGATATGCTGACCTTTACGGTCGGGTCGGGTGACCTTGAGTACCGTGATGCGGCGATACAGACACTTGAGGCGATCCGCGAACTGCATAAAAGACATCCAGAAGTAGGCTCTACACTGGGGCTATCGAATATTTCATTCGGTCTGAATGCCAATGCACGTGTCTTCCTCAACTCTGTCTTCCTTCACCACTGTATCCAGGCGGGGATGACTTCCGTGATCATCAATGTGAAGCATATCGTACCGTTGGCAAAGATGAGCGAAGAAGACAAGGATGTGTGTGAAGAGCTTCTCTTCCGCCCGGATGACAACTCGCTCTTCAAGTTTATCGAGCATTTTTCTGACAAGAGTGTCGATGCAGACAGCAACGATGAAGCCTATGAGGCGATGAGCTCTGTAGAGAAGATCGCGCATCTGTTGATGGAAGGCGACAAAGAGCGCATGATACCGCTGGTCGAAGAGGCGCGCCATGAGATACATCCCGACACGATCGTCAACGAGATATTGATCGATGCGATGAAGGTCGTAGGTGAGCTCTTTGGTAGCGGGCAGATGCAGCTGCCCTTCGTACTTCAATCAGCGGAGACGATGAAAACAACCGTAGATTATCTCAACCCCTATCTGACCAAACAGGAGAAAGAGACCGACACCACGCTGGTGATCGGTACGGTCAAGGGTGATGTGCATGACGTGGGTAAGAACCTGGTGGATATCATTTTGTCGAACAATGGTTTCAAGGTGATCAATGTCGGTATCAAAACGGAGCTTCAGGAGTATCTTGATGTGATGAAAGAGCACAAGGTTCAGGCGATCGGCATGAGCGGACTACTGGTGAAGTCAACCGGTGTGATGAAGGAGAACCTTGAAATCATGGCTGAACAGGGGATCGATATCCCTGTACTGCTCGGGGGTGCTGCATTGACACGTGGTTTCGTGGATGATTTCTGCCGACCTGTCTACAAGGGGCCGATCTTCTACTGTCGCGATGCCTTTGACGGCGTGGTGGCAATGAGCCGTATCGAGAAGTACAATGAAAACCCGAGTGTCGGACTCGATACAAGGCTTGCAGGCGATATGGTTGCGCGTGAAGAGAAGGTCAAAAAAGAGGTGGTGATCCCGCCGTTCGAAGAGATCAAAATGCCCGAGCGAGTAGAGATACCGACACCGCCGTTCTGGGGAAGACGTGTACTGACCAAAGAGAATCTGGATATCGATATGGTCTATGAGTGGGTCAATACCCGTTCTGTTTTCAAGATGCACTGGGGATATAAGTCAAAAGGGATGACCAAAGAGGCGTACCAGAAGCTGCTGGATGAAACCGTCATCCCGGCTTTCGAGCGTTTGAAGCGCGAGTTCAGAGAGAAAGATCTCTTTGATCCGACGATCATCTACGGCTACTACCCATGTAGAAGCAACGACCGGGAATTGCTGATCTTTGATGAGAGTGAGGGATGGAATGTCGATGCCAATGCCAATCGAGAGCCGCTGCATGAAGTAGTAGGGAGAGCTGTAACCCAGTTCAGTTTCCCAAGACAGGGTCGAAAACCGCACCGTGCGCTCAGTGACTTTTTTGCGCATGAGAGACACGATGTGATCGCGCTGAGCTGTGTGAGTGCGGGAGCGAAGTTCAGTGCCTATGAAAAAGAGCTCTATGATGCAGGGAAGTATTTGGAGTACAACCTTGTGCACGGGCTCTCTGTTGAACTTGCCGAAGCCCTGGCAGAGGTGGTACACAAGCAGATACGTATGGACCTGGATATCCTCAGGGAAGATGAGGGTGCGACACTGAGGGATGTGCGTATGAACCGCTATCAGGGGGCGCGTTATTCATTCGGTTATCCGGCCTGTCCCGACCTTGAGCAGAGCCGCCAGCTCTTTGACCTGCTCAAGCCCGAAGAGTACGGGATCGAGCTCAGCGAGACCTTCCAGATCGTACCTGAGCAGAGTACGACGGCACTGATCGTGCATCATAAAGAAGCGACCTATTATTCGGTGTAAAAATAGTTGTTAGAATATAATATAGACCTTGAACATGCTTTAGAAGATTATTTGGTAGTAGATGCAAATATCTTTTATGGTGTGAACGAGATAAAAGATTTTAAAAGTAAAGCATTAATATGGTTGCCTACAAACCCCAATCATCAGCCTTATGTATATTTACTATTAGATGAATATAGAGTATATAAAGCCTTGACAACTTTAAGCCGAATTAGTTTAAAAGTTAGTTCTTTTTCTGATAAAACATTGCTGATATTAAAAAATTTGAGATTGACTGATGGTGATTTTGATGTTACAGGTACAGGAAAAGGATATTTAAAGCTACATCATCCAAGATTCATAGTTGAATATCCTTTATTTCATAAACAACAATCTAAAAAATTTACCTTTAAAATTTCAGATAGTGAATTGTTACAATCAAAAATTGATTTAAGTGGACTAGAGCATTTAGGGATTAGATCAATCAGAACTGATAATATAATAGAAAAAAATATTTTACATGTCGAAACAGTAGAATATGTTAATACATATTATACTTTTAAAAAAGAACTAGAACCGGTAATTAGTTTAATACTTAATTTAACTTCGTTTGCTGAAAGACGCAGATTAACTTGGTCATCATTTATGTGTGGTGAAGAAAGCTTAGTTGAATATTATAATTGTAGGAAACTATTTTATAATGATGAAAAAGTTTATAGGTTGATTTCATATGAAGTTTTTTATGATTTTTTATTTAATTCTCTACAAAACATTTCTAAAGAAAATATACTTTATTTCAATAAAATATTAACTTGTATAAATCGTTCAAGAAACTATCCAACTGATGCAAAAATTATTGTTTTGAATACAGCACTTGAAATTATATTAAAGAAGAAATTTCAAAAGAAAAATGATAACTATAAAAAAAATCTTATAGAAGAAATAGGTATAGTGACTTTTGATCTTCCAGATATAAAAAAATTGATAGATATTCGAAATGATCTTACACATGGGGATGATGTTTCATCACGTAATCAGTTTTTTTATGTTCAAAAATGGCAAATTTTACTTGAACGCCTTGTATTAAATGAATTAGGTTGGAACGATTTATCTATGACGGATGTATATTATGTCAAAGGTCATAGAGTATTTGGATTGGTTTAGAGTGGATTATCATCTTATTCATACTTAGGAGAGTGTGCAATGAGGGATGAAATTCCATTTCTAAGTCTGACATAGTATCCTCGCCATTAAAGAAACTCCACTATAATTCCTAACAATCATTTTCATAACAGCAAGGAATATAAATTCATGGTACAAACGATACAAAATGATATTATTGATACACTGAAGTCAGAGCTCAATGAGCACCCGGTCTATAAAGCGGTGGAGACGATAGAAGA
>JAQVHV010000084.1 GCA_028696055.1 Sulfurovum sp.
ACATCGAAGCCCCGCAAGATATCATCCAGAAGTTTGGACAGGGTAAGCTCGTCAAGATAAAACTGGAAGTGGATACCCATCCTCCGCTTGATTTTAACAGTGAGAAGAAAACCCTTTTGACTCCATCACCGTTTATTGTCCATTCGATGACCCTCCCTTCACTCTTTGCAGGTAAAATGCATGCTATTCTTTGCAGAAGCTGGGTTAGCAGACCAAAGGGAAGAGACTGGTATGACCTGATATGGTATATCTCCCATGGGTATGAACTCGACCTCAAACATCTTACTGCCAGACTAAGACAAAGCTGTGACTGGCAGAAGAAACAGCAACTCGTTTTACCTGAATCGATCGATCAGGCATATATACAGGATATATTGAAAAAACGTATCGAAGATCTGGATATCAATGCTGCCAAAAGAGATGTGGAGGTGTTCATCTCTGATCGAAGAGTGTTGGATATATGGAGTAAAGAGTTTTTTATGGATCTTGTCGAGAAGATAAGATTCCAAAGCTAGCTATGCCTTTGGGACTGTTCAATATTCTGCGCCAACATCGGGTAATCCTAAAATTGCATCATAACACTAAAGCATCATCAAGCCGTCCCTCGAAGCGGATGGCTAGTTGAGAGATTGTCAGGCTCCGGTCTCTAAACGGTATAAATCCCATTATCTTTCTGCAGGTCATGCCATTTTACTTTCTCCCAACAAGACTATCACCCTCCCCTCATACAGGCTTCTACGCCCGGCTTCGAGTATCCTTGTGACATTCAGGGTATTTTCGATCGTAGGAAGTTCCTGATTGAAAGCGGCCAGTTTTTCAGGTGTCCGGGCAAGCTCATCCGATGAGCGTACAAAAGTTTCGATACTCCGGTATCCGTACCCCTGCTGCCCGGCGAATCTGCCGTCCCTTGGGGTGTATTTCATAAAAAGGGGATTGGCACTCTTGTATCCCTGTTCATCGGTGGATATCCCGTATCCTCTGTGCGCCTGGTCGATGGTCACCTCGCCCCTGTGCCCCATATAGAAAAACCTCTGCTGGGAGTGCACATCCGAAGGGGGAGCGATCCATGAGGCGGTATGGACACTGGTACCGAGTGCACCGCTGTGCAGGTTCTTCCACTGTACCGTGAGCGTGATCGTATCTTCCACTTCACGGCCCAGTTTTCTGTCCGCCACGCCTGTAGAAGCCGTCGCCACGACCGAGACCGGCCTGGCAAAATCCTGCACCGCCCAGCAGAGCAGGTCGATGTGATGGGCATTGAGGTAGTAGCTGATGTCCGAACTGATCCCCGCCCAGCCCGCAAAAGTATCCAGCTGCGTCTTTGGCTGGCTCATATAGCTGTGCATGAGTGAAAAGTCCCCGAAAGTACGTATCTGATCGACCGCATCCGCATAGATCGGATCAAAACGCTTATGCACCTCCAGCATCAGCAGAAGCCCTTTCTCTTTTGCCAGTCTCTGAAGCGCCATATGCTCCTCTGTCGTTTTGACCAACGGCTTGGCTACCAGCACATGCATCCCCGCTTCCAACGCCTCTTTGGCGATCTTGAAATGGGTATCATCGGGGGTGAAGACCATCACGCACGAGCCCTCCGGCATCTTCCCCAGCGCCTCCCGGTACGCTTCATCACTGAATCCCTCCTTGGGATGCGCTTCAAAAGAGGTGTCAAGCGCAGGATAGGCGCTTTTCAGGTTGGTCTCAAAATGCTCCCGTATCAGCTCAAAACGCTTGGCATCTCTCCCGGCCAGATGGATCTCTCCGACCATCCCCCGATCCCTCATATCAAAAAGGCTCAGTGCGATCACCCCAAAGCTCTTATCCGATTTGGCAACCCCCTCGCCCGAAAGTCCGGTCACATATTCGCCGATACCCACAACCAGTACATCAATCATTGTTATCCTTTACAAATATCACATCTCCCGCTTCCACCCCAAGGGCTGCCAGCTGGATCTTCGCACGCTCATCCTTGGAGGCCATTTTCATTTCATGGTACGCCTGCCGCTCCTCCGAACTCCACTCCGTATCCCACTCTACAGAATCCAGGTGTATCACCTTCGCGTTCATGCTGTAGGGTTTGAGACGCTGCAAAAGGGAGATCGTCACCACCTCCTCTACACCGCCGGGGACATTCTCATAGTTGCCGCTTGAGACAGAGAGGAAACCTGTCAGTGAAAGCTTCTTCAGATTCCAGATCGCCAGGGTATTCCACGGCGTTGTCCACCCATCGAGCTTGCAGGTCTCCCCCTCATCGCCGTGCCCTTCACAGAGCCTTGCTCCCACCACCAGCGTATTGCCGTCCAGATGTTTCTCCAGGCGTTCCATATCCTCCAGTGAGATCGTCACCTCGATACTTTGAAAAAGCAGCTCCTTCGCCCCCAGTGAAAGTGCTTTTTCGACCATCATATTGAGTGGCTGCGTGTAGCTGATCCATGGATCGATATAAAAGAGCTTGATCTTCTCGCCGAACCCGTAGAGTATATCCTTGGTCGCTTCAAAATAGTGCCTGTCAACCACCACGATCAGCAGATCGCAGTAGTTCAGTACATGCTCGCACCACGCCCTGACATGATCGACATTGATCCTGGCATTGTCATTGGTGGTATGCAGCCGTGTTGCGACCATTCTCATTTTGTCCCCTTTGTACCCAACACTATCCTGCCTTCCATTATACCCTGATAGTTGTGCTCATCCAAAGGGTGGTAACCATCATCCAGCAGGATATAGTGCGGCGTCTCCTGAAATCGCTCTATCCCCTCTTTTGCCAGGTGTGCCTTCTGTATCTTCAGGGTCGAGGTGGTACGGTGCTTCTCTCTCTGTACCCTGAGGAGATAAGGAAGTGCGTAGGGTGCAACCTTCTCTTTGAGCTTCTCATATAATGTATTTGCATCTTCTGCTCCGAATGGTTCGCTGCTGACCATCGAAGCCATCCCGATCTTGCCCTCGATAGATGGCAAAGCGATACCGTACACCACCACCTCATCAAACCTACCTGCACTGCGTATCGCCTCTTCCACATCCACACAGGCGACATTCTCTCCCTTGAAACGGTAGGTATCCCCCAACCGTTCGACAAAGGTAAAGAAGCCCTGCGCATTGCGTTCCAGCAGGTCGCCCGAACGCCACCAGAGATCCCCCTCTTTAAAAAGGTTACGCACCAGCTTCTTCTCATCCAGACGCTCATCCATATAGCCGCGATACTTCCCGCTGGGTACAACAAAGAGCGCTTCACCCCTTTCTCTATCTGGATGCATCGCTTCATCGACCAGCACCATCTCCTGTGCTTTGGGATCATCGGGCGGGAGGTAACCGCAGTAGCCCGGGATATCGAACCAGTTGGTCAGTGCCCCCGCAGGCATCTCCGTCGCACCGAAATGTTCTACCACATGTGCGATACCGTAACGTTGGATGACTTCCTCCCAAAGACTTTTGTTCAGGCCATTTCCGAAGATCACTTTGAGTGAACGGTTCGGGTTTTCTCCGCCTTTGTCCGCGCTGACCAGATAGCGCCAGAGCTCCCCGATATAGACCATGTGGCTACACCCGTAGCCGTTGATATCCTCCCAGAAGTGCGTCACCGAAAACTTCGGACGAAGCACTGCCGTCGCTCCGCTGAAGATGACTGCCGAGAAGGCAACGGCCAGTCCGTTACCGTGATAGAGCGGCAGAGAGATATAGCAGTTGTCGCTGCTCTCCATCCCCGTACGCAGTCCCCATGCTACCCCCGCTCCGATCATACGGCGGTGGGAAAAGAGTGCGGGTTTGCTTGGACCGCTGGTACCGCTGGTAAAGATGACAAAAGCAGGATCCTCCAGTGTCGTTTCGTGAACTCCGTACTTTGTACCATCCTTCTGCTCACTTTCTATGATCTTCTCGATCGCATGATACTCCAACTCCCCGATGGGATCACCCAATACTCTCTTCACTGAGGTGGTCTCTGCCAGCCCGGCCAGCCGCTCCTGAGGTTCGCGGTGATTGAAAAGTATCGCGATACGCCCCGCCTTGTTGATGCCGATCAGTGCCGCCATAAAGGCAAAGCTGTTGGGGTAGTGCAGGCCGATATGGTGGTCATCGGTTGTGGCAAGGATAAAGTTTTTGATCTTTTCAGACGCCTCTTCGAGCTCTTTGTAGCTGTATGATGCCGCTCTCTCCACTTCCATGATGACGGTATTTTTCTGCGCCTTTGCGGCGATTTGGCTGAAGTGTGTTGCCCAGTTGGTGATCTTCCTGGACTCGATCTCCGCCCAGATGTCAGATTCTATATCGGCTAACTCGTAAAAGAGTTTTTCCCGTCCTTCAGTCGTATGATGATGGCTTCGTATCTTTTGCAATAGTTCACTGTTCATTGGGTGGAGTATAGCAAAAAGAGCTAAGAAAATTGTTGCATCACTGCAAACTTCGCTGCACCTTTTTGGGCAGTTTCGAAAATACCAGTTCAAAAGAGTGGTCGATCAGCTCACGGACGGTCTCATCATCCACATCCGAATCGCTCAATGTTACGGTATTCCAGTGCTTCTTATTCATATGGTACCCTGCCCTGATTCCCTTATAGAGGCTGCGCAGCTCCAGGGCATAGAGGGGGTCGCACTTGAGATTGATCTCCAAAGGCGATACATCGGCAGTCAGGGCGAACATCTTCTCCCCTATCCTGTAGACACGGACCTTCTCGTCAAACGGATAGTCATAGGTCACATTGGGTTTGGAGCGCAAATAACGGTCGAGTTCCCGAAAGTTCATTTCTCCTCCTTTGGCGGGCTGACACGCACTGCTTCAAACCCCTCTTTTTCAAGCAGTTCGGTCACACTACCCCTATCCAGAAAGTGCATCACCCCGAAGGCAAACAGATAGATCTTCTGAGGATTTTCCTTCACCTTTTGCAGGATGCGCTGTGCCATATGTGCATTGCGGTCGTAGAGGATCAGCTGCATGAAACGTTCTTCGAGTGCACGGTACTTCTCTTCCTGAAACATCATCGAGGTCAGATACGCCATCAGCGCTTTCTCATCCCCGCTGCGATAGAGCTTTTGCATGGTCATCACATAATCCCGGTTCTGCTCCAGGTAGTCCAGTGTCGCTTCAAGCATCAGAAGCTGCTCCCTCTCACTCAATGCCTCCATCGCTGCCAGCTGCTCCTGGATCGTCTCTATCCCTCCGACCTCTTTGCCTTCTTTTTTTGCTCTTTGGTAGATCACTGCATCTATCACAGGCAGCAAAGGATGGTTCAACTGCGCCTCCAGAAACTGCAGGGTTGCCGCAAATGCCCAGAGTTTCAGCTTTTCAAATGGCTGCATGTTCAGTGTCGGGTTGAGAGACTTGAGATACGCTACACTCCTTTGGTAGAGTGGTGCCGGAAGTGTACTTTGAAGTGTTTTTCCATCCTCTCTTTGCATCACTCTTGTCGCGTTAAACTGCTCTGCGGACTCCATCGAAATTTCGGTATAGACTGCGTCTGCGCGTGACAGTGCTTTTCCCAGCGCTTCGGGCAGTACCTGCAGCGAAGGATCGGACAGATGCATCGTGCCAAAGAGATAGAACTCGGTGTTGCCTTTGCTTAGATGCCATAAAAATGGCGCTTTGATCTCACTGGAAGATGTAGAGGCCAAAACCGTTCCTGTTAGCAGTATCCATACAAGTTGTAACATCTTCATTTACACTCCTTTAAACATGATCATAGTACAATATCAAAACTAAACCCATAGTAAAGGAAAAGTGATGACACATGAAGAGATCATTGAAAGTATCAAGTCACAATACAACAAAGACCTCCGCAAGCAGCTGGTAGAAAGTCTTCTAGAATATGAACAGAAGCAGGACCCGGCAGCACTCAGATACGGCTATCAGATCATGAATCAGATCTACTCCTATATACTGAACAAGCTTGGATGGGCCAGTGCCGACAATGCGAGCAAGTGGGACAACTCACCGCTTGATATCATGAGCACAGTGTTCCCAAAGCTGGAAGACACACAATGGTTTATTCAGCAGCAGCTCCATCTCAATAAAAGTATTGCACTCAAAATAGCTAAAGAGGCGGAGCAGGTAGCAGATGAGAAGCGTTAAGCAAAGTCAAACTGCTTTGACTTTGTAGCTTCGGAACCGGAACGGTCGAAACAAAGTGTAGCCGTGAAGGCATAGATAGTAGCAGGATGTCATCGTTGGGCTTTGCCCAGTCTTAATTGATAAAAGCTTTTCAAAGAAAAGCTTACCGTACCTACTACCTACTACCTACTCCCTATTTCCTGTATCTCTTCCCGATGTTTTTCCTCATCAAAGGCAGCCCCCACGTACTTACATATGGCCACTGCATCCTGGTAGGCAATCGAAAGAGAACTTGAGGCACCCGGGCTGGGCGTCATATTGAAAATCGCACCGCTATCGGCAATCCTTGTCTCCCCCAACAGCAGCTTCTGTTGTTTTTTGTCAATGACCTGCGGCCTCATGCCGCCATATCCTTCTGCAAATCTTATCTCTTCTGCTTTAAGTGCCGGGATGATCTTCTGCGCATCTTTGACAAAGAGCTCTTTTCCCAGCCAGGGCAGCTCCTCCACCGCATTTTTCAGGATATAGCTTCTGATCGTTTTATCTTTGAGCAGATCCATATAGACCGAGGTTACATCTCTGTCCAGATTGATCGCAGCCATAAAATCCCGGATATGGAGGCTATGGTAACGCTCAAGCTTAGGCAGGGCAAAGGCTGTCGGCCCGAAACGGGTACACCACTCCTGCGTACAGTCAGGGTCTGCATGGACCGCGGCAAACGGAAGCTTGGGATGCTGCATCGTATAGACCTTGGAGTTGAGCAGCTTCTCTTTGGTGAAGAAGAAGCTGCCGCCGATAGGCAGTATGGAATAGTCCAGACCGTAGCCCATTGACTGGGCAAAGAGCAGAGAGTAAGCACCTGCATTGACCACGACACTCCTGGCATTGAAACGTGTCGTATCTGTCGTGATCTCATAGGTACCGTCTTCCAGACGAACGATCCTTGTTACCTCTTCGTTGTAGCGAATCTGGATATTTTTCTCCGTGTCGATCGCCTCCTGCACGAAACGTTCGCTCAGCTTCTTGAAATCCACCGTCGTGATCTGCCCCGATGCACCCATCGCCAGGATCGGCTCTTTGCGACCCTCCATCAGCTTCGGCTCGATCTGCCTAAGCCTCTCTTCATCCCAGAGTTCAAGATAGGGATAGAGCGTTTTAAATACTTCATAGCGCTTTTTGAGTACTTCTATCTCATCCTTACCGACAGCAATCACCATCTTGTCCCGCACAAAACCGATCTCTCCAATACCTCCGAAATGACGGATAAAGTTACTGACCATCGATGAGGCTTTTTTCACCCGCTTCGCTTTCTCGTAGGTGTAGTTCGTTTCGATATCGCCTACATGCAGTGTCTGGGAGTTTGCCTTGGGGTTGGAGTTGAGAAGACTCACCTCTTCATACTTTTCAAAGATGATGATATCTTTGAGATCGGTATATCTTGCCAGGGTAAAAAGCAGCGAGGTACCCGCTACTCCTCCCCCTATGATCGCCGTTTCAAAAAGTTTGTTGACCA
>JAQVHV010000085.1 GCA_028696055.1 Sulfurovum sp.
CAAGCGGCGCTTTGCCGTAAGGCAGCCCCTCAAAGAGTTTGGGCGAATAGTACCCAATACCTGAAAAGGTATACTGCTTTCGATCTATCACTTTCATCCCCTCAAGACCAAAGTCACCTTCAGGGTTATGTTCGGGGTTAGGTACGAGGATGAGATGCGCCAGTGTATTCTCCGCCAAACTGATGACATGGTCGAACTCATAATCGCACCAGATATCACCATTCACGACCAGAAAGGGCTCATTCCCTAAAAGCGGCAGCGCCTTGATGATCCCCCCGGCACTTTCAAGCGGCCCCTCATGCTGTTCATCCGAGTAGGTGATCTTCGCACCCCACTCGCTCCCGTCGCCCAGTGCTTCAGGGATCCGGTAACCCAGGTGTGCGATATTGATCACGATATCAGTGATCCCTTCATGCACCAGACGCTCGATATGCCATACGATCAGGGGGATGCCGCCGACTTCAAGCAGCGGTTTCGGGGTTGTATCTGTAAGCGGACGCATACGGGTGCCCAAACCCGCGGCCAGGATCATTGCTTTCATATTTTCTTCTCCTTGGTAAGAAGCGTACAGTTTGTTAAACAATCTGCATGCGCCTCTTGATTCACTATTTTATTGTTAAGAGAGGATATCTACAAGCCCTTTGGTCTCTTCATATTTGCCTGCCGCCTCAAGCACATAGTTGAGTGTCAGCGGTATATCTTTGAGATACCCCTCTTTGCCGTCACGGAGAGCAAGACGGCTGAAGATCCCCAGTACCTTGATATGGCGCTGCAATCCCATGAAATCAAACCACCGTATAAAGGTTGCATCATCGGCATCCAGCCCCCGTTTGTCTCGGAAACTCAGTGCCAGCTGTTCGATCTTTTCGGGATCAAAGGAGACATAGCAGTCACGGAGCAGCGAGACCAGGTCATAGGTGACCGCACCCACTCTTGCATCCTGAAAATCGATGACGATGATCTCATCATGCGGACTGAGCATAATATTGCGCGAGTGAAAGTCCCTGTGCACGAAATAGCCCTGCGGCTGAACCAGGATCCCGTTTGTAATATTATTTAATATCTTATCAAGGCTCTCCAGCTCCTTCTCGTTCAAAGTTTTACCCAGATATTTCTCCAGGTACCACTCCTGCATCAGCTCCATCTCGGCACGCAGGAACGCCACATCATACTCCGGAAGGCCTTCAGTCTGGGCGCCCTGCATTCTGACGATCGTATCGATCGCTTTGTCATAAAAGTAGACGAAGTTGCTCTCATCGATCGTTTCAAGCAGGTGCCTACTGCCCATATCCTCAAGCATCAAAAAACCCTCTTCGCGGTTCTGTACAAGGATCTTGGGGACCTTGACCTTTACATCTCTGAGGCGGAAAGCGATATCCACAAACGGTTCGACAGACTCTTTTTGCAGTGAGGCATCCATGATGATACTGCTTTGTATCCCGTCATTGAGGCGGAAGTATCTGCGGAAGCTTGCATCACTTGATGCAGGCTCAAGTTTTCCTTCGCAGCAGATATCCTCCAGCCATGCTTCTATTTTTTCCATGTCGGTCATTTCCTTCGTATGTCTTCCCCCAAGGCGGGAATCTATGGTTTGGGCAGTATGCCACGTTTTGGTACCCCTGTCAAGCATGGAGCGGCGAATTATCTGTAGACCCCTCCGAGGATCCCGTTTTCGCTTGCGCCGGTCACATCTTTGAGGTTGATGTGTTCATTGTGGATCCGTTTGAAGGCAAGCCATGCCATCATCATCGCTTCCAGCATATCCGCGTTCTCTGCGATAATGACGTTGATATTGGGTATCAGCACTTTGATGCGTTCGATAAGGAAGCTGTTCTTAGCTCCCCCTCCGCTGAGTACGGCGATATCTCTTTGAAACCTGAGGAGTTCATTGCAGATCGTGACCGCGGTGAGTTCAAGAAGCGTACGCTGCACATCCTCGCTTTTGAGCGTTTCATTTTCTACATAATGGCTGAGCCATGCTTTATTGAACTTTTCTCTTCCCGTACTTTTGGGATAGGGTTGGCTGAAGTAGCTCTCATTGAGCATCTTCTCCAACAGTGTGAAGTCTACCTTCCCCTCTTTTGCCCAGGCTCCCTCTTTGTCATAGCTTTCTCCGGTATTGGCCTGGCACCACAGGTCCATCAGCACATTCCCCGGTCCCGTATCGTACCCTATCAGAGTTTTTCCCGGTATCGTGATATTGGCCATACCTCCGATATTGACCACAGCGATACTCTCGCTCACTTCCTGAAACAAAAACTGGTGAAACGAAGGTGCCAGAGGCGCCCCCTGACCGCCCAGAGCGACATCTTTTGCCCTGAAGTCGGCCACTACGGGGATACGTGTACGCACTGCCAATGTGCTGGGATCTCCCAGCTGCATACTAAAAGGAAATTCACCCTGGGGTGCATGCCAGAGCGTCTGGCCGTGCGAGCCTATTGCTGTCACTGTTTTGGGATCGATATCATAGGTATACAAAAAAGCGTTGACCGCCTCGGCAAAGAGGATTGCCAGTTCGATATCCACTCTCCCGATCTGTGCCAGAGTGGTTTTGCCGTTGATCGTTTGAAGCAGTTTCTCTTTCAGCTCAGGCGGGAAAGGATACTCTTCTGCATGGATCAGCTGGCATTCATACCTGTCTATCCGGCAGAGCACTACGTCTATACCGTCCATCGATGTTCCGGACATGATACCGATATAAGATTCTTTTTTCATGGGCAACGCTTGTAGGTTAAAGTTGATATATTATAACGTAAAGAGCGTTACCTTTAGGCAATTCATTTCCGGATACAGATCATCCCCTACACGCTTTCTGCACAGATATTGAGTATATATAGAATAAAAGATCATAAACTAAGAGGAGTGATATCATGTTGAAAAAAACGTTTTTTTGTCTATTGGCTTCTGCTCTCATGGCAGTAAATACAGGAGCGTCGGATGAAACTGCACTTGCGTTTTCTTATGAGGACAGTGCGTTAAAGTGGGGGCCTTGTCCGGCATTTATCGGCGAGGGGTGTCAGATAGCCGTACTGCATGGCGATCCGGACAAAGAGAATCTGGATATTTTCTTCAAAGTACCGGCAGATTTTGCTATCCCGCATCACTGGCATACCTCTGCCGAACGGATGGTACTTGTATCAGGCACATTGAGAGTCACTTACGACAATCAGGAGAGTGAAGTGCTTACGAAGGGAATGTATGCTTACGGTCCTTCCAGGTTGCCGCATACGGCCTACTGTGAGAAGGGGGATGAACCGTGTGTTCTTTTCATCGCGTTTGAAGAGCCTATCGATGCCTTCGAAGTGGTGAAAGAGACACCTGAGAAGTAAATCTTCTAAGCTCAATAGCTCTGCAGGAGTTGCCTGGCAAGTTCGGTAAAACTCTCACAGATGATGTCCGGCTTGATCTCACTCAGAAGATCGCTCTCTTTAAACTTTCCTGTTTTGACCAGTGCGGTTTTGAAACCGGCCTGCTGTGCTCCTCCGATATCCGAGATGATATCATCTCCAACCATCAGTACTTCATGGGGTTTCATCCCCAGTGATTCTGCCACCAGATGGAAAAATGAAGCACTCGGCTTGCCGATGATGGTCGCTTCTTTGCCTGTGGCAAATTCAAGTGCCGCGATCCAGCTCCCAGTACCTATTGTCAGTTTTCCGTCACTGTCTTTGAAGTAGCGGCTTTTTGCTGCGCCGATCAGTTCAGCCCCCTCTTCCAGATGACGGAAGGCCTGGTTCATACTTTCAAAATGGAAGTTTTTATGGGCATCGGCGACCACTACGCAGTCTACACGATCATTACTGCGCAATCCGGAAAAATAATCATTGGCTTCATCGGTCAGGAGGGTGTAGGCTTTGTATCCTCTGGAACTCACATAGTCTCTTGTGGCAGCAAGAGCCGTATAGATCTCGCTCTCATCGATCGCAAAGCCCAAGTTTTGAAGATGTTTAACGATCTGAAACGGAGTAGATCGCGTGGTGTTGCTGATCAGTCTGAGAGGATAGCGTGAGCGAAGCCGCTTCAACGCTTCGGGCGCACCTTCTATCGGCTCGCTGCCGACATAGAGCACGCCCCCGATATCGGTCATGATCGCCTTGATCTCTTTGCGCAGCGTTATGCCTTTTTCACAAACTCTTGTTTCAGTTTGATGGCACCGACACCGGGAACTTTACAGTCGATATTGTGTCCGTCGTTCCCTTCAACAAGGCGGATCCCCTTGATCTTGGTCCCTACTTTGATCCCGTCGCTGCTTCCTTTGACCTTGAGGTCCTTGATGACAGTGACGGTATCGCCATCCTGAAGAATGTTGCCATTGGCATCTTTGACGATCAATCCTTCCTCTTCTCCTGCCTGGGTCTCTTTGCTCCACTCATAGGCACATTCGGGACATACGTAAAGCTCTCCATCCTCATACGTATATTGGCTTCCGCACTTTGGGCAGCTTGGTAGTTGTTCCATGATTTTTCCTCTCTTTCAGTTATTATGGTCTTTCGGGACCGTGATTATAGCGAAAAAGCCAAAAAGTATCGCGCCGCAGATATCCAGGAGCATATCTTTCTGGGCATCCCAGATATCTCCCTGGGATCCCAGAAAGAGCGAACCGGAGGTGCCGCCCTCTACGACAGCATAGTACATCTCTATGATCTCATAGCTTGCTGCCCAGAACCCTATCGCAAATATCGCGAACAAAAAAGCGGTAAAACGGTTGCTTACCAAAGAGCTTCTTAGCAAAAACTCCACAATAGGGTAAGCAAATACCCCGACAAAGAAGTGCCCTACTCTGTCAAAGTTGTTACGCCCTTCAGGAAAGATAAAATCGAGTCCAAGCGAAGAGAGAAGCTGGTTACCGTACTCAAAGGGAACTCTCTCAAAACTCCAATGCCCGCCTAACGTGTGATAACAGAGAAATGCCCACATCAGCAGGTAGGCTGTGTTGGAAAAGACAAAGCTCCGATGCCATACGGTCAATATACCAACGGCAATAAGAACTGGTATATTCTCGACAAGCCAGGTTGCTCTGTCATAGGGCTCTATAGCCAGTACGCTAAAGAGCAGAAGATAGAAAGCAAGGAGTATCCTGGGAAGATGCGGCATAGTGATTTTTTCGTGTGCTTGATCAGACCGGCAGAAGATCCTTATGCTTTCGGATCTTTGAGGAAAGCCAGCGTCAACGCATCTTTGCCATCGATCACTTTTTTGCCGACGAAGAGTTTTACGCTGTGGAACAGGAAAAGTTCACCGGAGTAATTCACCCCAAGGATAAACGTATAGTCGCCAAAAGCAAACCTTTTCAGTCCCATTGCCTGAGGTTGTCTGCTCGAGTTCTCGATAGCAAAACAGATTTCGTTTGGAAAATTACTCGTACATTGATCCTCGCTTAGGAGGTGTACTTCTCCAAGATCGGAGGTGACCTGTACCGAGAGTTTGTTTTCGAGCGAATGTACTCTCAACTTATAGTCGCCAAATGTAAAATGCATACATAATTCCTTTTATGATTAATATAAGTAAAACATTATACCTTGATTTTATGATGAAACCATTATACCCGGATCAATTGTGTCATGCACAGATCGATATCCTGGGTGTCAGAGAAAGAGAGACTCCTCTTTAATTGCTGACAGTCTCTGACTCTTTTGCTTCAGATTCTATCGTTACAGCCTCTACTTTTTCTCTGATCGTTTCGGGGTTGATCGTGAGTTTCGGAGAAAACGGGGTTACTTTTTCTTTTTTCTCTTTTCCTGCTTTTTTCAGGATCATATTGATCTCGACCAGTCCAGTATCGTAGTTACAGAGTCTGTCGTACTTTTTAAGATCTCTCTCAAGCTCGGACATGGTATAGCTCTCGATCAGTCGGTACTTATTTGAGAGGAGCTTGCGTGCATAACGTTCCCTTACGATCTCTACACCGCGTTTGATCTCAGGAGAAAGCGCCCTATTATATGCTAATTTCGTTTCGTTGGAACTCTTTTCATTTTTTCTATAGAGCTCCTTTGCCGTATCGGTGATAGTCTTGACTCCAAACAACTCGCTGACCGTATCAAAAAGTGCAAGATACAGCCTTGTGTTCGATCGTGAAGATGATGAACTTGAAATAGACCTGTCCAGATACTGGCTGCATTGGATCTCTGATTTCTGGATATACTCTACAAGGTAGGCATTACGCATCTCTCTGGTCGGTGCGGACTCATCAACGGTAGTGATGAAATAAGTCCTGTCTGTACGAAATCCCTGTACAGCGTTTTTATTGTTATTTGGCTGAACTTCCTGGGAACCGCAGCCTGCGACAAACCAGATGATCGAGGACATCAGAAAAAGAGTTGAAGAGGTTTTTTTCATTTTTGATCTCTTGATAGGGTGTTTGAAATTTTTTTGCTTTGATAAGCATTTTAACAACAGAATTATATCTTTTTTTGTAAGGTTTTTGAATGGTATCTGTTTTACTCTTTTTACACAAAGTTTGCATAGAAAAAATGTATGATGAAGTCAATCTAATTCAGGCAGAAAGTATTCAAAAATAGAATTTGCGAAAGAAGGACAAGTTTTATGAAGAAGATAGCGATCATCGGCGCCAGCGGTTTTATCGGGACAACTATGCAATCGTTTTTCAGATCTCAAGGCTTTGAAGTACTTCCTTTGGGCAGAGAGGATACCGGTAAAGCTGTCGGAGAGATCGCCAGGATACTGGAGGGAACGGATATCGTGATCAATCTTGCCGGTGCACCGATCATACACCGATGGAGCGAGGCCTACAAAAAAATCCTCTATAACAGCAGGATCCTTACGACACGCAAAGTGGTAGAGGCGATGAGCCAGATGAAAAAGAGACCGGAACTCTTCATCTCCACGTCCGCCATCGGCATCTATGCCACAGACGGTCCGATGAGTGAGTCAAACTATACCTATGGTGATAATTTTTTGACGAAGATCTGTATAGACTGGGAAGCCGAAGCCCAAAAGGCTGATGAGTTTACCCGCGTGGTGATTTTCCGTTTCGGTGTTGTGCTCGGGAAAGGCGGCGGGGCACTTGCCAAAATGCTGCCTGCATTCAGGCTGGGGATCGCGGGGACGATAGGAGACGGCAGTGAACCCTTCAGCTGGGTACATATCAATGATCTTCTGAGTGCCTATCTGTTTGTATTTTCAGATCAAACACAGGAAGGTACGTTCAATCTCTGTGCGCCCAATCCGGTGACCAACAGAGAGCTTACCAAAACTCTGGGTAAAATCCTGCACCGGCCGACGGTGATACCCTTGCCGAAATTCGTCCTGCGGGTCCTCTTCTCAGAGGGGGCTACTGTACTGACAGAAGGCCAGCGTGTCATTCCCGAACGCCTGCTGGAAAACGGTTTTACATTTAAATATCCGACTATCGAAGAGGCACTGCGGGAGGTTCTGGATAAAGCAGATTAAAAACAAATGCGAAGACCATCAATCAGGT
>JAQVHV010000013.1 GCA_028696055.1 Sulfurovum sp.
TCCGCGATCAGCTCTACATAATCATCCTCAAGCGTGATCGTCAGTTCATGATAGGTTTTTTTCAATTTGCGTCCTTTACTGCGTTGAATGCTTCTTCCAGGTCAAGCGTGCCTTCATAGAACGCTTTGCCTACGATGGTACCGTCTATCCCCGCTTCGATGAGCGAATGAATATCGTTCATATCTTTCAGCCCGCCGCTTGCGATTGTCTCGACTCCCGAAGCCTCTTTGATCGCCAGCGTGAAATCGATATTGACCCCTGTCATCATCCCGTCGCGTCCGACATCGGTACAGATGATCGCCTCGACCCCGGCATTGGCAAATTCGCGTGCAAGGTCGGTCGCTTTCATATCGCTGACCTCTCCCCATCCTTCGACAGCCACCATACCGTCGATCGCATCGATACCTACGACGATAGGATATTTTGCCGCCATCTCTTTGACAAAGGCAGGATCTTTGACGGCTATCGATCCGAGGATCAGCCTGTCGATACCCAGATCCAGGTACATTTTGATCGTCTCTTCGTCACGGATACCGCCGCCAAGCTCGAGCTTGAGGTCGCAGTGTTCACGGATCTTTTTGATCTGTTCGAGGTTCTCCGGCTTTCCTGCAAAGGCACCGTTGAGGTCCACAAGGTGCACCCACTCGCTGCCCAGCGCTTCAAATCGTTTTGCCACCTGCCATGGCTCGTCGGAGTAGATCTTTGCGGAGTCCATCAGTCCTTTGCTGAGTCTTACCGCTTTGCCGTCTTTGAGGTCGATCGCAGGGAGTATGGTCATTTGGCACCCCGTGTCAAATGAAGTGAGGAGTGAATAGTGAATAGTGAATCGTTCATGGTATTTCCTTATAGCTTTACAAAATTTTCGATGATCTTAAGGCCGTTCTCATGGCTCTTTTCGGGGTGGGGCTGTATGCCGAAGATATTGCCGTTCTGCACAGCCGATACGAACGGATATCCATAGTGCGTCTTTCCGATCGCATAGGTATCATCGCAGACAGCATGGTAGGAGTGCACAAAGTAGAGGTAGAACTCTTTTGGAAGCCCTGCAAATATCGGTGTCTCTTTTTGTACGAAGAGTTCATTCCAGCCCATGTGCGGTACTTTGTGCGGGTGGTCAAAGGCTGCTTCATCGAAAGCCACGACCTTGCCCGGGATCAGCCCGAGCCCTTCATTGGGGCCGAACTCTTCAGAGCTTTCAAAGAGCAGCTGCATCCCCAGGCAGATCCCCATCAACGGTTTGCCTGAAGCTGCAAACGCCTTGACCGCTTTATCCATACCGTTGCGTCCGAGGTGCTCCATCGCGTCACCGAATGCACCGACACCCGGAAGGATAAGCTTCTCATACTGATCCAGTTTTGCAGGATCACTCTGTACTTCGATTTCGGCACCAACACTTTTAAACGCATTGATGACCGAAGCGAGGTTGCCCATATTGTAATCGACGATTCCTATCACGATTGTATCCTTAAGAATAGTTAGAGGAGTTAATATACCGTGATTATAGCGAATTTAATTGAAAGGAGATACCCGTGTGCAGCATTTAGTCTATTTGGATAAAATAACATTATAAAATTGAGGTACTGATGAGAGAGAAAATAGAATACGCCATTATCCAATGCCTTTTTGGGGTATCAAAGATAGCTCCAAAGGTATGGATATATCAATCTATCCGCTGGTTAACGCTGATGGTATATCATCTGGATAAAAAGAGACGTTATATCACGATTGAAAATCTTAAAATGGCATTTCCGGATAAGAGTGACAGAGAGATAGGGGATCTCTCAAAAGAGGTCTATAGAGAACTTTCGAAAACAATTTCGGAAATACTATTGATGTATGTGGATCGGTTTGATATCGATGAAGCGGTAGTGAACAGAGAAGAGATCATTGCAAAACTCCAAACTGCAACACAAAATGCTCCCCGTGGCATCGTGGCGATGACAGCGCATTTTTCCAACTGGGAGCTGCTGGCACATTTTTTGGCAAAGCACGGTTTGCCGATGCTGGTGGTCGGACGAGAGGGGAACAATAAACTGATCGAAAAGAGGATCACTCAGCCATTCCGTAAAAAGTACGGTAACGATACGATCACCAAGAAAAAGGCCATACTTTCTATGGTAAAGCGTTTGAAAAGCGGCGGTAATGTGGGGATCTTGATCGATCAGAAAGCAGGAGGCCCCAATGCTGTTGAGGTAGATTTTATGGGAAAACCTGCTCAGACCATTACCTCGCTTGCGATGCTCAAACAAAAACTTGATCCCCGAATCATTCCCTTTTTTGCGGCCAGGGTAGGAGAGGGAAAATATAAGATCATTATGCACGATCCTGTAGAGTATCGTGCAGAAGAGGAATCTGATGAGGCAAGGAAGATAGAAAAAATGACTGCCGAATACAACAGGATTATGGAATCCGTGATCAGAGCGTACCCTTCACAGTGGTTCTGGATGCACAATCGCTGGAGAATAGCTCTGTGATGAAAAAGCTTCTGATACTCAGCGACGGAAGGCCGGGACACCTCAATCAGTCTATCGCTTTTGCAAAATATTTGCATGCAGCGTATGATATCGTCCCTGTCAAATTCAGATCAAAATGGGCAAAAGGCGTATCTTTTGTTTTTGATAGGGTCCACTTTTATACGGATCTGCTCCATATCTCTTCTCCTCTCCCGGATGTGGCATATAACGGGGTGGTCTCTACCGGCTCGGATACCTACTACCTTAATAAGGTTCTTGCTAAAAAACTGCATGCCAGATCTATCACTATGATGCTTCCGAGAGGATACCGGTATGATTTTGATCTGATCTTTGCACAGCGCCATGATGCGCCGCCCCTCAAAGAGAATATTGTCCAGATCCCTGCAAATTTTGCCTATATCGAACCCAAAGGGATATACCGGGCGGTAAAACCCTCCATTGGCATAGTGATCGGGGGCAGCAACAGATATTTTACGCTGACGGCACAAAAGCTCAAAGCGCTGCTGGATCTGATAGTACGGCACTATCAGGGATATGAGGTTGCTGTGACCACCTCTCCCCGCACTCCCCAAGAGATAGAGAGACTTGTGAAAAGCTATCGGTTTGAGTATGAGGTGATCTTTTCCGAGAACCCTGTCAATCCCATTGCCGATTTTCTGGAGCAGTGCAGCGATGTGTTTATCACAGCTGACAGTACCTCGATGATCTCTGAAGCGGTCTCATGGGGAAGCGCGAATGTGGAAGTGTTGCCTTTGGAGAGCCGGGGCGAAAACAAATTTACACGCTTTGCCGCTTTCTTGGAAAAAGAGGGGTACCTGCATCGTTTTGACGGCAGTTTCAAGCAATGCAACAGAAAGATAGATTTTTTACGATATATTCCAAAGGAACTGCTATGAAAATTGTACAGATCTTACCTGAGCTCAATGAGGGCGGGGTAGAACGCGGTGTTGTTGATCTTAACCGGGAATTAGTGAAGTTGGGGCATGAAAGCATCGTTATTAGTGCCGGCGGAAAATTGCAAAATAAAATAGAAGAAGACGGCGGCAAGCATATTTTATTTGATGTTTGTTCTAAAAATATTTTGACAGCCCCATTTCGTATCTTTAATCTGCATCGTCTGTTTAAAGTTTTGCAACCGGATATTTTGCATGCGCGCAGCCGTGTTCCGGCTTGGTTGACTTATCTGGCAAATAGAACATTGCGTATTCCGTTTGTAACTACCGTCCATGGATTTAATAGTGTAAATGCTTACAGTAAAATCATGACCTATGGAGACAAAGTGATTTGTGGAAGTAAATTTATGATAGATCATATTATCAAAAACTACCAGACTTCCCCGGAAAAAATTGTTTTAATACCAAGGGGTGTTGATATCGATTCTTTTGATACGAAATTGGATGAAGCGTTTATTCAAAGCTTTAAAGAGAAGTATCACTTAAATGATAGCTTTGTTATTACGCAGGTAGCCAGGATCACACACTGGAAAGACCAAAAAACAACCATCAAAGCTTTTTTGGAAGTAAAAAAATCTCTTGGAAATGCGAAGTTGCTACTTGTAGGAAGTGTTGATAAGAGTCGGTCTAACTACTATGAAGAATTGAAAAAAATGATTGATGACAGCCCCTACGCCAATGATATTGTTTTTACCGGAAATCAACAACATATCAAAGAGATATTCTCGTTGTCAGATGTGAGTATCTCCGCTTCCAATAAGCCCGAAACATTCGGACGAGCCAATGTGGAAAGTCTATTTATGGGGACACCACTGATCGCTACAAATATCGGTGCGACGGCAGATTATGTCATTGAAGGTAACAATGGATATCTCTTCGCACCAAATGATGCCAATGCATTGGCAAATCTTATTCTTAAAATAGATAAGAATACTTTTGATAAAGAAGAGATGGCGCAGTATATCAAAGAGAATTTTTCTTTAGAACAGATGGTCGAGAAAACCGTTTCGGTTTATAAAAAACTACATGAAAGGTATTAAATGAAGGGAATTATTCTAGCCGGTGGAAGTGGAACCAGACTTTATCCAATTACGCGAAGTATCAGCAAGCAATTACTTCCAGTTTATGATAAGCCAATGATCTATTATCCCTTATCGGTTTTGATGCTCGCAGGTATCCGGGAAATACTTATCATATCAACACCTGAAGATCTAGGGAAATTTGAAGAACTTTTAGGCGATGGAAGTGACTGGGGAATTCTTCTTGAGTACAAGGAACAGCCTTCACCTGATGGTTTGGCCCAAGCGTTTATCTTGGGAGAAAAATTTATAGGCGATGATAGTGTCTGTTTGATACTAGGGGATAATATCTTTTATGGACAAGGTTTTACTCCCTTACTTCAAAAGGCAGCTTCATTAGAAGGGGGAGCAGTTGTGTTTGGATATCAAGTAAAAGATCCAGAGAGATTTGGTGTAGTTGAGTTCGATAAAAATAAAAAAGCCATAAGTATTGAAGAAAAACCATTTAAACCAAAATCAAACTTTGCAGTAACAGGTCTTTATTTTTATGATAATGATGTCATAGAGATAGCAAAAAATGTAAAACCATCTGATCGTGGTGAACTTGAAATTACATCTGTTAATCAAGAGTACCTCAAAAGAGAAAAATTAAAAGTTGAACTTTTAGGTAGAGGATTTGCTTGGCTTGATACAGGAACACATGATAGTCTCATAGATGCAGGACAGTTTGTACAAACGATAGAGCACAGACAAGGGTATAAGATAGCATGTCTTGAAGAGATAGCCTATAACAATGGTTGGATCGGTAAAGCGAAGATCTTGGAGATAGCCAAACCGCTTGCTAAAAATGGATATGGACAATATCTTTATGACCTTGTGAAGGAAGAGGATGTTTAATAATAACAATAAGACAATACTGCTTACAGGATGTGCAGGATTTATAGGAAGTAACTTTGTCCCATATTTTTTAGAAAAATATGAAAATTATAATCTAGTAAATCTGGACGCACTAACATACGCAGGAGATTTGGATAATCTCAAAGAAGTAGAAGACCACCCACGATATAAATTTATCAAAGGAAATATTTGCAATCGTGAGCTTATAGAGTTTATTTTTAATGGGTATGATATCCAAGGTATAATTCACTTTGCAGCAGAATCGCATGTAGATAACTCGATCAAAAACCCTGGTGTGTTTATAGAAACGAATGTAAATGGGACTTTTACACTTTTGGATATCGCTTATAGATACTGGATGGAAAAACCATTCAAATACAAAGAGCGATATCTATCAGCTGACAACTATCCGCTATCTACTGAAGCTTCGATTCCCCGTTTTCATCATATTTCAACAGATGAAGTGTATGGAACTCTTAGCGATGATTCAAATGATTTGTTTACCGAAAAGACACCTTACTCTCCAAACTCACCATATTCAGCTTCAAAAGCATCAAGTGATATGGTGGTAAGAAGCTATATAGAAACATACGGAATGAACTGTGTTATTACCAACTGTTCAAACAACTATGGACCAAAACAGCATGATGAAAAACTGATCCCAACAATCATAAGAAATGCTTTGCAGGGTAATCCTATTCCTATCTATGGAGATGGAAAAAATATTAGAGATTGGCTTTATGTGCTTGATCATTGTAAAGGAATAGATTTAGTCTATCATACCGGTAAAAAAGGTGAAACTTATAACATCGGTGGAAGAAATGAAAAAACAAACCTTCAAATAGTGAATCGAATTTGTGAAATTTTAGACAAGAAAGTTTCACTTTCTTCGCGTTATCCTGAACTTGATTCAGGATCTAGCTACAAAAAGTTGATCACATTTGTAGCTGACCGTGCTGGTCACGATAGAAGATATGCAATAGATGCTACCAAACTAGAAAATGAACTTGGTTGGAAAGCTGATGAAACATTTGATACAGGAATCATTAAGACTGTAGAATGGTATTTGGAGAAATATAAATGAAACAATATTTAAAGATAGTTCATTGTGGCAATTTTAGTTATTTTAGTAATGGCGCAGCTTTTAATGCTCATGAACGAAAAATTAGTTATGGATTAATAAATCAAGGACATTTTGTTTACGACTTTAGTTATAGAGACCAGGCTAGATGCCAAAGATTTTTAGGGTTTAAGAAAAAAAGTATTGATATAATGAACCAAAATTTGATTGATACGTGTATGACTATTCAGCCGGACCTTCTTTTATTGGGTAAGGCAGAGTTCGTTTATGCTGATACATTAAAAAAAATCAAAGAGCTTATCCCTGCTATCAAAATAGCACAATGGTTTGTGGATGATTTTGTAAGAGAAGCTGATGAAGTATTTTTAAAACAGTTTCATTATACAGATTGTTTTTTTCAAACTTCGGCTGCTGAACTTCAGGAATTATCTTTTAAATTTAAAAATTTGGTATGTTCATATATGCCAAATATTACCGATAATGCATTTGAACAAACTATTGTTAGTGAAAAAATATATGATGTGATATATATAGCGAGAGATCATAAAGAGGATGAAAGATATAAATTTGCTGTAATGCTTAATGCATTTTGTAAAAAGAATCATCTCAATCTAAAAATTTATGGTTCTTTGGGAAATCCTACAGTGTTTGGACAGCATTACTATGATGAAATTGCCAAAGCGAAGATAGCTGTAAATTTTAACAGAAATGATAGAATTGAAGGTGAAAATAAAGATAAGTTCATGGGGTCATCAGACAGAATGAACCATTTTATGGGAACGGGTACTTGTACTTTTAGCCCTAATATTAGAGGGCTTGATACGCTTTATAAAGATAATGAGGATGTGGTCTATTTTGATGGAGCAGCAGATTGTTTCGAGAAGATAGTGTTTTATCTTGAAAATGATAGATATGAACGAATAGCACAACAAGGAAATAAAAAAGCTTATAAAGTTTCAAACGCAAAAAAAGTAACCAAGTATTTTTTAGAAACCATATTCGGTGAGAAGTATTCAATGGAGTATGAATGGATGGATCTGCGTTATCAAAATGGTAAAAAATATGAATAACGTTAAACTGGTAAATTTTCAAACACTCGGAGATGAAAGAGGTTCTCTTATAGCTATTGAAGAGGGGTACAATACACCTTTTGCCATAAAAAGGGTTTATTATATCTTTGATACAAAAGAGGGCGTTGAAAGAGGTTTTCACGCCCATATTAATCTTAAACAAATAGCTATAGCAGTAAAAGGTAGCTGTACTTTTGTACTTGATGACGGAGAACAAAGAAAAGAGATAAAACTTGATAATCCAAATCGAGGACTTTTTATAGAGGGACTTATTTGGAGAGAGATGAAAGATTTTAGTCCAGATTGTGTTTTAGTAGTGTTAGCCAGTGAACATTATGATGAAAGTGACTACATACGAGATTATGATAGGTTTTTAGAGGAAGTTGAAAATGCTATTAATTGGTAAAAATATAAATATGAGAACAGTTGCACTTGGAGATGCAGAGTTTATTTACGCAATGAGACAAAATCAAGATAAAACAAAATACCTTTCAAAAGTCACAGGTACAGTTGAGTCTCAAAAAGAATGGATAAAAAATTACAAAAAAAGAGAAAAAGAGGGGCAAGAGTTTTACTTTGTTATAGAGTCTAAAAATGAAGAAAAACTCGGACTTGTAAGAGTGTATGACTTTAAGGATGGTTCTTTCTGTTGGGGAAGTTGGCTGATCAAAGAAGATGCGCCAAAAACGACTGCGATTGAGTCAGCACTACAAATTTATGAATTTGGATTTTATAATCTAGGATTTCAAAAGTCTCATTTTGATGTAAGAAAAGGAAATGACAAAGTTATAGCATTTCATAAAAGATTTGGAGCGAAGATAGTAGATAAGGATGAATTAGATTATTTTTTTCATTTTGAAAAAAGTGTGTATGAGTTAATAAAAGAAAAATATAAGAGGTATTTGTAAGATGATCCCATTTTTAGACTTAAGAGCGCTAAATGCTCAGTATAGAGATGAATTGATAGAAGCTTGCACGAGAGTAATAGATAGCGGTTGGTATATTCAAGGAAATGAGTGCAAAGAGTTTGAAAAAGAGTTTGCCGAGTATTGTGGAACAAAATATGCGATTGGTGTAGCAAATGGTTTGGATGCACTTATTTTAATTCTGAGAGCTTATAAAGAGTTAGGAATAATGAGTGATGGTGATGAGGTAATCGTGCCATCCAATACATATATTGCCTCTATTCTGGCAATTAGTCAAAACAATCTAGTGCCTGTTTTGGTGGAACCAGATATCCATACATATCTTATCGATCCATCTAAAATAGAAGAAAAAATCACTTCAAAAACAAAAGCTGTTATGCCTGTGCATCTTTATGGACAAACATGTCAAATGGATAGGATAAATGATATAGCAAAACAATATAACCTAAAGGTCATAGAAGATTCTGCACAAGCACATGGTGCTTCTTTTGTAGATAAAAAAAGTGGAAATCTAGGAGATGCAAGTGGATTTAGCTTTTATCCTGGAAAAAATCTCGGAGCTTTAGGTGATGGTGGAGCAGTCACCACAAATGATGAAGCATTGGCAGATGCTATTAAAGCACTTAGAAACTATGGTAGCCATAAAAAATATGAAAATCTTTACAAAGGTGTAAATAGCAGACTTGATGAGATACAAGCCGCACTTTTAAGAGTCAAGCTAAGACACCTTGATAATGAAATAGAAAAACGAAGAGTAATAGCAAACTATTATTTAGAAAATATCAAAAATTCAGCTATCATATTGCCAACTCTTGCACGGACATTATCAAAAAACTCTCATGTTTGGCACCTGTTTGTGATAAGGACAACAAAAAGAGATAAGTTGCAGAAATATCTTTTAGATCATGGCATTGAAACACTCATCCACTACCCCATCCCCCCACATAAACAAAATGCCTATAAAGAGTGGCATAATGATGGTTATCCAATAAGTGAGCAGATTCATAATGAAGTATTGAGTTTGCCTATAAGTGGAGTGCAGAGTTTGGAAGATACACAAAAAATTGTAAAACTAATTAACTTTAAGGTTTAAGGGGATTGCATTATTTATAAATCAGCGATGGATGAATAGGAAACTAAATCCAAATTAGATATGATTATTGCCAATAGACTTGGTAGTGATATAGTTGATGTACAGCATCAGGTTAATGCTAAAGTATTTTTAGGAAAAACAAAAGGAAGAGCAGTGAAAGTTTGTCAGGTTCTGGCAGGGACAGGATATGGAGGGCTTGAAAAGCATACAATTGAGCTTTCAAAAGGATTGAAGCAGCAAAACATTGATGTAACTGTAATAGCACATCCAGATTTTGCTCAAGATTTTGAGGGAATTAATTTTATACCAATAGACTTGGGAAAAAGCAGATTGAATCCATTGCTTTTATACCGTTTATATAAAGTTTTAAAAAATGGATATTTTGATATTGTGCATACCCAAGCGAATAAAGCTACAGATATAGTAGTGAAAATAAAACCTTTTTCAAATTTTAAAATGATTGCTACACTGCATAATATAAAAAGGAATTTAAGTTCTTTTGAAAAAAGTGATTTTGTGATTACTGTATCGGACAAGATAGGTGAAAAACTTAAAAATAGGAACAAGCAAACGATATATAATGGTATTAGCTATGAAAAAATAGATGATACTATTGATCTTCGTAAAAAATATGGTTTCCAAGCAGACTCATTTGTGATTTGTACTATTGCACGTTTAACAAAAGCTAAACGACTGGATGTATTATTGCAAGGATTAGCGAAAACTGAAAATATTAATTTGATTTTGGCAGGTGGAGGAGAAGAAGAAACTAATTTAAAAAAACTTGCAGACTCTTTAGGGATAAAAGAACGTGTGGAGTTTACCAGAGCAATGGAAAATAAAGAAGTAAAACAAATCATTGCTAATTCTGATGTCTTTGTAATGACTTCTGATAATGAAGGTTTTCCTTATACCTTTGTAGAGACAATGTTTTGTCATACACCGTTTATTTCTACACCAGTTTCAGATATTGAAAAGTTTATTGGTCCGCAATATACTATTCCTTTTGGGGATTATAATACATTGGCAAGCAAACTGGAAGATGTAAAAAACAATTATGACAGGGTTGAACGGGATTTTGTACCTATCTTTCAAAAGGCAGTTCATGAATTTACAGTTGAAAATATGGTAAATCAAACAATAAAAGTTTATGAAAAATGTAATGGGGTCAGCATGATGAATACATTGGAAGAGGATAATTGAAAAAAGTTAGTATTTTAATACCGCTACAGGAGTACTTAAACAGCTACAGGGGTGGAGCGATAGCGAGATGGATCTATCATGTATACAATGCTCAAACACCTGATTATCAATTTGATATTTTAGGTCGAACATTGAATGATAATCACGATTTCAAAAATGCTGATTCACTTACTATCGTTTCAAAATATAATCATTTACTCAATGCACTCACTCGATTGCCAATCATTCGAACTATTTTTAAACCATTTGTCTCTTCAATTTATTTAAAAATTTATAGGAAGAATATGCTTTCTAGCGAGATGTTGGAAATACACAATTCAATTGAATATATTTCAAAAATAAGAAAACTGAACTTTTCAGGGAAAATCATATTGCATATGCATAATGATTATCTGAATAAACTCAGTAAAGAGTCTATCCATACTCTCAATTCCCAAATCAATTTATTGATTTTTCCAAGTAAAGCATTAAAAAATGAATTTTTATCTATTCATCCCGAGTTTACTAAAGCTATTGAAGTTGTTTATAATGGGTATGATCCAAAGAAATTTTTTCCGCAAAAGGAAGTCATGCCAAAATCCAATCCAATAATAGGATATATAGGGAGATTTGACAAAAATAAAAATATATTAAACTTATTAGATATCTATAGTGCGCTGCTGGATAGGATACCAAATTTGGAATTTTATCTTATCGGTTCTGGTAAGTCGGGTGGAGTTGAAAATAAATACCAACGGTTGGTATTACAAAAAATTGAGGCAATGAATCGTAAAGATGGGAAAATCATATACTTGGGCTATGTGCATAACGATCAATTATTCAAATATTATAATTTATTTGATCTATTTATCTCTTTGCCTGTTCATACAGAAGCATTTGGTATGACTTTTGTAGAGGCTTTGGCATGTCAAACACTGAGTATCGGAACAAATTTAGGCGGTATACCCGAAGCGGTGGGTTGTAATGAATTGCTAGTGAATAATCCAAAAGATCATAGGGAGGTCATTGATAAAATAATGAAGATTTTGTCGGATGAGATACTTTATCAATCCTTGGTAAAAAAAACTTTTCATTATGTTTCAATAAATTTTCAATGGAAATCTATACAGACTAAACAATTGAAAGTATTAGATCAGGTCTCTCAAGAAAAACAAGAATAAAATTTCAGCGAAAGTGATAAACTGATAAAATTGTGTAGAGGAATGTAAAGGATTAAAATGAAAAAAACAGTAAATGTCATATGTATAAAATGGGGCACAAGGTATTCACCCGAGTATGTTAATAAATTATACAGTATGATCAAAAGAAATACATCATATGATATTAAATTTTATTGTTTTACGGAAAATACTAAAGACCTGAATAGTGATATTATAGTGAAACCCATACATGATGTAGATACGTCTGAAAAGTATAAATACTATTATAGAAAAGAAGCAGGACTGAGTGATGATAATTTGGGAGGATTACAAGGGGAACGGGTTTTTTTCTTTGATTTAGATGTAGTCATTGTTTCCAATTTAGATGAGTTTTTTGAATATCCAAAAGATGATAAGTTTTATATCATAAACGATTGGAATACGAAGGGAAATCATGTAGGACAAGCGAGCTGCTACTCTTGGGTCGTGGGTACTTTAGGACATGTACAAGAGTATTATGAAAAACATCCCAAAGAGGTTCTCGATCACTTTGGAACATCTGCTCAAGAATACTTATCTAGTAAGGTAATAGAAAAATATGGTAGTTTAAATTTTTGGCCGGAGGATTGGTTCTGTTCATTTAAGCTTCATTGTATGCCAAAATTTTGGCTATTAAGACATTTTTTAGTCCCTCAAATGCCTAAAGATAGGCCGGGATTAAAAGTTATTGTTTTTCATGGCGTTCCAGATCCAGATGAAGCACTTAGAGGTATTTGGCCCATAAAAAAGGGGCAAGGATGGAAAAGATTATATAAAGTTTGCAAACCAACTAAATGGATTGAAAAATATTGGTGTTAAGAGAAACTGCTTGCTTGTTACGAAGGATCACTAGTATAAAAGGACAATATAACATGAATAATACCCAAAAGCTTTCATCTATAGCAAAGTGTACTGTAGGTGTAGGAATACTTAGTTGGAAATCTCATGAGACTTTAGAAAAAAGTTTACAGAGTTATGAAAAGATTGGTTTTAAGGATTTTTTTGATCAGGCTAAAATCATTTTTCAAGAGTTTTCTTTGGATGATAAAAAACTTGCTGACAAATATGGGTATGAATATATAGGTACAAAAGAGAACTTGGGAATACAATATGGACATAAATTGATCTATGAGAACATTACAACTGATTATGTGCTTGTTTTGGAAAATGACAATCCGGTTATAGAAGAGAGCTCTACTACATTTCACAGACTGCTTCAAGCAGTTGAGCTTTTGGAAAATGGGACTATTGATCTCATGAGATTAAGGCATCGATGGAAGTTTGGTGAAAGCTTCAGTTTGGGAAAATATTTAAAATATTTTGATGTGCAAGACCTCCATGAAAAATATTGCCATGATGAGATAGTTGAGCATACACTTGAGAGATTCATCAAACCTATAAAAAGGTTTTTAAGGCCGGATAAGGCAGATAGATTAGCCGGTTATTCTCTTTATTTTGAAAAATATCCAGATAAAATTTTCCCTAAATTCATAAAAAAAATAGAGGATGAGGTGTTTTCTGTTAGTTCTTACATCATGCCATGGACAAATCAAAGCGTACTCTTGAAACGCAGATTTTATGGTGAATTACTGGAGTATGCAGATAACAATCCTTCTTCAAGAACAGCCAATGGATTTCAGGATTTGGAAAAACCTCTAAATACTAAATGGTGGAGAGACCGGAATTACCGGATTGGTGTAGGTGAAGGTATTTTTACGCATAACAGATTTGATGATAGTTGGAGAAAATCGCATCAAGCTTTTAATCAAAACATTGCCGTCAAATAAGCTAGAAAGATTGCGGCATAAATTTTTTATTTTATAATTTAAACCAGAACAAACCTGGTTTAAATTCTTCTCTAGCATTTTTATAACGAAGTTACTTATCCCACTTCCTAAAAACTTTATTTGATATTTTTGTAAAAATAGTTCGTCGCCTCTACAAATCCATCCACGGAACCGCAGTCAAAACGTTTGCCCTTGAACTTGTAGGCGATGACTTTTCCCTTTTTGGCCTGTTCCAGGAGTGCATCGGTGATCTGTATCTCCCCGCCTTTGCCGGGTTTTGTGTTTCTAAGGATATCAAAGATGTCCGGGGTGAGGATATACCTTCCGATGATCGCCATGTTGGTGGGAGCATCTTTGGGGTCAGGTTTCTCTACCATATCCGTAACCCTGTAGGTGTCATCGGTCCCGTCTACGAGATGCCCTGCAATAACGCCGTATTTGTCGGTCTGGTCCATCGGCACCTCTTCGATCGCAACGATAGAGCACTGGTACTTCTCATAGACCTCGATCATCTGGCTGAGTACCCCTTTAGCGGTATTGGTACAAAGGTCATCGGCGAGTACGACGGCAAAAGGCTCATTGCCTATGAGTGTCTCTCCTGTGAGGATCGCGTGCCCCAATCCTTTCATCTCGACCTGTCGTGTATAGGAGAAGGTGCATTGCTCGATCAGCGCACGGATATCATCGAGCAGATGCTCTTTTGAGCCTCCCTTGATCTGGTGTTCGAGTTCATAGGAGATATCAAAATGGTCCTCTATCGCACGTTTTCCTCTCCCCGTAACGATCGCCATCGTATGGATACCCGCTTCAACCGCCTCTTCGACGCCGTACTGTATCAGCGGTTTGGTAAGGACAGGAAGCATCTCTTTTGGGGTGGCTTTCGTCGCAGGCAGGAAACGTGTTCCGTAGCCTGCGGCGGGAAATAGACATTTTTTGATCATGGTTTGCTTTTCCTTTGTAAATAATGGTTAAGATTATAGCCCAAGCATCATTAGCGCTTGGTTTTTTCCAGTTTCTTTTTGAGGATGATCTTCCCGTTTTCAACACCGGGCTGGTCATAGGCATTGACATCTATAAGTTCTGCGACCAGCGAGGTGAGGAGTTCGTAGTAGTAGATCAGTGAACCGATCGTATAGGCATCCACTTTGGGAAGTGCAATCGTATCAATCGGGATATCCCCCTCATGATCCAAAGACTCTATGACTGAATCGCACTGCATATTGATCAGCGTATCAAATGAGATCGCATTGAGGATGTCCAGGGACTCCAGGTGCGGCAGGGAGATATCGGGTATCATCATCCCCTCCTCAAAGTTTTCGATCTTGATAAAGGTGATCGACTTGTCACGGGTCCCGTCCGTCAAGAGTTGCAGAAAGGAGTGCTGGTCCTTGGGGCCTATCAGTCCGATTGGCGTAAGCCCCACGTGAAAGGCGGAGTGTCTCTGGTGTTTCCCCAGACTCTCGCCCCACAGCTGAACATACCATTCGCAGAAATATTTGAGCGATTCCGAGTAGGCAAAGATACAGTTGATGTTGTAGCGGGCATGGTTTTTGGCATAGAAGACCGCTTTTTTGAGCAGCGGCTCCTGCATATATCCCTGCTCGAAAAAGCTCTCTTTGACCCTTCTGGCACCTGAGAGCAGAGAGGTAACATCGACACCACAGAGGACCAGCGGAAGCAGGCCCACGGGGGAGAGAACAGAGAATCGTCCGCCTACGTTTTTGGGAACATAGAGCACATCGGCATGGACCTCCTGCGCATATCTGTCCAGCGGCGAACCGGGGTCAGTGATGAAGGTATAGGATGAGATATCCGGATGGAGCGAGTAGACATATTTATATATCGCAAAGGTCTCTACCGTGGTGCCGGATTTGGAGATCACGATGAAGTGCGTCTTCGCCAGGTCGATCTGTTTGAGGGTAGAGTTGATGTCGATCGGATCGGTACTTTCAAACAGATAGAGGGTGCGTTTGAGGTTGTTGACCGGTTTGACAAACTCGTAGATCGCCTTTGCGCCGAGTGAACTGCCTCCGATACCGATGATGACGATACTCTCAACGTGCACCGGAATCTTTTCTGCATACTCCAGAATCGGTGTGATATCCTGATCGGGAAGGGAGTAGTATCCTATCCTCCCCTGTTCCTTTTGGACTGCCTGCAGGGCATGGGCCTGTGCTTTCGGATGGTTGGATACAAAGTAGAGTCTGTTTTTCATAATGAATCTTTTGCCTGTTGGATCAGTGCGTTCACTTTGGTCTCATAGCTTTTTGTCAGGGATTCATCCGTGGATTCAAACCGTGTGACCAGTACCGGGGTCGTGTTGCTGGCGCGCACCAGCCCCCAGCCATGTTCAAAGTTGATACGAACACCGTCAACATCGATGACATTGAGAATGACGGGAAAGTCCGCCGGCGGATTGATGAGGAGTTCTTTGACCTTGTCGATGATCAGGAACTTCTCCTCTTCAGTCGTCTCAACCTTGATCTCCTCGGTGGAAAAAACTTTAGGCAGTGCATCGATCTCTCTGTCCAGATCGATCCCCTCTTTGATCAGTTCAAGCATTCTCAGTGTCGCGTAGATGGCATCATCATATCCGAAGTAACGGTGTTTGAAGAAGATGTGCCCGCTCACCTCGCAGGCAAGATCGGCACCGGTCTCTTTCATCTTTACCTTGAGGTTGGAGTGGCCGGTCTTGTACATGATCGCTGTGGCGCCGCGACGTTCGAGCTCGTCATACATCACCTGGGAGCATTTGACCTCCCCGATGACCGTCGGGTTTTCCATCTGCATCGCAAAGAGCAGTGCCATCTGGTCCCCCTTGATGTTGTGCTTGTGTGTCAGCACGGCGATACGGTCGGCATCCCCGTCATAGGCAAAGGCGATATCTGCTTCTTCCTCCAGCGCCTTTTTCACATCTCTCAGATTTTTTTCCACAGAAGGGTCAGGATGGTGGTTGGGGAAGGTACCGTCAGGATCACAGTACAAACCGGTATAGTCTAGTTCCAGGGCATCAAAAATATCGGTGATCACTGTGTCTGCAACACCGTTCCCGCAATCGATGACGATCTTTTTCTCCAGCCCTTTGAGGTGGGCAAACTCTTTGAGCATATAGTTGATATAGGGGGTTTTTACATCGATCTCGATACGTTGCGTATCATCTTCGATCTTCTGTTCCTGGTGCTTGATGATCTCCTCTCCCAGGGCATAGATCTCCTCCCCGAAAAAGGGTGCCTGACCGATCGTGATCTTAAATCCGTTGTACTCGCTCGGATTGTGTGAGCCGGTGATCATGACCGAAGCATCGGTGGTGTATCCGTCAATCTCATTGTAGTTGCAGAAGTAGTTGACCGGTGTGGCAACCATCCCCATATCAAGGACCTTGCATCCTGCCGCATTGAGCCCTGAAGCAAGATAGTCTCTGAGGAGAGGAGAGTGCGAACGTGCATCATACCCGATCGCTACCACTTTATCTCCTGTGATCCGCTGACCAAGATAGTAGCCTATCAGTTTGACACTCTGTTCGTTGAGCTCCTCTTCGAAGATACCTCTGATATCATACTCTCTAAAGATCGATTTCTTGATCATATTTGTCCTTTATATCCGTTGGGGTTTTGTGATTGCCACCGCCAGGTGTCTTGGCACATTGCTTCTATATCTCTGGTCGCTTCCCACCCCAACACCTCTTTGGCATAACCCGGGTCGGCAAAGCATTTGGCGATATCGCCGCTTCTTCTCGGTGCAATACGGTAGGGTACTTTCTTCCCGGATGCCTTCTCAAAGGCTTTGACCATATCCAGTACCGAGTATCCTTCCCCTGTCCCCAGGTTTACCGCCAGTACTTCGTCGATACTGTCGATTTTTTCCAGGGCCTTGAGGTGCCCCTGTGCCAGATCGACCACATGGATATAGTCCCTCACTCCCGTACCATCATGCGTATCGTAGTCATCCCCGAAGACAGAGAGGTGCTCTCTCTTTCCTACGGCTACCTGGGAGATAAAAGGCATAAGGTTGTTGGGGATGCCGTTGGGGTCCTCGCCGATCAGGCCCGATGCGTGCGCACCGACGGGGTTGAAATACCTGAGCAGTATTACTTTCCATCGCTTGTCGGAGGTGTGAAGATCACGCAAGATCTCTTCGATAAAGAGTTTGCTCCTGCCGTAAGGGTTGGTCGCCTGCAGGGGGAAATCTTCTCTGATCGGAGTGGTATGCGGGTCCCCGTAGACGGTGGCAGAAGAGCTGAAAACGATCGACCTGCATCCGTGTGATGCCATTACTTCACACAGGACGGTAGTACCGTGCACATTGTTGTCATAATATTTAAGGGGTTGTTGCACGGACTCTCCGACCGCCTTCAGACCGGCAAAATGGATCACCGCATCAATCGGATAGGCATTGAATGCAGCGTGAAGATCCTCTCTGCTGCGTATGTCGCCCCGGATAAAGGGGACCTTTTTGCCTGTGATCTTTTCTACACGTGCGATGCTCTCTTGGGAGGCATTGGAGAGATTGTCGAAGATAACGATCTCATAACCTGCTTCCAGCAGCTCCACGCAGGTGTGCGATCCGATATATCCTGCGCCGCCGGTGACTAAAATTGCCATAAACTTCCCCTTTTAATGATATTTTTATCTAAAAACCGAATTTCAGTCCGAGATAGAAGCTCTCATTGAATGTGCGGTCAAATGTTTTATAGTCCGTATCGATGTTTCTGTATCCTGTAAAGAGATGGATGTTGGGAACCAGCTCCATACCCAGCTGGGTGCGGAATTCAGTGTATCTCTCTGCTTCATTGAAGCTCAGTATTTTGGGTGCATAGGCAATATTCATCTCCACAGTTATCGGGGGGACCGTATCGGCCAGAGGGAGGGTATAGGCAGCTCTTGCCAGAAGCGGGATCGCTGCGAACTCATCTGCGAAGACAGCTTTGAGCCCCAGGCCGACACGCAATCCATTGGCTCCCTGAAGCTGATTCTCCCCGGAGAAACCGATACCCAATAGGTTGTCACCGTCACTATGCAGATAGTTTGCATCGAAGGTATAGATCGTACCGCTTGTATAGCTCATGAAATTATTGAGGTCCAGAGAGGTTTGCAGCTCTACATCCTCATCGTTGATATTTAAAGCGACAGTGTTCTGCGCACTCAGCAGAGTGCTGAGTAGAAAACTGCCAAGAATAATTTTTTTCATATGCATAAAAGCTCCTTTGATATTGATTGGTATTTTATCATAGCCCGGGTTAGCCCTTCCCGTCAATCGGGCGGTCCATAGGCTTTTTCATCCTTTTTTTTCTTCTCGTGACGTTTCTTTTTTTTCTCTTCCATCATCACAGCATCCCTGAGTGCATCTTCTCCGTCAAAGCGTGCACTGTCGATAAACTTGGAGTGGTCGTCAAACTGTCCGGTTTTGATCCCCCAAAGCAGTCCGATAAGCCCCAGGGCCCCAAGCAGGGTAGAGACACCGATCATCAATATCACAATACCTTCTGACACTTACTTCTCCTTTTTGAATTTTAATGTTTTAATACGCATCGAATTGCCCACAACAACGAGTGAGCTCAAACTCATTGAGAGCGCTGCTACCAGCGGATTGACAAAGCCTGCGACCGCAAGCGGTACGGCGACGACATTGTAGAGCAGCGAGAACCCGAGGTTCTCCTTGACTGCCCGGAAGGTACGTCTGGAGAGCCTGTAGGATTCATAGAGGCTCATCGGGCTTTCATCAAGCAGGACCACATCACTCACCGAGATGGCCACATCCGCTCCGTTCCCCATCGCTATGGCGATATCGGATGAGGCGAGCGCGATCGTATCGTTGATCCCGTCCCCCGCCATGACGACAATCTCGCCTTCTTTATGGAACCGGTCGATTTTTTTGGCTTTTTCATCAGGCAGCAACCTGGCATAGAATTCGCTGATCCCTACGGCGTCTGCTACCCTTTTTGCGCTCTGTTCATTGTCTCCCGTGAGCATGACGACCCTGATACCCATCTCCCGGATCATCCCGATCGCCTCCGCTGCATCTTCTCGGATGGTATCGCTGAGTTCATAGCGGGCTACCAGTTTGTCGTCGATCGCAAAATAGAAGAGGGTATACTCACTTTGTTCATCTACGGCAATGCCGGAAGTCTGCATGAATGAGGCGTTTCCCCCGGTCAGCCTTCTGCCCTGATAGCTTGCCTCAACCCCCTTTGCCTGGATGGTTTTGATATCCTGGAGTTGATAGTTCTCCAGCTTCTCATGCTCTGATTCCAGGTGTGTGAGTATCCCTTTGGAGACCGGGTGGCTCGATGTGCTGACAAGCGAATAGAGAAGATTGTAGTCAAATGCTTCGAGTATCTTCTCTGTCTGTACCGAGGGTTTCCCCTCGGTGATGGTCCCGGTCTTGTCAAGTGCAAGCAGTCTGCTCTTGGCCATCGTCTCAAGGAAAGTTGCCTCTTTGAAGAGGATATTCCTTTTGGCCGACATGGAGATACCCACAAGCGATGCCATGGGTGTGGCAAGCCCCAGTGCGCACGGACAGGCGATGACAATGACCGAGATACCGATGATCAGTGCCTGTTCAAAGCTTCCCGTCGCGTAAAACCATCCTGCAAAAGTAAGCAGGGCGATGAGGAGTATCACTGTGGAGAAGTATCCTGAGACAGTGTTGGCAAGCTGTTCGATGCGGGGTTTTTTGGTGATGGACTCCTCCAGGAGATTTACGATGGAGGTGAGGAGGGAGCTTGACGCATCCTTTTTTGCCTCATAGTGAATAGTTGAGTCCAGACAGATCGAGCCGCTGAGGATATCATCCCCCTGTTCTTTATACACGGGTTCGCTCTCTCCTGTCAGCGAACTTTCATCAAAAGAGGCAGCCCCCTGTGTGAGGGTACCGTCAATGACGACCTTCTCTCCCGGTTTGAGTTCTATAATGTCTCCTATGATGACGTTGTCCACACCGACGAGCGACTTGACGCCCTCCTTGACCGTAGTGACCTCGGTAGGGGTGCTGCCTATGATGTGGTCGAGTGTATCGACGGCATGCTTTTTGCTCAGCACCTCCAGATATTTTCCTACCAGTACAAAGGTAATGATCATCGTGACCGAGTCAAAGTAGACCTCTCCGCGCTGCGTGACCATCGCATAGATAGAGTAGATATAGGCAGAGAGCGCGCCGGAGGCGACCAGTGTATCCATATTGACGGTTTTGTTTTTGTAGCCGTAGTAGGCACCCCTGAAAAAGATCCATCCCGAGTAGAAGAGTACCGGTGTGGCAAGGATGAACTCGGCCACATTGAGAATATCTTTAAAGGACTGCTCTATCCCTCCGAAGTATCCCGCATAGTGCGCGACGGCCAGCCACATGATATTCATCGAACCGAATACGGCTACGAGGATACGCATATAGTAGCTTTTACGTGTTTTGACCGCACGCTCTTCCTGAAGCTTCGGGTCATAAGGATAGGCATTGTATCCGATGGAGCGTATCGTTTCGATGATCTTGGAGAGTTTTACCTCTTCGGGGTCCCAGATGACCTTGGCTTTGTTGTTGGTATAGTTGATGGTGGCTTCCATCACCCCTTCGAGTTTGTGCAGTACTTTTTCGTTGAGCCAGACACAGGCTGAACAGTGTATCCCCTCGATGATCAGGTTGATCTCATGCAGCCCGTCATCATGCACCGTGACATAACGTTTTTCAAAGCCCTCCAGATCGAACTTCTCCAGGTCGCCTTCCAGAGCCGAGGGGGGCTTGAGCTTTGTATCTCCGAGCTTTTCATAGAAATTGCCAAGGCCTTCATCTTCAAGCAGGTGGTAGACTCCCTGGCACCCCCTGCAGCAAAAGTGGAGGGTCTGACCGTTATGTTCTTCATTGATCATTACACTCTCATCAAACGTAAGGTTACAGTGGGTACAGGTGCAGTCTGCCAAGTCAATGTCCTCCAGTGAATTTACATGAATTTTATCCAAATAAGAGTAAAATCCCACATGGAAATAGCACTTTTACTTACTTTTATACTTTTGGGAGCGGAACTTTTTGAAGCGTATATTCAGAGGGCACCTACACTTCTGGGGGTTCTGGAGCGGCTCAGCCTCTATTACCGAAAGTCTATTTTTCTTTTCTTTGCCGTACATCCGGGATTTTATTTTGTCCTCTTTGTCGTCATGGTCACAGGCATACTCAATGTGAGCATGATATTTTTGGTGGCGATGAAGGTCTTTGACATTTTCTACAAACTGGAGCTTCTCAAAATAGTTTTTAAGGAGCGTCTGGTTCCCGAAGCATTTGCACAGATGTTGACGTGGCGTATCCCCTCATGGTATTTTCTACTCGGGCCGGTACTCTATCCGTCTCTGTTGTTTTATGCCTTAACTTAAAATTTAGTTTAAAAGGTTTATAATACGCTTACTACTTAGTTCTAGATAACTATTAACACATAATCTTCTAAGAATAATTTCCAAAACACTCAAGAGGACACATGAGCGACAATCAAAAATCTTCCGGTACCGCCAATGCCAAGGCACCAAAAAGCAAAAAAAGCACCAACAGGACACATGTACCCGTCAAAGGGCATAAGGTCGAAGAGCTCCAGAAGCTGCCTTTGGCAGAACTTGTAGAGATAGCCAAAGAGGTACAGGTTGAAAACCCGAATGAATTTCAAAGAAAAGACCTGATCTTTGAGATCCTCAAATCACAGGTAAACCAGGGGGGATTCATCCTCTTTACCGGCATTCTTGAGATCCTGCCTGACGGATACGGTTTCCTGCGTTCAGAAGACGGCAACTTTGCCAACTCCAGCAACGATACCTATGTAAGCAGTACGCAGATCAAGCGTTTTGCACTGAGAAACGGGGATATCGTTACCGGTCAGGTACGCGCCCCCAAAGAGCAGGAGAAGTATAACGCGCTGCTCAAGATCGAAGCGATCAACTATCTTGCCCCGGAACAATCCAAACAAAGACCGCTTTTTGACAACCTTACGCCGCTTTATGCCAGCGAACAGCTCAAGCTTGAGTACAACCCGATGAAGATGACAGGCAGGGTACTGGATCTCTTCACTCCTATCGGAAAAGGGCAGAGAGCCTTGATCGTCGCCCCTCCGCGTACGGGTAAAACAGAATTACTCAAAGAGCTTGCGCACGGGATCACCTATAACAGTCCGGATGCGACACTGATGGTCCTTCTGGTGGATGAGAGACCCGAAGAGGTAACCGATATGCAGCGTTCGGTGAAAGGAGAGGTCTACAGCTCGACCTTTGACCTGCCTGCTCAGAACCATGTAAGAACAGCCGAGATGGTGATCGAAAAAGCAAAAAGACGTGTGGAGATGGGCAAAGACGTGATCATCCTGCTCGACTCCATCACCAGACTTGCACGTGCCTACAACACCGTTACACCAAGCTCCGGAAAAGTACTCTCCGGTGGTGTGGATGCGAATGCACTGCATAAACCCAAGCGTTTCTTCGGCGCGGCCAGAAATATCGAAGAGGGCGGAAGTCTAACGATCATTGCAACCGCACTGATCGAGACGGGAAGCCGTATGGATGAGGTGATCTTTGAAGAGTTCAAAGGTACGGGTAACTCAGAAGTAGTCCTCAGCCGTCATGTCTCTGAACGCCGTATCTATCCGGCGATCGATGTGACGAAGTCCGGAACACGTAAAGAGGAGCTTCTTGTAACTCCTGAAACGCTCCAGAAAGTCTGGGCGCTCAGAACTGCGATGCAGAATATGGAAGAGGTGGAAGGGCTGAAGTTCCTCTACTCCAAAATGCTCAAAACCAAAACCAACGAAGAGTTCCTTTCCTTGATGAACGAAGGCGCATAATTGTATAAGCCCAGGCTCATACAAAGTAAAAAATGAGGAGTGAAGAGTGAAGCGTTCAGGTATGCTTTTCTTGCGAAAAGCTTTGATAGAAAAGATTGAAATAAAAGTTTTACACCGTAAAACATACCTGAGTTCCTCACTCCTCACTCCTCACTCCTCATTGTTTAAAAAGGTTTCCTTTTGAAGATAGGTGTCTTTGATTCGGGGGCCGGCGGCCTGAGCGTCGTCAAGTCTCTTCTGGACCATCATCTTTTTGAAGAGATCATTTATTACGGTGACACGGCGCGCGTCCCCTACGGCCCGAAAGATGCCAATACAGTGATCCGCTATGCGCTTGAAGCACTCGAGTTTTTCAACAATTTCAATATCGATCTTCTCATTACGGCATGCAATACCGTCAGTGCCTATGCCATCACTGAAATGCAGGGGAAAGCCTCCTATCCGGTAGTGGGTGTGATTGAACCGGGTATCAAAGCGCTGGAAAACAGCCTCACAGACAAAGATGCCCCTATCTTGATCATCGGGACCCGTGCAACGATCGCATCAAAACGCTACCAGGATGCCCTTGAACTGCTTGGCTACCAAAACCTTACAGCTAGACAGACAGGGCTTTTTGTCTCCATGGTGGAGGAGGGGATCTTTGAGGGATCCTTGCTTTATGAAACCATGGAACACTACTTTAAGGAGATTGATACACCCCAGGCGATTATCCTCGGATGTACCCATTTCCCTTTGATCTCAGATGCGATCAGGGGGTACTTTGATGATAAGCCGACCCTGATCCATTCGGGTGAAGCGATCGTTGAGTACCTTGAAGAGACACACGGTATCAGAGAAAAGGCCGAAGAGACCAAGCTTAGCATCTACGCTTCGGACAATGTAGAGGGGCTGCGTGCGATCGCCAAACGCTGGCTGAAAGACTGATCTAAAGAGCTCTAAGGAGGGCTTAGAGCCCTATCGCTGCTTTGACTTTTTCCATCTTGACTGAAGCGATGGCCGAAGCTTTTTTGGCTCCATGGGCGAGAATATCGTGTACTTCATCGATATGGCTGAGATAGTATGCTCTCTTCTCTCTCGCTTCGCCAAGTTCTTCCCAGATCAGCTCTTTGAGATATTTTTTGAAGTGTCCGTACCCCTCTTTTCCGCTTCTGTAGCGTGCCTGCAGTTCGAGTTTCTCCTCGTCATTCAGGAAGAGCGAAGCCAATGCGTAGATATTGTCTCCTTCATACTCCAGCGGTTCACCCAGTGGGGTAGAGGAGGAGACGATCTTGTTGCATCTTTTTTGGAGCGATTTTTCATCCATAAAGAGATCGATCGCATTGTTGTAACTCTTGCTCATCTTCTGTCCATCGATTCCTGGAATGGTTGCCACCTCTTCTTGTACCAGATGTTCCGGCAGGGTAAAGAGCTCTCCGTATTCGTTGTTGAACTTGATGGCGATATCGCGTGTCATCTCCACATGCTGGATCTGGTCTTTCCCGACAGGTACCTGTTCGGTGTCAAGGAGGAGGATATCGGCTGCCATCAGTACAGGATAGCTGAAAAGCGCATGGCTGGCCGGGATCCCCTTGGCAACCTTGTCCTTGTAGGAGTGTGCACGTTCCAGCAATCCCATCGGCGTGAATTTGGAGAGTATCCAGTAGAGTTCGAGCACTTCAGGTACATGGCTTTGGATCCAGAAGGTCGTCTTGTTTGGGTCGATACCGACAGAGAGGTAATCGACTGCGGCATCAATCGTATATTGTCTGAGCGTATCAGCATCTTTGGAAGTGGTCAAAGAGTGGTAGTTGGCGATAAAGGTAAAGAGCTCATGTTGCTCCTGAAGCTCTACCATCGGTTTCATTGCCCCAAAGTAGTTTCCCAGGTGGAGTTTTCCTGAAGCCTGGATTCCTGTAAGTACACGCATTGCGATATCCTAAAAATTTTTTGAGATTATAGCAGGTGAGCGCTTTAGGCTTTTACCCGCAGCAGGTATTACTCGTCGATCTTTCGTTCACCGCGTTTTCGTGTCTCCAGATCGAGAGGGACTCCTTCGAAGTCAAACTTGCTTCTGATAAAGTTTGCCAGATAGCGTTTGTAGCTGAAATGCAGAAAATTCGGGTGATTGACAATCAGCGCGATTTTCGGCGGCTTGGTCTCATACTGTGTGGCAAATTTGATCTTGACCACGGCACCGTGATGCGACGGGATATGGTGACGGTTGATCGCCTCACGCAGTACGTCGTTAAGTTTGGAGGTAGGGATACGCTGTTTGTAGCGCTCATAGATCGCAACGATCTGCTCAAGTATCTTATTTACCCGCTGCCCTGTTTTTGCAGAGACGGTGATGATCGGTGCATAATGGAGAAACTTGAGCTCATCACGGATATCATCGATCGCCTCCTCGTAACTTTTCTCTTCGCGTATATCCCATTTGTTGATCACGATCAGCGAACCCAGTTTAAACTTCTCGATCAAACCGGCAATTCTCTCGTCAAGTTCGGTTACTCCTGCGGTCGCATCGATCAAAAGCAGTGCGATATCCGCTTGTTTCAGCATCTCTTCGGTACGGTCAAGTGCGTATTTCTCGATACCTTGGATCTTCCCGCGTCTCCTGATCCCCGCGGTATCAACAAAGGTGATCTTATACTCGTTATGTTCGATGGACTCATCAACAGGGTCGATCGTCGTGCCGGCCACATCAGAGACGATCGTTCGCTCTTCTCCCACCAGTGCATTGAGCAGGGAGCTTTTCCCTGTATTGACACGTCCGATAAGCGCGACCCTGATCTCTTTGTCCTCTTCCTCTTCCTCTGCAGAGTCAAAGTGGATCTCTTCGAGCATCTCTGCAAATGGATCATTCTCTTCTTCGAGTTCAAGCGTATCTTCCTCTCCTTCCCGCGGAGGGATATACGCTTCAAGCCAGGCGTAAAAATCATTGAAGTAACGGTTATGGCTGACCGAAAGAGGGAAGGTACGTTCCGCACCGAACTCCAGGAATTCCCAGTAGCGCTCCTCCTCCTTGTCGTTGTCGATCTTGTTGACGACGAGTGCGAGAGGCTTGTTCAGCGCCTGAAGCTTATAAAAGAGCTCTCTGTCTTCCTCTTCGGGAAGCATTTTGCCGTTGACCATATAGATAATGACATCTGCTTTTTTTGCGGCTCTGAGTGCATGCTCTGCCACTTTGCTGAAGAGCTCGGACGAGTAGTCGATCCCTCCGGTATCCAGGATCTCAAAGTCACGGTTACCCGAGATCGTTACCACGCGTTTTTTCACATCCCGTGTCGTTCCGGACATATCTGAAGTGATCGCATCCCTCTGACGTGCAAGACGGTTGAAGAGTGAGCTTTTGCCCACATTGGGGCGTCCGATAATGGCTACTTTTTTAAGATCTGACATATGTATTCTTTCTTTTTACAAATTCCCGCCCCACCTTTGCTGCGGTGGAATGCATGTGTACTATTGGGACCATGATCTTGTTACCAGATTTAGAGTCAAATATGCATTCCCAACGAAGACGTTGGGAGCGAGAAGTATGAGATTTAATTTATGTGATTATACCATATTATTTTTTGGCATATTCTCCAGATAGATAGAATGAGAAGGGAAAGCAAAACTTGAGCCGTGTTTTGCAACGATTTTCATGATTTTGAGATTGATATCTTCTTTGATCTGCAGATACTGCTCCCAGTTTGCGGTATTGGTAAAGGTATAGACAAAGATATTCAAGGAGGAGTCTCCGAATGATTCGAAATTGACAAGCATCGTATCATTGCGGGAAATGCCTTCATGGGTTTGCAGCATTGTTTTGATATCATTGACGATAGCGGTGATCTGTTCGGTGGTCGTAGCATAGGTCAGCCCTACATGCATCCTGATACGCCGGACGCCCCGTCTTGAAAAGTTCTCTATCGGGCTGTTGGCGATCACATGGTTGGGTACGGTGATGACGGACTTGTCAAAAGAGCGTATCTTTGTCGTGCGCATACCGATATCCTCAACAACCCCTTCAACATTATTGACAATGATCCACTCTCCTATCCGGATGGTCCGGTCGGCCAGGAGTGAGAAGGAGCCGAAAAGATTGGCAACGGTGTCTTTGGCTGCCAGTGCAAAGGCAAGGCCGCCTATCCCCAACGATGCGACCAGTGCTGTTACGTTGATCCCCCATACCTGAAGCATCGCCCCCAGGCCGATCCCTGCGACCAGGATCTTTATCAATGTCAGGATAAAATTCCCCACCTCCCTGGAGAGATCTTTGTTGAGCTTTCCGGTAACATTGTAAACAAGCTCTCTCATTGCTTCGATGATCGAGAGGATCGCCCAGAATACGGTATAGACGACAAGAGTTTCAAGGATCTTCTTGATCACTTCCGTCTCTTTGAAAATAAGCATGAAAAAGAGATGGATACCGATAAGTATAAACATGAAACCAAGAGGCCCTTTAAGCGCGGAGATGATCCTCTCATCATAATGGGTGGAGGTTCTCTGGGCAAATTTCTGCATAGTTGCGACGATCACCAAAGTAAAAAATCTGCGCAAGAGAAGAAAGAAGAGGAAGACCAGGGTTGCTGCGATCAGATTGGCATAGGGGATGCCCCAGATCGTATTGGATAGAGCCGGAAAAGTCTCATAAACCGGTGCAAGCAGCTTCTGTACTTCCGTGGGCAGCCCCATATCCAGCCCGTCAATCACGTTCAATGCGATGGTGGTATTGTTTTCTGTAGTCTCTCCGGCGGACATTCATGCTCCTTTCTTGGTTGATTTACGGTATTATAGTAAAATTCGTACTAAAGTATAGCGAGGGGGAGTTGTGTAATGAAAAAGTATCTATTGGTTTGTCTGTTTTTTTCCCTCTCCTGGCTTGATGCGCAGGTCCTTGATGTGAAGTATAAGGTGAAGTTCGGGATACTCGGGGAGTTGGGGGTTTCCCATGCGCACCTGGAGACGGAAGGGAACCATTATACGATCTCTATCGATGCCAAAGCCACAGGAATCGCCAAATCACTCAGCAAAAACAGAAAAGAGAGGCATATCTCCGAAGGATTTATACGAAACGGGAGATACTATACGCAACACTACACGGTTCAGGTGGAATACGGTGAGAAGAAAAGAGAAAAGGTTTATCGTGTAGATCATCAAAAAAAGATCGTATTCAAAAGCAGCAAGAAATACAGAAAAGGGAAGCTGACCTCACACGTAGAGGAGACTCTGGAATTTTTCAGTACGGATGATCTTCTGACGCTCTATTTCAATCTGTCAAAGCTGCTTGATGCAAAGAGCAAACCGGGGCTCTATACGTTCCGTGCGATAGGCGCGGAGCAGCAGAACGGTAAGGTGGAGATACGCCTGCCAAAACCCGATCAGCTCAAAAAATATGCTAATACTCTGGGAAAAGGGGAGTACCGCTATCTTACGGCGATCATTTACCAGAAGATCTTCTCCAGCAACAAAGGCGAATTGATGATCGCCATCGGCAAAGACGGTATCACGCAGAAGGCAGTCTTGAAAGATCTTGTGCTCTTTGGAGATCTCACGGCAGAGCGTATAAAATAAACTCAATCACCTTCTCATCACTCATCTCACAGGGTTTCAGCATGTCACCCTTTATCGTGGGATAGTAGTTGCCGCTGACGATGTCATTGCTCCCGAGTTCTTCGGCATAGATCTTGATGAGTTTTCCTTCGAGCAAACTCTCTTTGCGAAGCAGATAGCGTTTATGCTTATAGATAACATCAGTGGCACCATTGGGGAGCGCTAAAAGTCTGGTGTAAAATTCTGTTTCATTCATAGGGGTATTATGCAGCATAATGCTGAGATACAGTAGGTAAAGCGCTAAAAAATTTAGCGCTTTGAAGTAAAAATGGTCAATCTACCCACTGAGGTTTGTGATGGTTTCTTTCACTGTAGGAAAATGAATCGTCATACTCATCATCTTCATCATCCAGCCAACCAAATATATCATCAGTAAAGATTCTTGCATATCCCATATCTTCAAGCATCTCGTCGAGTTGAGAGAGACTTGCATGTGTCTTTTTGTAGTCCGATATAAGCGTCTGGATATCTTCTGTCTCAACGCCGTGTGTCTTTAGGGTAAATTCCATATCTTTTATAGTCATCGTATCTTCCTCTTACAGCTTCATTCCCATAGAAGTTGTTTGAGAGCTTACGGTGAATGAGTGGATCGTTTTCACTTGGGTGATGCCTCCAACATCAACATCTAAATTGTATAGATATCCACTGATATCCTTATGTTCCGGGTACGTATCGAAATGACCGTCCAACATAAACCATAACCGATAAAAAATTATACTCTGAAAAATGGATTTTATAGCTAAAAAAGAGATAAAATTTTTCAGGCTCGATATTAAGGAGATTTAAACTAAGATTTCAAAGAGTCAATGCGCCCGGTATCAGGGTGTAAATGAATGTTATAATGTGGATTGGGACGTGGGATATTCTCTCTTTATCGGACAGGATATGTATGAGACTTGGAAGCGGGGAGTCTGCCCCGGATTTAGAGCTTAGCAGAAGGGGCAAAGTATGCAGGAAAGTGAGTTGGAACTACTGCGCGAACGCATTCGCATTTTAGAGCAGGAAAACCAGGGATTAAAAGAGAAATCGGCAGAGGCGATCAAGATCGTAGATCAGATCAAAGCGCTTGAATTTTATCAGGCTGAGATGATCAAGCTGCAGCAGCATATTGAAAAACACGGTAAAAAGCTGATCATCGTCTTTGAGGGCAGGGATGCTGCGGGAAAAGGAAGTCTGATCGGAACGGTATCGCGCTATATGAACCCGAAGCATTACCGTATCGTGGCACTGGGGAAGCCTACGACGGAGCAGAAGACACAGTGGTACTATCAGAAATATGTAGAGCATTTTCCTTCCGCGGGCGAGATCATCCTGTTTGACCGCAGCTGGTACAACCGTGCCATGGTGGAACCTGTGTTCGGTTTTTGTACCAAAGAGGAGTATCAGCGCTTTATGAATGATGTCACGGGATTTGAGAGATCGGTAAGCAGACAGGGGGTGATCCTGATCAAGCTCTATCTCAGTGTGAAGAAGTCAGTGCAGTCAGAACGTTTTGAGCAGAGAAGGGTCGATCCTCTCAGGCAATGGAAGCTGAGCGAAGTAGATCTTCAGGCGCAGGAACTCTGGGATGAGTTCAGCAAGATGAAATACAAGATGTTCCAGAAGACAGACCACAAACATGCGCCATGGCATGTCATCCGTTCAAATGACAAGCACAAAGCAAGGATAGAGGCGATGAAGCTGATATTGAACCATTTTGATTATGAGAATAGGAACAAAGTACTCAGTTTTGACTATGAACCGGGCATTATTGTCTCTTTGGAAGATGAGATGCAGATGATGAGGGATACCAGACCTGACCTTTTCGGAAACTCCTGACCCTTTGTTTGTTGATAATGTATAAAGATATGTTACACTTCCGAAAACTTTAGGGCGCATCTAAAAACCCCGGATACTCAAAATGGGCTTTGCAAATGTAAGATTTTGCAAGAGATTTGAGAAAGCCTAGACGTAGCTGAGTTAAGCAAATATCTAGTGAAAGATTGCGTTTGCAAAGCCCACCCTGTGGGCATCTCCAGCTTTCCCTTATGCGTTATTACTCACTTTCGAATTAGCTACGGCTAGTCCTTCAAATGAGTGCCCAGCCTAAGAAAAAGCTAGAGATGTTATGAGTATCCGGGGTTACTAGAGGCGCCCTTTAAAAGGTCAAGTGTGAAAAAGTATCTTCTGGGCATCGACCGGGGTATCTTATATATGCTCATCGCCTCACTCTCTTTTGCCGTGATGGGTGGATTTGCCAAAGTGGTCAGCGAAATACTCCCCGCAGTAGAGGTGACTTTTTTCCGTAATGTGTTCGGTGTGGTGCTTATCGGATATGCGATCTATCGATCACCGCTCAAACAGATAGGAGGCAAGCCTCTGCTGCTGTTGTTTCGCGGGGCGATGGGCTTTGCGGCACTACTTGCATACTTCTATATCATCGCCTATATCCCTCTTGGCGAAGCGGTCACCTACAACAAAACCTCTCCGATCTTTGTAGCGATCTTCGCCTTTTTGTTTTTGGGAGAAAAACTTCCCGGCTCTGCGGTATTCGCCGTGCTGCTCGGGTTTGTCGGTATCTTGCTGATCGCGCAGCCCCAAGGCGGCGTGTTTGACAAGTATGACCTGCTGGGCATATTCTCGGGACTCGGTGCCGCACTGGCATACACCTCTATCCGCGAACTGAGACAATACTATGATACCCGGGCGATCGTCATGAGTTTTATGGGGGTTGGGACAGTCGCACCGCTGCTGTTGATGCTGGCCACCCCCTACGTGAACCCGCCGCAGGAACTCGATTTTATGTTTGCTGCGTTTGTGATGCCTGAGGGGATACTCTGGTTTTATATCCTTATGATGGGGCTATCTGCGACCTTTTCGC
>JAQVHV010000086.1 GCA_028696055.1 Sulfurovum sp.
ATACTCAAGTCCATGTTCTTTCACGAGTGTGACCATCAGCAGTGCCATCGCACCTGTAGCGGCACTGATCATCCCCGGACGTCCACCCACAAAAGCGATGATGACAGCCATCGAAAAAGAGGCATAGAGACCCACTTTAGGATCTACCCCGGCGATAACAGAAAAAGCGATCGCTTCGGGAATAAGCGCTAAAGCTACGATGATCCCGGCAATAGCATCAGCTCTGATGTTCCCAAACCATTCATCTTTTTTAAAATATTTTGCTAACAAATTTTCTCCTTAAATTTTTTCTTTTGATTGTTTGCATAAGGGCAGAGGTAAGATGCCCTGTATCCACTGCTTCAGAGTGCAGCCTTGATGCTCTCTATGATCGGGGTGAGGTTTGTCTCTCCCTTGATCCTGGCAGCCTTCAGGACGCCATGCCCCAGGAGCCTTCGCGAGAGATTCGAAGCCTCTACGACTGTGATCCCTTCGATCGCACCAAAAATATCCCTTTGGTTGAAATAGTGCGGACCGGAGATGATCTTGCATCCAAACTGGGCTGCTTCTGCGGCATTATGCCCCCCTATAGGTGCAAACGCACCCCCAAGGATCACAATATCAGCAATGGCATAGATATTGACCAGTTCGCCCATCCTGTCTACCAGTATGACATCACCCTCCAGTGCTTCGTTTTGTGAATAGCGATGCCACTGCAGGCTGTGTTCTTTGGCAAACTCCGTTATAAGATCCCCTACTTTCTCAAAACGCTCAGGGTGTCTCGGTACCACGATCAGCTTTGCGTTCTTCTCTTCTGCTCTCAGCTTTACAAAAGCATCCAGTATCAAACCCTCTTCACCCTCGTGGGTACTGGCGCCGCACACAACCAATCCTGTCGGCTTTGGCAGTATTTTCGTCGGTGAAGCGAGGTTGGCAAGCTTGATATTTCCGGTGACTGTCACCTTACTGGCACCCAGAAGTTCCAGACGCTCTTTATCCTTCACGGTCTGTGCATAGACCTCATCGATGGATCGAAAGATATGCCGATACAACCAACGCATTTTATAGTATTTCGGGAATGACCTGTCACTCAGCCGTGCATTGATCAGAAGTGTCTTTGCCCCTCTCCTTTTTGCCAGCGCAAAAAGCAGGTACCAGAACTCTGCCTCCATAACGACCAGTACTTTTTGCGGCTTCAGCCATCCAAAAAGCAGCGGTTCAAAGGGTAGAAAACGACTCTGTTTCGTGTACCCTTTTACTACCTCAAAACCGGTTTGTGTCGTCGTGGTCATACGAAGCAGATCCTCAGGCAGTTGGTTCACCAGCGGCTTGATCGCCAGTGCCTCTCCGAAACTGCAGGAGTGAAACCATATCCCGTCACGCTTTAACGGAGTGTTCTTCCATAAGAAAAACCGTGCAGGTATTGATCTCTGATACTTTTGTTTGAGTGCGAAGAGAAGTAAAAAAGGCAGAGCAGTGATATAAGCCACTGCCACAATGGTACTATAGAGAAAAAAGAAGAGTCTCTCCATAGTCTTATTTCATTACGCTTCAGGCGTAACACGCTCGATATAGAGGATTCTTCCACAGTGCGGACAGGTGACGATCTCTTCTGCTTTGATCACTTCCGCATAGGTTTTGTCATTGAGCTTCATATAACATCCGTAGCATGCCTGCTTTTTCACCGGCACCACTGCGGTATTCCCTGCCCAGATACGGATCTTCTCGTAAAATGCCAAAACCTTCTGCTCCAGGTTTCTTGTAAGCTCTTCTCTTTTAGCGAACAACTCGCCTTTTGCCTGATCGATCTCGGCTTTCTCCACATCTACCACTTCTCTGATCGCTGTCAGCTCTTCAATACGTGCCTGAAGTTTCTCTTCTGCTTCTTGCAATAGTGCTTTTTTGGTCTCATTGACACCCTGAAGCCTCTCTATCTCTTCATTGGCGAAGGTCATCTTCTCTTTTGCGATGTCTTCCTCAAGAGAGAGTGCCTGCATCTCTTTTTCTGTGCTGATCTCTTTGACTTTTTTTGCATTGCTTGCCAACTGCTCGTTAAGCATCTTCAGCTGATCATCAAAGCCCTCGATCTTCTCTTCATTTTTGGAGATCTCTGCCTGAAGCGTATCGATCTCTTCCTGTACCGCATCTACTTTTTTCTGTGCTTTCGTTACTTTTTTCTCTGCCGCCTCAATCGCAGGCGTATAACTGTCGATCGTCTGATCATTTTTTGCAAGTGCGATCAGTTGATTTAGATGTTTGTTCATCTTGTTCCTTTAAAGGGGTATGGGTTTTAGATAGTGTTATCAATCTCAAATGGATTTTTAGATTGCGCAATTATAACCAAAAGAGGTAAAACTTTCAACTCATCATAAAGTATCTTGGCAAAGAACTTCTCACTCTCGTAGTGTCCGATATCTACCATCATCAGATCTTCGCTCATTGCTTTCATCGCATCGTGGTATTTGATGTCTCCGGTCAAAAAACAGTCAGCATCGACTTGATCGATCAATGAAGCACCTGCGCCCGTCGTCAGGGCGATGGAGGTGATCTTCTCTTTTTTACCTACGACTCTGAGTGTCGGAAGGCCAAACTTCTCTTTAACCAGAGCCAGCAGTTCTTTGTAGTTCCACTCGCCCTGTGCCATACAGACAAACGGCGCTTCATTCGAGATCTTCAGGCCGAGTACCGTCTCGAAGACATATCTGTTGAGATGCGTCTGGTCAAAATTGGTATGCAAAGCGATCAGTGACTCTCTTTTCAGGATCATCTTTTCGATCAGGTTGGAGGGGTATTTGGCAAAGTCAAGCTGTGTCAGTTTGCCGAATATCAGGGGATGATGCACGACAAAAAGCGTCCCCTCTTCTGCCTCTTCGATCATCGCCTCATCGATGTCAAGAGAGATGACGATCTGCGAGACTTCTCTGCGCATATCACCGACGATCAGGCCGGAGTTGTCCCACTTCTCCTGAAGTTCAAAGGGGCTGATACGATCTAGAAAATTATAGATTTCCTGTAGTTTCATCTCTGCTTTCCATTCAATTCTGCTCTACTTTGACTCAAGGCATTGCACCGCAATGCAAACCAAACCTGCTCCCTGCTCCCTGCTACTTACTACTTGCAGTTACCCGAGCATTACGCTCTTCTTCCTGCGCTTTATAGAGCTGTGCACACCCGATCGCCAGTTCGCGTACCTTGAGGATATAGTTCTGTCTCTGCGCCTGGGAAACCGCTTTTCTTGCATCCAGTACATTGAAAGCATGCGAAGCACTCATACACTGATCATAGGCAGGAAGCGGAAGCCCTTTTTCCAGACAGAGCCTGCACTCTGCACTCGCATCTTCAAAATGTGCAAAAAGCTTCTCTGTGGTAGCTACTTCAAAGTGGTATTTGCTGAACTCATACTCGCTCTCTTTGTGTACATCCGCATAGGTTGTCACCTCATCACCGTTTCTGTTCCAGACGATATCAAAGACCGACTCAACCCCCTGAAGGTACATCGCCAGACGCTCTGTCCCGTAGGTGATCTCCACCGCTACCGGATCACAGGAGATACCTCCGACCTGCTGGAAGTAGGTAAACTGCGTCACCTCCATCCCGTCAAGCCATACTTCCCATCCAAGTCCCCATGCACCAAGCGTCGGAGACTCCCAGTTGTCCTCGACAAAACGGATGTCATGCTGACTGAGATCAAGCCCCAGGTACTCCAGAGACTGGAGATAGAGCTGCTGGATATTGTCCGGGCTCGGTTTGATCAATGCCTGGAACTGGTAGTATGCGCCCAGACGGTTCGGGTTCTCCCCGTAACGCCCGTCTGTCGGCCTGCGGCTCGGTGCAACATACGCCGCACTCCAGGGCTTGCTGTCCAGGCTTCTGAGCAGTGTCGCAGGGTGGAATGTCCCCGCACCCGCCGGGATATCATACGGCTGTACGATATTGCACCCCTGCTGCGCCCAGAACTGCTGGAGTTTTAGTAGTAGTTCGCTGAATGTAATAGCATCTTTGTTCATAATATTCCTAATTTTTAAAGACTAGAGTCTTACTTCGATCTCGGCAGAGTCAAGCTCTACCTTTTTCGCTTTTGCGATACGGTCTTCCTGAAGTTTGACTCTCAGCTCATCATCCTGAAGTGCCATGATCTGGATCGCAAGGTACGCGGCATTTGTCGCACCTGCTTTGCCGATCGCTACGGTGCCTACCGGCATACCCGCAGGCATCATGACCGTACTGAGAAGCGCATCTTCCCCTTTGAGCGGCCCGCTCTCCATAGGCACACCCAAAACCGGCTTTGTGGTCGTTGCCGCCAATGCACCGGCAAGGTGTGCTGCCATACCCGCTGCTGCGATAAACACCTGTGCACCTCTCTCCTCTGCATCTTTGATATAGTTCTTTGTTCTTTCCGGACTTCTGTGTGCCGAAGAGATGATCAATTCATACGGTACTCCAAACTTCTCAAGTGTAGTACCGCACTCTCTCATGACGTCAACGTCACTCTTGCTTCCCATTACGATCGATACAAATTTCATTTCATTTCCTTTTGTTTGTCTGTTCGTCATTCTGAACTTGATTCAAAATCCCACCTTGACAGAGTGGGACTCCGGATCCTGAGTCAAGTCCAGAACAACAGACGATTCAGTCGCAGACTCGGTCTTTTGGCACCATGTGCATCGGGGTAGAGTCCTCCGTCAGCCCTTTCTTCTCCAATGCTTCGGCGATACCGCGTCTGAGGATCGTATACCCCGGAAGTTCCGCCGGAAGAAGGATATCGTTCAGGTCCCCGCTGTGGACACACTCAAACGCTTTGCTGTTTACGGCAATGATCTTTTTGAACGTCAGCCAGTATCTGCCGTCACGCGCTTCGATCTTTCCGTACTCATTATCTACAAGCTCTACACTTGCCCCGACAGGCAGTACGATCTCCACCTCATCGCCCACACAGGTCTTGTCCTTGCAGCGCCATGTTTTACCGTCTTCGCTGACCAGCGCAGCGACCTGATGCGTACCGTTCTGGATAGAGAAATCATGCGACTCGGTATCCTTCCGTTCAAACGGGCGGGAGATCAGATAGGCATCGGTAAAGCCTCTGTTCTGTGTCGTATGAAGCTCCGCCTGGTACTTCTGGGCATCGAATTTACCTGCATAGAAATCATCGATTGCTTCACGGTAGGCCTTGGTCACAACCCCTGTATAGTAGGGGGATTTGGTGCGCCCCTCGATCTTCAGTGAATCAATGACACCCGAAGCGAGTATCTCGTCCACATGGGAAGCCAGGTTCATATCTTTGGCGTTCATGATGTAGGTACCTACACCCTCTTCCTCATCCAGCCTGAAGGTCGTGCCGCTTTCGGGATTGTGTGCGTAGATCTCATACGGGAAACGGCAGTCATTGGCACAGCTCCCCCTGTTTGGCACACGTCCTGTCTGCACGGCTGAGATCAGACATCTCCCCGAGTAGGCAAAACACATCGAACCGTGCACAAAGACCTCCAGCTCAAGATCGGGCAGTACGGACTTGATCGCTTCACAGTCTTTGAGACTGATCTCACGCGCTGCGATGATGCGTGTCACTCCCATCTCATAGTAGACCTGCGCATCAAGGGCATTCATCACATTCGCCTGGGTGGAGAGGTGGATCGGGATATTCGGGGCGATCCGCTTTGCCATCTTGACGATCCCCGGGCTTGAGACGATCAGCGCATCAGGCTCCAGTTCAGCCATCTTTGCGATATGGTTCTCGTAGAGTTTTACCTGGGAATTGAAGGGGAATGAGTTGATCGTCGTATAGACCTTCTTGCCTCTTGCATGGGCATACTCGATCCCCTCCTTATAGGCATCCATATCGAACTCTTTGCCCGAACGGATACGCAGCGAGAAGGTACTGGTACCGCCATAGACGGCATCTGCCCCGTAATTGAGGGCGATCTTCATCTTCTCAAGGTTGCCTGCAGGTGCTAAGAGTTCTACTTTTTTCTGTTCAGTCATATTTTGCCTGTTTGGGATATTTTTTGCTCTAATTTTACCCAAATAGTAGTAAAAATCTGTTTTTATGTTAAAATTTGCCTTATGAGAATTGACATACACAACCACACGACCCGCTGCAATCACGCGGAGGGGACCATTGATGAGTATATCCAAAGAGCCATTGCGCTGGGCATCGATATCTTCGGGTTTTCCGAACATGCACCGATGGATTTCGATCCGCACTACAGACTCGCCTTTGAGGAGATGGAAGCCTACCGGCAGGATGTGCTGGATGCCAGGGAGAGATACAAAGGACGGATCGATATCCTCTTTGGGTACGAGGTCGATTATCTGCCGGGGCATATGGATGATCGTGTATTGGGTGCGGATGTGGACTACTTCATCGGATCGGTACACTTTATCGACAAATGGAGCTTTGACAACCCTGAATTTCTGAGCGGCTGGAAAGAGCGTGATGTCGATGAGATATGGCAGGCCTATTTCGAAGCGGTGGAAGCGATGGCGAAGTTCGGAAGGTTTGATATAGCGGGGCACCTTGACCTCATCAAGGTCTTCAAGTACCTTCCCAGAAAGGATATCAGACTGCTTGCAAAAGATGCGTTAAAAGCGATCAAAAAAGCCAATATGGTCCTTGAGCTCAATGCCGCGGGACTGCGCAAACCCATTGGCGAGATCTACCCTTCCAGGGCACTGCTGGAAAAGGCTTTCGAGCTGGAGATCCCCATCACATTCGGTTCGGATGCGCACAGTCCCGAGCAGGTCGGATTTGCCTACGAAGAGGTGACTGCACTCGCCAGCGCAGTAGGATATACCCAGGCGGTTACATTTAAAGGCCGTGACCGGATGATGGTCAATTTTTAAACACCAATTGATTGTCCCCCTGCAACGGAAACAATCAATTGATTAATTTTTAATCACAAAAATTATCTCCTCTAACTATTTACTTGATATAATGGCTCAATAACTTTTAATCCAGTAAGAGGAGAACCCTATGGGCAAATTTGTGAACAACACAGA
>JAQVHV010000087.1 GCA_028696055.1 Sulfurovum sp.
GAATCCAATATGCGAAAAATGGCAGAACAGATGTTCAACCGTTTTCTGCATGATCCTACCCAGAATCTCAGACACTCTTCTGCGGACAAAACAAATGCCAACACTATAGAAGCCGTTAAAAAGATGTTTGATATAGAGATTGACAGCTGCAATCTGGTGCTTTATAAAGATGATAATCATATAAAAGGATACGAATCGTGAGATTTACACAACTACTGATACCTACAACCAAAGAGACGCCAAATGATGCAACACTGGCGAGTCATATCTATCTCATCAGAGGTGGATTTATCCAATCTGTCGGAGGGAGCGGACTTTACAATTTCCTGCCGCTTGGTAAAAAGGTACTTGACAAGGTACAATGTGTAGTGAAAGAGGAGCTTGACCGTGCAGGATGCCAGGAGGTCAGCCTCTCATTTGTGACGCCTGCATCCTTATGGCAGGAGAGCGGTCGTTTCGAGAAGTACGGTAAAGAGCTTCTGCGTTTCAAAGACCGAAAAGAGAATGACTTTATACTGGGTCCGACACATGAAGAGATGATGGTGAACCTTGTACGTCAGACGGTAAAAAGCTACAAACAGCTCCCGTTGAACCTTTACCAGATCAACCTCAAGTTCCGTGATGAAATCAGACCGAGATTCGGTTTGATGCGCGGGCGTGAATTTTTGATGAAGGACGGTTACAGTTTCCACACTTCCGAAGAGGATATGAAGCGGGAATTTGATCTGATGGAAGAGACCTATAAGAAGATATTCACACGCCTTGGGCTTGAGTTCAGGGTGGTTGAAGCAGACAGCGGTGCGATAGGCGGAAGCGGTTCGAAAGAGTTTATGGTACTCGCTGACAGCGGTGAAGATACGATCGTCGTATGCGACAAGTGTGACTATGGAGCCAATATCGAAGCGGCAGTGCGACAGCCTAAGGAATGTGAAGTGGAAGCACCCGAGGCGACATTCGCAAGATTCCATACGCCGGGCATCAAAACGATTGAAGCATTGAGTGAATATTTCAAAGTGGATCCATACTATCTTGTGAAAACTGTAGCCAAAAGAGCACTCTATGATGAAGGCAAGAGCAGGATCGTCCTCTTTGCCCTGCGGGGATCGGATGAACTCCAGGAGGTCAAAGCCTGCAATGCAGTGGATGCAAACGATCTTGTCGATGTCTCCGAAGAGGAGCTGGCTGAAGCCGGTCTGGTAGCCGGATTTATGGGGCCGACGACTCTGCCCGAAGGGATCACTGTCATCTATGACAATGAGCTCAAAAATGCTTCCTCGATGATCTGCGGGGCCAACGAGAAGGACTATCACCTTGTGGGGAACAGTTTTGTGGGAATCGAAGCGCATTTTGATGATCTTGTTGCGGTACAGGAAGGTGACCGATGTGCGTGTTGCGGTGGCTCATTGCGCTACACCAAAGGGATCGAAGCGGGGCATATCTTCCAGCTGGGGACCCGCTACTCCGAACCGCTTGGATGCGTCTTCCTCGACGAGAACGGGAAGTCTGTGCCTATGGTGATGGGGACCTACGGTATCGGGGTAAGCCGTCTGCTTGCGGCGATCATCGAGCAGAACCATGACGAGAACGGGTGTATCTGGACGAAAGAGTCAGCACCGTTTGATCTGCATATCCTGGTTTCCAACATCAAAGATGAGGAACAGCTGGCATGGGGTGAGAAACTTTATGCCGCTATGAAGGCCAAAGGTGTCGATGTGCTCCTGGATGACCGTAAAGACCGTTTCGGTGCAAAGATGAAAGATTATGAGCTTCTGGGGATTCCTCATGCTGTGGTGATCGGGAAAAATCTTGCTGAAGGGAAGGTAGAGTTCATCACACGAAAAGAGATGCATAAAGAAGAGGTATCGGTTGAGGAGATCCTCTCTCTGCTTGAGGAGAGATTTTAAGTATGCCGATCTTAGTTGCGATCCCATTTTTACTGCTGGAGCTTTACCTCTCTTTAAGCGTAGGTGAACGGATCGGTTTTTTATGGTCAGCGATATGGATCGTGATGACATTTATCATCGGGGTACAGCTCCTAAGGGTTTCTCCCTTTGCTGTCATGGGCAATTTGGATGCCGTCAAACGGGGAAAACTGAGCTTGAGAGGTTTTCACAGTGCCAGTACTGCTTACTTTATCGGGGCTATTTTGCTTATTATCCCCGGAGTATTGACGGATATTCTTGGAGTTTTTTCGTTACTTTATACGCTTTATTTGCAATTTGTTGCTAAAATAACCCCTGAACAAACCAACTTTAAATCAGAGAAACAAGGAGAAGATAATGTCATTGATGTCGAAATTATTGACGAGCACACTGATCGCAACCCTCACGCTTAGCGCAGGAGAGAGTACAAACGAAAAAGAACTTCTGAAATATGTGAAGAAGCACGTCGTCCTTAATCCCCAGGTAGAAGTGAAAGGGATCACTGTCATTGAAGAGACTTCTCATCCGGAGATTCCCGATTGGAACATATACCTTACCACAATGGACCTGGTCTATCAGGGGAAAGAGATGAAGGCACCTGAGACGATCTTTGTCAAAGACGGACTGGCAACAAGAAACCTCGTGAATCTAAAAAACGGAAAAGAGTACCGAAATGAGATCAAACCTACGGTCACAGAGAAGTTTTACAATGATGCACACCTGATCTTCGGCAATAAAAATGCTGCCCACAAGGTACTGATCTTCTCCGATCCCCAGTGTCCTTTCTGTCAGGATGTGGTCCCCGATATCATGAAAGCGGCCAAAGAGCATCCTGATACGCTGGCTGTCTACTATTACCATCTGCCGCTATTGCGTATCCATCCGGTTTCAGATGTTCTGACCCGCGTGATGCATGTAGCACAGCATGAAGGGAAAATGGAGATCCTGCCAAAAGTCTACGCGATGAAGATCGATCCAAGGGAGACTGATACGAAAAAGATCCTGGCGGAAGTGAAAAAACAGACAGGATACAGCGTAACAGAAGCACAGGTAGATGCGCAGGCAGTCAAAGATGCGATAAAAGCAGACGAAGATGCAGCCAGCGAGTTGATGGTCAGCGGTACGCCTACGATCTATATCGATGGAAAGTGGGACAAGATGAGAAATAAATATAAAGAGTTTATCAAGTAATGACAGAGAAATTGATTATCGCAACAAGAGCAAGCCAATTGGCACTTTGGCAAGCCTATCACATCAAAGAGAGAGTAGAAAAACATTTCTCGGGTGTGGAAGTGGAAATCAATAAGATCACCTCCAGAGGAGACAAGATACTTGACAGGCCTTTGGCGCTGGTAGGCGGGAAAGGGCACTTTACCAAAGAGCTGGAAGATGAGATGCTTGCAGGGCATGCGCACCTGGCTGTCCATTCGCTCAAGGATGTACCGACCTATATCCCTGAGGGGCTGGAGCTGGTCGCTATCACGGAACGGCAGGATCAAAGCGATGTCTTCCTCTCTCACCGGTATGAAACACTGGAGGCACTTCCCGTTGGCGCGGTAGTAGGTACCACAAGCCTGAGACGCCGTATGCAGATACTGCAAAAACGTCCGGACCTGAAGATAAAAGACCTCAGAGGCAATGTCAATACACGACTGAGAAAGCTTGAGGAGGGGCAGTATGATGCGATCATCCTTGCCTATATCGGCCTCTACAGGCTGGATCTTCTCAAAGATATTCCCTATGTCGAGAAACTGGATTTCATGATCCCTCCGATGGGGCAGGCTGCACTGGGTATCGAGATCGTGGAGAACGATGAGAGGGTGAGGGAGATTGCCCTGAGCCTGAATGACGAGAAGAGTTTTCTCAGCACAAAACTGGAGCGTGACTTTATCGCCAAGATCGGTGCCGGGTGTTCTGCCCCTGTAGCAGTCAATGCAGTCATAGAGGGAGAAGAGATAACGATTCGGGCAATGCTCGGGTATCCGGACGGAACGAATATTCTGGAAGCTTCACTCTCTGCCGAGGTTGCAAGTTGCGAAAATCTCGGAGAAGCGCTTGCCCAGGTCATGATCGATGACGGCGCCATGGAGATCCTGGATAAAGCCGAAGCGTTGGCCTTCAAAGAAGAGATGCCTGAAAGGCTCTGATACTCCTCCTCTCTGCTTTATTGGCATTGAGGGTGCTATATTTCCCATCCAATAGACAGGCTGCAGCTGTTATAAAAATTTATAGGGATATCCTCCCGGTCTAATCCGAATTATCGATATTTGGCAATTCCCGTTCTATAAAATTCATCCGGTTTTGCTATAATCTTTCCTATCATACAGAGTTGATATATTTACAGTAAGAAGGATAGATATGAAAGATGTGGTTGCATGGCTGAAAGAGCATGGAAATTTGAAGGTCATCGATACGCCGCTTGATGTAGAACTGGAGATACCGCATGTTGCCTATATCGAAGTAAAAAAGGAGGACTCCCGTCCTTTGCTTTTTACAAATCCTGTCAACAGAGCCAAAGGCATTGTCTATGACATGCCTGTACTGATGAATATCTTTGCCAATAAAGAGATCACAGAGAAAATTTTCGGCAAACATCCCGATGCAGTGGCAGAGGGAATCGAGGAGCTGCTGAAACTCAAGCCGCCCAAAGGCGTGGTTGCAAAGCTGAAAATGCTTCCAAAGCTCTTTAACCTGAAGAATGTTTTTCCCAAACGACTCAAAGGAAGGGGCGCGTGTCAGGAGGTGATCTATTCAAAAGAGGAGGTTGATCTTGACAGCTTGCCCATACTGAAAACCTGGGAAGAGGATGGCGGTCCGTTTATTACGATGGGGCAGGTCTATACCCGGAGTCTTGACGGGCAGATGCAGAACCTCGGGATGTATAGGCTCCAGCAGTACGACAAGCATAGGCTGGGGATGCACTGGCAGATCCATAAAGACGCTTCCCATTTTTTTGACCAGTATCAACGTGCAGGGAAAAAAATGCCGGTGAGTGTCGCGATCGGCGGTGATCCGCTCTATATCTGGTGCGGACAGGCACCGATGCCCCACGGTATGTTCGAGCTGCTGCTCTACGGATTTGTACGCAACCAGAATGCGAAGGTGGTGAAGTCGATCACCAACGATATCTATATCCCGGAAGATGTCGATATCGTGATCGAAGGATTTGTGGACCCGGAGAAGATAGAGATCGAGGGACCGTTTGGTGACCATACGGGCTACTATACGCTCAAGGAACCATTTCCGGTGTTGGAAGTGGAGACGATCACGATGAAGTCAAAGCCTGTCTTTGCCGCGACAGTGGTAGGGAAGCCGCCGCTGGAGGATAAGTATATGGGATGGGCTACCGAAAGAGTGTTTTTGCCGATGCTCAAACCGATGGCACCGGACCTGATCGACTACAATATGCCGGAAAACGGTGTCTTCCATAATCTGATACTTGCCAAGATGAAAACACTCTATAAGGGCCATGCGCAGCAGTTTATGCATGCGTTCTGGGGAGTAGGGCAGATGAGTTTTGTCAAACATGCGATCTTTGTCGGTGAGGATGCTCCCGAACTGGAAGCATTTGAGGCATTGACCGAGCATATTCTCAACAGGCTTGACAGCAGTAAGGTGCTGATCACGCAGGGTGTCGTCGATCATCTGGACCACGCTTCGCCAGAACAATTCGTCGGAGGCAAACTCGGGGTTGATGCAACAGGCAGCGAAGTGGCCGAAGGTATCGCTATGGCGCTGAGCGACAGTGAACTTCTGACAAAGATGCAGGAGATCGACAGCAATATCCTTGAGCTCAAGCAGTATATGCCCCATACCAAAAATCCTCTCTGCGTGATTACCGTAGAGAAGACAAAGTCGATATCGGATGACTGGGAGAAGATTGATCATCTCAAAGAGCATATAAAAGTGCTGGTGATTGTTGATAAAACAAACAATGATATCCATAATCCCTATATGCTGATCTGGCGTGTGGCGAACAATATCGATGCACAGAGAGATATCAAACTTTCTCCGTTCATTGTCATTGACGGGACAAACAAAGGCATCATAGACGGATATGAACGTGAATGGCCCGGTGATACGCACTGTACGAAAGAGGTTCTGGATGGGCTGCAGGCGAAAGGTCTTATCGATATCGATGAGGCCTTTATTAAAAAGTTTGGGTTATTACCATTTTAAATGGATTAAGAGTAAATTAAATTAATTGTGATAAAATTATTTTGTTAATAAAAATTATCAATAAGGAAGTTAAATGCTAGTTACTAAAAAAGCTCCTGATTTTACAGCTACTGCTGTGCTTGCAGATGGTTCGATCGTAGAAGATTTCAACCTTTATAAAAATCTTGGTGAAAAGGGTGCGGTACTTTTTTTCTACCCACTGGATTTTACGTTTGTTTGTCCATCTGAGATCATTGCATTCTCACACAGAGCGAAAGAGTTCAGAGAGAGAGGGATCAATGTCATCGGTTGTTCGATCGATTCACAGTTCAGTCACTTCGCATGGAGAGAGACTCCGGTAGAAAAAGGCGGTATCGGTAGAGTAGATATGCCACTAGTAGCTGACCTTAACAAGCAGATCGCAAGAGACTATGATGTACTTCTTAACGAGTCTGTAGCGCTGAGAGGTTCTTTCCTTATTGATGCAGACGGTACAGTAAGACATGCAGTGATCAACGATCTGCCGCTTGGAAGAAACATCGATGAGATGATCAGAATGGTAGATACAATGCTCTTTACGAACGAGTACGGTGAAGTATGTCCTGCTGGTTGGAACAAAGGCGATGAAGGTATGAAAGCTGACACTGCAGGTGTCGCAGATTATCTTGCAAAACACGAAAAAGATTTATAATTTAAGCTTAGGCTCAGCTTTGCTGGGCTATAATACGCGCATAACAAACGTTACTTTTACGTTACACAACGTGGAGGTAATGCTTTAGCTTCTTCTTCGGCACCCCTCTTCCCCTTTTTTAGTCGGAG
>JAQVHV010000088.1 GCA_028696055.1 Sulfurovum sp.
CACCTTTGAGGAACTTCATCAGCGCCTGCTCCTGTGCGATCTCCTCATTGGTAGCGCGTTCAAACCGCTTCAAAATATAGCGCTTCTGAACCGAATAGGCGATATAGGTGGTATCTACGACTCCGTCATGTGTCTCCTGGAGTCTCTCTATATGATAGCCGGGGAAGAGGCGTTGTGCCTGTTGCAGTGTCAGTGTTGTCTTGATCCCCATCAGTTATGACACCCCTTCATGATCTTTTTCCACTCCGGATCGAAATGCTTCTGCACATAGCTGCGATGATGCGGCACGGTGCATCTGGAACAGTCCTGATGGATCGCGTCGCCGTACCTTCCTTGTCTGCCGTCTTTGGAGTCTATGCTGCAGTGGCTGAAGGTCGTGATACCCTCATGCGTTTTGAAGCCTTCATCATTGAAGCGAAAGTTCGGGCAGGCGCAGAGGTAGCAGTTGAGTTTTTCCATATCATGACACTTTCTGTGCTCTTTGTAGAGCGGACAGAAGTCGGGCTCACGCTCACACATATTTTCAAAATCGAAATAGTCGATGATCGCTTCCTGATCAAATCCCTGTGCCAGAAGTTTGTCGACAATCTGTCTGTGTTTTGAGGCATGTGCCTCAAACCAGGAGAGATAACTCATCTGCGGCTCCTTTTGATAATGAGATAGATAAAAAACGGGCCGCCGATAAAAGCGGTCACAATACCGATGGGCAGTTCACTCTGTGTATTGAGCGTTCTGGCAATGGTGTCGCAGAGAACCAAAAAGAGACCTCCAAGGAGAGCGGTGGGAAGAATACGCCGGTAGAGTACAATGGGATAGAGTTTCGCGACGATATGCGGCACGATCAGACCGATAAAGCCGATAGGACCGCTGAGACTTACCAGCACACCGACAGAGAAGGAAGCGACACCCAGCAGAAGCAGCGTCAGACCTTTGGTATTGACCCCTTTGAGACGCGCCTGATCCTCAGAAACTGCGATAAGCTGCAGTTCATAGCGGTAACGCCACAGCATGCCCAATAGCAGCGCTGCGGCAAGAAGCAGCAGCAGCGGCATCTGATAGCCGATGACCGAGAGCGAACCCATAGTGAAGCGGATCAGCATATCATTTTGAACCGCGTCACCGAGATAAAAGAGCATCATCAAGGATGCCGTATAAAAGAGTGAGAGTGCGATCCCAAGCAGTAACAGTGAGGTGCCCTGTGCCTCTTTGACATAACGAGAAAGCCAGATCAGGAGCAGGACGGTCAGCATCGCGCCGGCAAACCCGAAAAGAGTGATCGCCGCAATACCGAATGCAAGACTTCCCAGCCCCAAAATGATGGCAATACCCGCACCAAAGACAGCCCCGCTGGATATCCCAAGCGTGTAGGGTGTCATCAGCGGATTGCGAAAGAGGGTCTGAAAGAGCAGCCCGCCAAGCGAGAGAATCATACCGGCCAAAAAAGCAAAAATGACGCGCGGCAGCCGCAGTTCGAAAAAAATTCTCTGACTCAGAGCATCAGCTGCGAGCAGATCATTCAGATGTAAGGCGGCACTGCCTGTAAAGGGTGAGTAGAGTGCAGCCGCTATCAAAAGCAGCCAGAGTACTTTGTTAATCATAACGCACCGCCAGTCCGTCAAATGCTGCGCCGTAGTGATGGCTTAGCACAGCAGGCTCAAAAAAGGTTTCGTTCTTTTCATATAAAACGGCGTCGCCGTTAGCGATAAAAAGTATCGGTGCATCAAAATAGTGTGAGAGATGCAGGTCGTGAGAGATCAGAATGACCGTATGCGATGTTTTGAGCATCTTGATGATATTGGCCACTTTTTTGGCATTGGCCGGATCGAGATTGGCGGTTGGTTCATCGAAGATAATGGTACGGCTCTGCTGAGTCAGCGCCTGCGCAATGAGAACCAGCTGCTGCTCTCCTGAACTGAGGGTATACATGGCCTGCGAAGCAAGCGGCTGCAGGTTAAGCTGCTGCAAGGTTTTGGAGACAATGGCACGGTCTTTGTCACTGTAGTCGAGGAAACGCTCTTTATGCGGGAAACGCCCAAGCAATACAAACTCTTCGACACTGATATAAGGATCATGCGATTCAAGCTTGGCAGGAATATAGGTGATCTTTTGGACAAGATCGGCAGCGTTGCATCTCACACCGTCATAGAGGATGCTGCCATCGTAATCAATGAGCCGGCAGAGCGCTTTGGCAAGGGTACTTTTGCCTGAGCCGTTGGCGCCGAGCACACACACATGGTCCTTTACGGAGACGGATATATTTCTCAGCACCTGACGCTCACCGTAATGACAGGCAAGATTGCGAAGCTCAATCACGCTGCATCTCCCGGCAAAGTCGTGTGATACTCTGTGCCACACGGTGCGAAGGGATATGGAGGTAGCTCTCACTCACTGTAGTGATCTTTCCCGCTTTGGACGCTGCGGTAGGAACTGTGCGCCATGCTTCAAGCGCTTTCTCCACATTGACATGCGCTTCCGTACGCTGTGAGTGCAGGATGATGATGCGGTCGGGATTGAGAGCAATGACGTTCTCGTAACTCAGAACCGGTTGAAGGTTAAGCGCGTTCTTGAAGGCGTTTTCATGACCGCAGAGGGTGATGATATCATCGAAAAAGATTCCTTTGTGCGCAACATAGTTATTGCGGCGCAGGTCCTCGCTAAGGCCATAGACGATCAGTACACGTTCACTTTTTTCGGCAGGCTCGATCTCTCCTATGGCGGTATCGATCGCCTGCACCAATGCTTCACCCGATTTACTGCCCAAGCGCTTTGAAAGGATCAAAATGGTCTTTTTGATCTCTTCAAGGCGCTCCAGACGCAGTTTCATCGTGCTGATGCCAAAATGCTCTAACTGTGAGAAGATCTTCTGGTTATAGTGCTGGCCGATGACCAGTGTCGGTTTAAGGGCAATGATCTTTTCCAAATTCGGATTGGTGTAGCCCCCGACCACCGGAAGCGATTTCGCCGCTTCAGGAAAATCGGAATAACTGCTCACCCCTACAAGCTCGTCCCCTTTGCCCAGCGCAAAGACGATCTCGGTCAATGAAGGGCTGAGCGCGACAATACGCTCAGACGCATGCAGATGCAGTATGAAAAGAAGTGTGAACAGCGCTATTTTCATTCGTTAATATCCTTAAAATACGGCATTGACACCAAGATAGAAGCTACGCCCTGCAGTGGCATATCCATGCACCTCTTGATAGCTTTTGTCAGTCATATTATCTACTTTCAGATAGCTTGTAAAGGTTTCGTTGATTTTATAGTTGGTCACGAAGTCCACTAGTGTATACTTACCGGTCTGTACACCCATTTTGCCTGCACTGTCATAACGTTCTCCGATATACTTGGCGTATAGACCCAACTGCAACGCCTCTGTCGGATAGTAGTCAACGCCTACATTGAATGTATGCTTGGGACGTCTGGCGAGTTCTCTGCCCTCTTTGTCTTTAGCGTTCAGGTATGTGTAGTTTACGCCAACTAAAAGGTTTTGCGCAAGTTTATCTTTGTATTCCAGCTCACAACCTTTAAGTGTTGAAGTACCGTCTATGTTATAATATTTTCCAGGAGTTGGGCCACTCCGTCCATCAGGATCATAGTAATCTATCATCTCATCTATATCTGAACTGAAATACGTAAGTTTTAGTGCCTTATACGCTATGGAAGCATCATAAGATGTCGTACTCTCAGCATTAAGATTTGGATTTCCATATGGTGATGAGTATAGGTTATATAACGTCGGTACATTGTATGCAGTTCCGTAGTTTGCAGCCAATGAAAGACCATCTACAGTATCAAAGTTATGTTTGATCCCAATTTTTCCAGTCGTTTTGTTATCGAACTTGTCATACGCATCAAATCTGACAGATTCAGTCACTATCGTCCCACCAAAACGATTGCTATTTGTAATAAAAGCGGCTTTGTTGTTGTACTTTTTATTTAAATCATTTTTATGTTCAAATGATTTGTAATCAACACCCAAGATAACGAAATCTTTTTCTCTGTAAGGAATATTTGATTTTAAACCATATTCGTAAACTTCCCCGTCAAACTTTTTGGTATAACTGTCATCTGGATACTCTCTGTCAAATAGAGATCTGGCGGCATAGATATCAACGGTATTGAAGCTGTCTATGTGGTGAAAGTTGATCTTTGTAAATTGATCGTTTGTCTCTGAATTATATTCTCCATCAGGGTTACCATAAGGATCAGAATCTTGCTTGGCATATATATCAGTATGCGAAACATCAATTTTGTTTGTCTCATCTATATTGAATCCAAATTTTAGATTTGTTGTGATGTTTTTGTATTCATCATCTTCCAGCTTATCCAGATCACTTCCTTTTGGAGCCTGAGCCGAAAATCCATCAGTCTCAATGAGTTGGGAAGAGAGTTGGATATAGTACGTATCCGTTTTATGTGATCCCTTGATACCGAGTTTTTTAGTGTTATAGCTTCCATATTCAACATTTGCGCTTGCATGCGTTCCTTTTGCAGCCGATTTTGTAACAATATTTATCACACCTGCACTTGCATCTGCACCCCAGATACCGCTTTGAGCGCCTTTCACTATTTCGATACGCTCGATATCATGTATCATTAAATGTGCAAACGGCGCTCCACTTAAACCTGTAATGTCGTTATATCTGACACCGTCGATCAGAACCAATACGCGTTTAGAGTCAAATCCCCGCAGGTAAACAGAAGTTGATTGCCCTATTCCACCATTACTTGTAAAACTAATGCCGCTGACACTGCTAAGCGCCTGAGTGACAGTCGTGTAGTGTTTTTCTTCCAGTTCCTCAGCTGTAATAACAACGACATTTGACGTTACATCTTTGAGCAATTGTTCTGATTTTGTCGCTGCGGTAACCGTGACCGGTTCAAGTTCGGCTGCATTCACAGCGATAATCAGCAGCATGGATGCTGCCATAGAGAGTTTGATTGTCTTATTCATGGTTTATCCTAGTATAAAATGATGTTGTGTGTTAAAACGTATGGTGAGTTAGGATAAGGTAAGGAGGAGAGGTTTTTCTTTCAAGTGCTTCGAAGGCATCACGGTGGTACTTGTAGTTACTGTCACGCTGCGAAAGCTTGTGCAGTGTCGAATACATCGCGATAATGGCAAGTGAAAAGTACCGTTTGGTATAGCCTCGTAAATATTTCATGGGCGAATTTTAGCGATATAGGCTTAAAACATCAGAAGGTTAACAGTTTCTCTCCTGCCTTTGTGCCATTCTGTTGAGGAGCAGATAGAGAAGTACCACATTGAGACCAAATATAAACATAGGGACAGTCTCTTCAATATCCTTGGAAAGCTGCAGTCCTATCATCGTATAGATCGCTTGCAGGACCACCAGGAAGAGGACCGTTACTTTCGTAGAGTTCCAAAAAAAACTCTGCAGAAGATGGTGCATATGGCACTTGTCCGCACTGAACATGGATCTTCCGTTTCTCTTTCTGCGTATCATTACGACAAAGGTATCCAGAAGAGGAACGGCAGCGATAAAAAGTACAGCCACAGCCGGGATATACGCAAGTGATCTGATCGCCAGCAGAGAGATAAGAAAGCCCAGGGTTAAAGACCCGCTGTCTCCCATAAAGATCTGTGCAGGGTTCCAGTTGTAGATCAAAAAAGCCAAAAGTGCGGCAATAAATGCTCCTGAGATTACCATCATAAAAAGGTCGTCATGAAGGTAGCCGATATAAAAAAATGCACTGAGTATCACGATACTGAGAGAGCCTGCCAAACCATCCAACCCGTCGATCAGATTCAGAGCATTGGTAAATCCCATCACAGCAAAGAGCGTAAAAGGCAGTGCCAGCCATCCCAAAGAGACAGGAAACCCAAAATAGATACCGACATCATCAATACAGATCCCATCCAGATAGACGATCAGCGTCGCAATTGCGAGTACCACAAATTTCGTTCTGGGAGAAGTATCCCGGTGATCATCGAGTATCCCCACAATAAACACCATAAAAACTGCCAGAAGTATCTGCCAGTGATCTGCCAGCAGCTGAAAATAGAAGAAGGGAAGTATGATCACAACAGCGAAGTAAAAACCGATCCCTGCACCTCTCGGTGTATGTGTCTTATGCGCACTTCTGCCGTTGGGGATATCCATCAGGCCCCATTGCGGGGCGTTGAAGATAACGATACGGATCAATATAAGGGAGAGTAGGAACACCCCTGTCAATGCATAAAACATCAGACGTTAATCTTTAAGATATTTGATCGTAACAAATGGTGAGGCAATCTTTGAAATGGTCTCAAACGGTGCAGTGAAATTATTGGAAGCGACCCTGAACTCTTTCCATCCGTCAGGCTGTACATAGACGATATCATTCGGTCTAAGCATCAGGTCGGCGTAGTTCATCATGTCAAAGTTTGTCAGATCCACGCTTCTCATCATCAAACCGTTCTGCGAGTCGTTGGAAACGATGATAATGTTATCTCTCACGGCCGAATCCTCCAGGTCACCTGCAAAAGCAAGTGCTTCAAAAAGCGTCATCTTCTCTTTGTCCAGTTTCACGACACCGGGGTTTTTTACCTCTCCGAGGACATAGACTCTTTTGTTCATTACTTCAAGGTAGACAGCGGGGGTCCTCAGATAGGTTTTATAAGCTTCCGTAATACGGTCTGCAGCCTGCGTCTGGGTAAGGCCTGCCACCTTGATCTTACCGATCAGAGGCATAGCGATATACCCTGCTGCATTGACCAGGATACCTTCTGAATTCATATTTTGGCCAAGATCCTGCAGTGCCACAGCTGAAGTCTGTTCAGGATTTTTATAGAGAATAATATTCAAACGGTCCTGGGGGAGGATACGGTATTCGATGCTCTGGCTTGTCACTTTTGCCGGTCTTTTGCTCT
>JAQVHV010000089.1 GCA_028696055.1 Sulfurovum sp.
TTGCATGTGACGGGCACCTCCAAAATGAGATGACCGACTATACCACGGCTACCCACTCATTTCGACGAAGAGCCATTTATTTTAGCAATAAGATCTTTTAAGAAGATACAGCTTATTTCAGTATTATAACCACCTAAACCAATTAGACCAAGTTTATGTGTTACTCCATGATACCTTCTTTGGGTATCAATAACTTGACCTAAGTTATATAAAGTGCCATTAATTGAATAATTAATACTTGCGTCCCAACAAATTAAAATATCAATTGTGTTAGGGTCCTTATCTGTTTTACCTTTGATTTCATTTAAAAATTCACCAAGATTTTTCTTGAACTCAATACATAATGCTAATTTACTTTTTGTTAATCCTAAGGAACTTTTTCCGTCATTCCTTGCTTTTTGAGCATATATTTCAGCAATTCCATTAGAGTCTTTTGGAGATATGTTATCTTCATCAACACTTAGATCGAATCCGAACATTCCATCATAAGTAGTCCCACCTGATATTGTGCGTGTTAAATACCCTTTTATTATATTTCTACCTAGTAAATCATAGAATAAGCCTATTGTTTCATGTTCTGTACTCGGTATTTTTTCGAATGATGATATTTTTTTTAATTTTTTAAGGATGAGATTTTGATCATCACTGTATGTAGTTAATGCAGAATTGTATGCTTCAATCATTTGTTCAAAATTAGTATCTTCCCCTTCGTCATCATCATCTGCTGCTCTACCAGTATCGAGGTTAGCTCTACTGAACTTGCCAAATGAGTCATTTGTTCCAATAGATGTTTTGGAGATTAAATCAATAATTGTATCTTCAAGCATGTCCATATAATAATTAGAAATGCCCTTCCTCCCTGGATCAAGTTGTTGACTAATAGATAAATCAGCATCTACTACAACATAAAATCTTGCAAAGCTTCCTCCACCTTTTGTCCAGTTATGATGGATTCCTGTTGGCATTCCATTAATGGCTAGATGAATCCCAGGCTTTATTGCGAAGTCAGAGTTTGCTTTGCCTAGTCCTAATCGGTGTTCTATATTCCCAAGACGAGTTTGACTTGCTGCACATAATGCAATGTCTACATTAAATTTACGAGTGATGTCAGAGCCAATTGCAATTTTTTGTATCGGGTGATACAGCGCTCTAAAAAACCTATTGAAAGCAGCGTTTCCTAAGTTCTTATTATATTCATCAAAAGTATATGATGATACGTTTAATTCCTCATGGTTTTTTGGATGATAATAACTATAAAGTATATCTTTTCTGCAATAATCAACATCTGATTTAAATTTAATGTTGATGCTAATATTTATGGCTCTTCGTCGAAATGAGTGGGTAGTCATGATATAGTCGGTCATCTCATTTCCGGAGGTGTCCGTCACATGCAACCCGAACAGCTCTTTGGTATGGCCCTTGGCATCGTCTCTCCCTGGGAAGTAAAGGAGATTTCCTTTTCCAAGGAAGCCAACCGGCTTGACATCTACATTGACTTTCAGAAAGGGGCCCAGTTCCCCTGTCCGGTTTGTGGTGCTCTGGCCTCGGTGCATGACACCACCGAGAAGCAGTGGCGTCATTTGAACTTCTTTCAGTACGAGGCCTACCTGCACGCCAGGGTGCCTCGGGTAACCTGTCCCAACAGCGGCTGTGGCGTAAAGCTGGTTACGGTTCCCTGGGCCCGTGCCGGTTCCGGCTTCACCCTGCTCTTTGAAGCCTTAGTTATGACCATGGCCCGTGAGATGCCGGTCAATGTCATTGCCAGACTGTTTAACGTAACCGACACCCGGCTCTGGCGCCTGCTTGATGCCTATGTCGAGATGGCACGGACCAAGGAAGACTTCTCCGGCGTCACCAGAATCGGTATTGACGAAACAGCTGCCAAACGAGGCCATGACTACGTCAGCTTCTTCTTTGACCTTGATCGCAAGAAGCTCCTGTTTGGCACCACCGGCAAGGACAGCACAACCATCAACCGGTTCATCGCTGACCTTGAAGCCCATGGTGGCAAACCGGAACAGATCACTGATGCGGCCATTGACATGTCCAAGGCCTTCATCAAGGGAGTCAAAGAACAGCTGCCCAATGCCGTGGTGACCTTTGATCCGTTCCACGTCGTAAGACTAATCAATGATTGCCTGGCCAAGGTACGGGCAGAAGAAGCCAGACAGTTCCCGGATGTTTTGAGAAAAAGCCGCTACCTGTTCCTCAAGAACCCGGAGCACCTGACGCTTGAGCAGCAGCACCAGCTGGACAGCATCATCGACAGCCAGAACCTGAAGAGCACCGAGGCCTACACACACAAACTGAACCTGCAGAACGTCTACTTTGCCAAATCAAGACCCGAGGCCGAGGCTCTGCTTATGCACTGGCACAAGAAGGCAAGCAGAAGCAGCATCGCTCAGATCAACAAACTGGCCAATACGGTCAAAGAACACTGGAACGGCATCTTGAGCCACTTTGCAAGCAAACTTACTTCTGGCTTCCTGGAGGGGATCAACAGCCTGATCCAGGCAGCCAAAGCGCGGGCACGAGGGTATCGCAATCCGAAGAATCTGATCACCATGGCCTACATCATCGCAGGCAAGCTCAGGTTCAACTCACTCTACCCGTTACCCACTTGAAACGACGAGGAGCCATATTTATCGGTACTATTGGTGGTTCGTTAAACAGATTTCGTGTATTTCCAATAGCGGTTTTAGTGCGCAAAATAAACTCAATAACACCTAATGATTTGTCTTTATCGATTAAGTTACTCAAGTGATCCAAAGATGCGATCGCATCAAATACTTTGACATAATCATCACCAATTTTAATTGTTAAATCTGTGCCAATTTCCATATCACATGGTATTGCTGTCGGAACTGGGCCATCAGGGAATTTAGCTTCACTTGTAATCCAATCAATACACCCATGTAATGATAAATTTGAGCCGTTATCTTCCAGCATATATCTTGATTTCATATCGAATTCTAGAGAACAAAAAGTAACAAAGGTAAGACCATATCCCTTAAATCCATAATCCTTACCTAACTTTTTACCAGTCCCTTTAGGTAATACATAATCTTCTAGTTTGTGGCTTGGAATTCCAATTCCATTATCAATAAATCTTATTTTATTTGTATTTAAGTCCCAATAAATATCAATTTTACCTTTATATTCTGGGTCTCCCTCTATAACTCCAAAAGCTTCTCTAATTTCATCATAGCGATAATAAGAAGGGTCATTAAGGACTCTGAAGCGTGTATTTATTGCATCTACTGAGTTTTGGAGACTTTCAGCAAAAATATCCCACGGGTGCCTATATGCTCTCAAAATTTCAGATATTTCTTGCTTTAATAATAATTCTTTATTGTCCCCAGCCTGATATTTATCTAGTAAGCTCATTACATAACTCCTATTGATATACTAGTTTCATGCACATTTAGAAAAGGTTATTCGCAAAATCACTAATTCTATCAGAACCATCCTGAGCCTTAACTTTATGCTCAAAAATCATATCCATAAGATTATCCAACGATTTCCCCGGTGCATCCAATAGCTTCTCTTTTAATATCCTTATTCCAGCATTTGCATATTTCTCGATAATTTCAAATTTGCGATCAGTTTGCTCCTCAGTCGGAAGCAGGATATTCAAGTCTGAAGTTTCGGCAAAGGCTATTGCATTGACAATCGCCTGGTCCGCATCATCACTGAAAACAGACCACGGAATTTGCTCCCCTCCAGGGATGAGGTCTTCTTTTTTTCCATGCATGAACCCAACACAAGCTGCCATAAGAAAAACGTGGCTGAATTGTAAAAAAGGAGAATCTTCCTCATTTACAAGCTTCTTATAAATCTCTTCTTTATCTTTACCCCTCTTAAGTCGGGTTGCCATATCACCCCTCCACTATTTCGGAATATTCGTATTTAAGCTCGTTATTGTTTTTCGGATTGTAGTTTTTGATGAAATACTCTTTCCCGACCCGGTGAGACATTGTCATCTCAATATCACCTGACCATTGTTGGTCTGCTACCATAAGGATGACCTGTGGAGCAAGCTCCGGAATACCTTCTGCTACATTCTTTCTGTGTTCTGGGTCAAGCTGACCAAATGGTGAATCCATGATGAGAGGGTAAATACCGCCGAAATAAAATTTCTTCTTCTGCTCAAAATTATTTCTGGCTATATCAACCAATGCGCCGATAAAGGACAAACTTGTAATCTGTCTTTCACCTTGTGACATCGCGACAATTTTTTGATCATCGCCAAAACTCTTGAGTATCTGTAGTTCGTATGTTTCCTGTAGCTTTGCCGTGTATGGTTTTTTAAGAAAGCGGGAATAAACCTCAGTAATCTTGTCTTGGCAATCATCTCTTACTTTAGTTGCAACTGCCTGATAAATCTCATCAATCATGTCCCGTGCGGCTACACATGCATTCATCCGCTTTTTGGCAATCAGTGCCTTTTGTTCAACAACTTCAATTTTGCCAATCTCTTTATCGAGTGTCTGAATTTCAACATTAAGTGTATTCATTTCTGTTGTTATTCCACCTAACTGGAAGTGAAGTGTTACTGCCTCCGCTTCGATTTCTCGCCTTCTACGCTCAAGGCCTTTGATCTCTTCACTATCTTTACAGTCGAGTTTGGTAGCCACCTGGTCAAGCTCCTCGTTTACCCCTTTAAGATTGCTTCGGCAATGCTCCAGGGATTGCGATATTTTTTGGAGATCTGAGAAAAGACTATCCCGATAATGCCTTAACTGCTTAATATTGCCGCTTGTCTGGATAAACGCGTCTTCAAGGTCTTTATTTCCCGAGCGGCCTAGCCACGATTTTACGGCCTCATGTTCAGAAGTTCCCGGTTCCAAATGGGTATTGCAGATACACTTGCCGCATTCAAGCAGGTCTTCTACAAACTGCTGCTTGATCCCCGCAGGGATTTCACCTCTTATTCTTTTCTCCTCAATTACCGCAGAAACATGCTCTATCAGATTGTTAGTAAATGCCAGGTAACCACGCCTACTTGTTAAATCTTTGATCTCAACCAACCTGTCTTCGATCTCTTTTTGAATATCAGCTTTTCTTTTTTCTAGACGGTCTCGCTCTGCTTGCAGTTCCTTTGCACCTTCCTGCTCACGGAGCTTATTTTCGATCTCTTCCTTCTCTCGATTTAATGCTTTGACATTCTCGTCGTTTGTCTCTTTCCTTCTGAGTTGCTCACTGATTTTTTCCTCTATTATATTTTTCTTTTTAACCAAGATCTTAATTTCTTCAGATGCATCTGAGCCTAACTCATTCATGAAATGCTTGCGAACATCATTCAGGTGATATTTTGCCCGTTCAAGCACTTCCAGGCCCATAATGTTCTTGATTGCGCTTTGAATCTCTTTTGAGCCTTCCTTCTTTGAAAGGTTATCTATGCGTTCACCGTCGAAAAAGAAATAAGGGCACATTGTCTCGGGGAGAATTTGATCAATAGTATTTTGACCGTTCTGCGGGGTTGACGTGCGACCTGTTTCGTCCCTAATACTGACCATCAGCTTGCTTTCTCCTTGCATGAATGCCTTACCATCGATTTTCTGGCCATCTAAGGAGCGAAAAACATTGTACTCATTCTCTTTGTCCCTGAAACTGAGTTCGACGGATACCATCAGGCGGGACTTGTCATGAGCTTCACCATCTGCCCGTTCATTGAGTAGAATGTGGTCTTCTGGCAGGCTGATGTTTCCGTAAAGGCACCATCTGAAAGCGTTCAGAAGAGCTGTTTTACCAAATCCATTTTCACCATGAATGACCGTAATATTTTTCTCTCTGGACTTGGAAAAATAGATCGTTTGGTTCCCATAAAATTGTCTGAAATTGCATATTTTTATGTGGTCAAGGATCATTTGATCACCTCTTTTACTATATCAACAATCTCCTCTTTGATTCTGGGAGGACGTTTATAGTGAATATTTAGATGTTCAAGATCTATCACCGATGAGACAAGACGTTGTATATCTACCGGCGCATCTCGAAATATGGCTTGCACATCTTTTTTAGACTCAGCAGTCATACATGCCACCTTAAAAATCCAATAAATTGTATTTTGACGCGACTTCAAGAACTGTACATCTTGCCTGTTGGCTATTAACGGCAAGTTCCGCGAACTCTTTGAACCTTGTAAGCTCTTTCTTCACCAGCTTTCGCTCTGTATTAAATACAGTTGCTTCCATTTTTCGTATCTCATCTAAACCTCGAGGTATCACTATGAAGTCGTGAATATACGCATACTTTTTGCCCGGAGACTTACGTAATAAGCGCCCTCTCCGCTGCACAAACTCTCTGGGATTTGTGCTACTTGCAAGGATATATGCCGTTTTTGTGGCAGGGACATCTACCCCTTCATCCAGGCATCTGATCGCAACCAGCCCTTGCAAAAGTCCGGTCTCAAATCTATTTAGCAGTTCTTGCCTAATTTCTTTACTCTCTTCAGAAGTAAAGGGGTGAATTTTCATCCCCAGATCAACTCCAAGAATTTTAACAAGCCTGTCTACTTGCCGTTCTCCATCCTCTTTTGCGCTCCCACAATAAAAAATGTTATGCGTTGAATCAGTCTTATCCTTTAAGAGCTCCTGAATAACAATGAACTTGTTCTCTGCTTTGCCTATCAACTTTGCCCTTTTTAAAAGAAGGGCCTTTAAGACGGGATTGTCTGCCATTGCGTAATCACCATCTATAGAGCTTAGTTGTGCAATTTTGAGAGAAAGTTCGAGATATTCTTCGTTTTCTTCGACAGTTAAGGTGACAATATGCGGATAATAATAGTACTCCGTTAAAAACTTACCAATAGCTTCTCGAAGTGGAAA
>JAQVHV010000090.1 GCA_028696055.1 Sulfurovum sp.
CAAACATTTTTCCTGTCCTTCCAAATCCCGTCATGATCTCGTCAGCGATCAGGTGAACGCCGTATCTCCGTGTAAGCTCCCTCGCACCGCCAAGATAAGCGGGGTGATACATATGCATATTCCCTGCCCCCTGCACCAGCGGTTCCAGGATCAGCGCCGCGATTTTATCGGCGTCCTGGCAGAGTACTTTTTCAAGTTCTGCAAGGGCATCCTCCGCCGCTTCCCGACTCTGGTCTGCGGGTACGGGAACCTGCCTGTTGGCTATCAGCAGAGGTTCATAGGTCTCCCTGTAAAGCGCCACATCCCCTACGCTCAATGCACCGATAGTCTCACCGTGATAGGAGTTGGTCAGCGACAGGAAAAGCGGTTTTTTCTTCCCCAGGTTGAGATGAAAGTGATAGCTCATCTTGAGGGCCGCCTCCACGGCGCTTGAACCGTTGTCCACATAAAACACCCTGTTCAGCCCATCAGGAGTGATATCCGCAAGTTTGTGTGCCAGTTCGATAGCCGGCTCATGGGTAAACCCTGCCAGAAGCACATGCTCTAGCGTTTCAAGCTGGGCTTTGATCTTTTTGTTGATATGGGGGTTGGCATGGCCGAAGAGGTTGACCCACCACGAACTCACTGCGTCGATATAGCTGTTCCCTTCAAAATCATAAAGGTAGACTCCCTTCCCGGATTTGATAGGGATGAGAGGCAAAGTCTCATGATCTTTCATCTGTGTACAGGGGTGCCAGATCACTTCCAGGTCCCTGCGCATCATTTCGTTGTTTTTAGATACCATCTTGATCGTTCACGCTGCCCTTTTAATTTATTATTGGATAGAATATTGTACAAATTTTTCAATTGAAGGCAGATAAAGTATGATTAGTTGGATGCAAAGGCACAATAAATATCTTGTATGGACGATCTGGGTAGCTACCATCGCGTTCATCGGTGCAGGTTTCGTAGGATGGGGAAGCTATAGTTTCGGATCAAAGGCCGGCAATATAGCGAAGGTAGGAGAGATCGAGATCCCACAAAGCAGACTCAATATGCTCTACAGCGATATCTATCAGGATTACAACCAGAGAATGCAGGGACAGCTGGATGAGGCAAAAGCAAAAGAGCTGGGACTGGTGCAACAGGCGTTTTCCATCATAGCAGTACAGACAAAAATACTCAATTTTGCCAAAGAGAACGGCATTATCGTTTCGGATGAAGAGGTAGCCGATGCACTCAAAGAGATCAGCGCGTTTCAGAAGAACGGACAGTTCAGCAAAGAGATCTATGACAGTTTTCTGAAAAACCGTAGAATGACGGCAAAAACATTCGAAACGACCCTGAGAGAAGAACTTACCATTGCAAAAATACTCAACCTGCTTACTGTGAAGGCACTCCCTTTTGAAGAGAAGGTAGTCTCCTCTGCAATCAATACCGCAGACAAAATCGCCTATAAAGTGATTACACCCGATGAGATAGAAGTGGAGCCCGGCGAGAAGGATCTTCATGCTTACTGGGAGGAACACAAGGAGAACTTCCTGACCCCAAGAGAGTATAGAGTATCTATTCTCTGGACAGAAAGCGCAGAGACTGAAACAACAGAAGAGGAACTTCAGAAATTTTTTGCCGAAAACAGTTTTAATTATACCGACAGTGAGGGTAAGCAGCTTACTTTTGAAGAGGCAAAAGCAGCTCTCACCAATGATCTAAATATCAAAAAGAGCAAAAAAGACGCACAAAAGGCCTATATCGCATTTAAGAAAGGGGAGTTGACAAGCAGTGAGACATTGACACTTCCTGTCAATGATGTAAAACTCACTGCCGAGATATGGAAGGAGATCCAAGAAAAAAGTGTCGGAGAGATCCTGAAACCAAAGGTTGTTGATAGCCGTTATGCCACCGTCAAGATCGAGGAGGTGATTGAACCAAGGGTCAAAACTTTTGAAGAGGCAGAAACAGAAACAAGAACGGTCTACAAGACGAAAATGCAGCAAGAGGGTCTCCATGCACTGGCCGAAAAAACCCTCCAGAACTTTGACGAAGCCAATGCAACAATTTCCGAGTTCCTGACACTGAATCAAAATGTCAATCTTGCACCGTTAAATTTCAGTGAAAGTTTACAATTTACCCAAAAACTCTTTACATCGACTGAAGAAAAAGGTATGATTAGTGTAGTGGATAAAGTTGTTATCTATAAGATTTTGGAGCAAAAAATGATGCCGTCTGACGGGAATCAGACAGCATCGATCAGGCAGACAGCCGAGCAATTAAAAAAAGGCATCTTTGAAAATAATTTCCTCCAAATGCTTGACAAAAAATATCCCGTTGAAGTTTATGTACAAGGACTTACAAATTGAACAAGACAATTTTAGCTATCGATATCGGCTCCATCAATATATGCGCGATCATAGCTGAAATAAAAGACGGCAGGGTTCAGATACAGGGTCATGGCATCACGAGATCCCAAGGGGTAAAAAAAGGTGCCATCACCAATATTGAGCTTGCATCCAAGTCGATCAAAAAAGCGCTCAACGATGCAAAACGCATCGCAGGCAGCAATATCTCTTCAGCAGTCGTCTCAATCTCAAATGCCTATGCAAAGAGCCTGAACTCCACCGGTGTTGTCAATATCCCCCATAAAGATATCTCTATCAAAGAACTTGAACGGGTGATGAAGACGGCACTTTACAATGCGAATATCCCCAACGAGTTTGATATCGTACATGTACTCCCCTACAACTTCAAAGTGGATGACCAGGACTTTATCGAAGATCCCTATGGGATGAATGCAAGCAGGCTCGAAGTAGATGTCAATATCATCATGACCCAAAAGTCAAACCTCTCCAATCTTACCAAGGCTGTACGTTCAGCGGGTGTAGAGATCGAGGGTATTGTGCTCAACGGCTATGCCTCTGCGATCGCAACAATGGATGAGGATGATAAAGAACTCGGGGTAGCAGTGATCGACCTCGGCGGACAGACCAGCAATCTCGTGATCCATACCGGCAACTCTATCAGGTACAATGATTTCCTCGGTGTCGGGTCCAATCATATTACCAACGATCTTTCTATGGCCCTGCATACTCCTCTACAGGTTGCGGAAAATGTCAAAATACGTCACGGCAACCTGAGCGAAACCAGCAATGAGATCATCGAGCTTCCGATTATCGGTGATGAGGAGAGCCGAAACGGTGTCTCTCTGGATATTGTCCATTCTGTGATATTTGCCAGGGTCGAAGAGACCTTGATGCTTTTGGCAAAATCCCTAAACAAAAGTGCACTTAAAGAACAGATCGGTGCGGGGATCATACTTACCGGGGGTATGACAAAACTCAAGGGCATGAGAGAGTTGGCCCAATCCGTCTTTCCGACAATGCCTGTACGTATAGGATATCCGAATGAAGAAAAAATTGATGGACTTTTTGAAGCGCTGAAAAGTCCCGAATTCGCTACCGCGGTAGGATTGGTACTTTACAGTGCAGGAGGACATACCGAATATGAGATCAACTTTAACCAGCTGTTGCTGCATTCAAAAAGTGTCAAGAAAGAGGATCTTGGAGATATCAGGATCGCACAAAACAGCGAAAAAAGAGACAGGGAAGAGCACAGTGCACTTCAGATAAAACCGGAAACAGACAGGGAGACAAAAAAAGAGGAGAATATTATCTTTGACGATCTACCCGATATCGGCAAAGGAAATCACCATCCGATCAAAAAATTTGTCAACTGGGCAAAACAACTTTTCTAGGAAGAGATCCACATCATATAAAGGAGGAAAAAATGGAAGATTTTGAGATAGAGATCACAGAGGCAAAATCAAGTACGACCGGTGCAAAAATAAAAGCGATCGGTGTCGGTGGCGGCGGCGGCAATATGATCAACCACATGATCAATGAGGGGATACACAGTATCGATCTCATCGTGGCCAATACAGACCAGCAGGCGCTTGAAAGCTCGTTTGCACCCTACAAAATGCAACTTGGGATCAATGCGACCAGAGGATTGGGTGCGGGAATGGTACCTGAAAAAGGAAGAGAAGCGGCACTGGAGAGTTTTGAAGATATCAAATCGATGCTTTCGGGAGCTGATATCGTATTTATCTCTGCAGGTCTCGGCGGGGGGACAGGTACTGGTGCTGCACCTATCATTGCCCAGGCGGCAAAAGAGGTCGGTGCGTTGACTGTCTCTGTGGTCACCAGCCCTTTCAAATTTGAAGGACGCAAGAGAGCAAAACTGGCAAAAGACGGTCTTGAAGAGCTGAAAAGAGAGAGTGACTCTATTATTGTCGTGCCAAATGAAAAACTTCTTTCCATTGTAGAGAAGAACCTTGGGATCAAAGAGAGTTTCAGAATGGTCGATGATATTCTTGCTCAGGCAGTAGGCGGTATTTCCAAAGTGATCCTTTCTCACGGTGAGAACGATATCAACCTGGACTTTGCCGATGTCAAAACAGTCATGAGCCACAGAGGCCTAGCACTGATGGGTGCGGGATACGCATCCGGTAAAAATGCAGCCTATGATGCGGCAAAAGCAGCCATTGAGTCTCCTCTTCTTGACAATATCTCCATTGATGGTGCAATGGGCGTACTTGTACATTTTGATATCCACCCTGAATATCCGATTATGGAGATCGGTGAAGCAATGAATATCATCGAAGAGAGTGCAGATGAAGATGCTTCTGTGATCTTTGGTACGACAACCAATACCAATATGGCACCGGACGAAGTAAAGATCACTATTGTCGCTACAGGTTTTGAAGATCCCAATGCCGTTTCGGAACCTTCGGTAAAGAAACAGGAAACACTGCTCAGCAATACAGCAGCAGCGGGCAATCTCAATAACCTTCGTTCGAAGATGGTTGTAGGCGGGTACAATGACAATGAAGATATTCTTGATGTGCCTACCTTTCTAAGAAAACAGATGGATTGATCCTCCATTTTTCTCCTTTATACGTATAAATAGGGCTTTCACGCTCTCTTTATACCTCTTATTTACCCTACTATTTACACTTTTTTGTTATGATTCTTTTATATTAATTTTAGAGGAATAAAAACCATGAAATATCTAAAACAATTCTCAACTGTCGCCTCTGCCACAGGGCTGGGATTGTTACTCTCTACAGGCCTTACCGGATGTATCGGAGGAGGAGATCAACAGTCGCAGGAGCAACAGCAGGCAAAAGGGGCATTTGTCATCATTGAAGAGACAGCACCGGGAAAATACAAGATCAAAGATGAGTTCCCCTCCGAAGAGACACGTATCGTACTCAAGCAGCTGGACGGAACAGAAAAGGTGATGACAAAAGCGGAGATGGATGCCCTCCTCAAGAAAGAAGAGGCAAAGATCGACAACGGTACCTCCAACCTTACCCAGCCGCAGATGTCTGCACAGGGGGGTATGGGACTGGGTGAAGCGATCCTGGCAAGTGCTGCCGGGGCCATCATCGGGTCATGGATCGGAAGCAAGCTCTTTGGCAATCAAAATTTCCAGAACAACCGTAAAGCAGGCTACAAAAGCCCTTCAACCTTTTCCAGAAGCCAAAGCAGCTTCAATAAACCTGCATCGACAACTTCAGGCTCAAAGAAGAGCGGCTTTTTCGGGAACAAACAGGGCAGCTCAAGAAGCAGCAGTTTTGGAGGCTAGAATATGAAACTCCATAAAACCGCTCCGCTTGATACCGCCTACCTGGAATCACTCGGTTTTGTATGGCATACGGACAGCGATGAGAGCAGCTATATCGCAGATGAACTGGTGGTCATCGATGCGACGGAAGCCGAAGCATATTATGAAGCCGGCAACACGCTTTATGAGATGTTCATCGAAGCAGCCCAGCATGTCATCGACAATAACCTTTTTCATGAGATCGGGATACCGTTTAACCTGGTTGAGATCATCAAAGAATCCTGGGAGCATGAGGTGCACTGGCACCTCTACGGGCGCTTTGATCTTGCAGGCGGGATCGACGGAAAACCGATAAAACTGCTTGAGTTCAATGCAGACACCCCTACGGCACTTTTCGAGACCGCTATTATCCAGTGGGCAATGCTTAAACGAAACGATATGGACGAAGAGAGTCAGTTCAATGGGCTCTATGAGGCACTTGTGGAGAATTTCCAGAGGCTTGTCACACTCGAAGAGAGCATAGAGGCATTTGAGGAGAATTACGAGGGATGGAAATTCCTCTTCACCTCTATCAGGGGCAATGCAGAGGAGGAGAATACCGTCAGACTCCTTCAGCATATCGCCTCGGAAGCGGGATATAACACCGAGTTTGCCTATATCGATGAGATAGAGTTCAGTGGAGAGGAAGGGATCTTTTTTGAGGGGGAGAACTACGAACTCTGGTTCAAACTGATCCCCTGGGAAGATATCGCGCTGGAAGAATCCGACCTCGCGATGCTCCTTACAGATATCATCAAAAACCAAAAAGCGATCATCTTCAATCCGGCCTACACCCTGCTCTTCCAGAGTAAAGGTATATTAAAGATCCTGTGGGACCTCTACCCCAATCACCCTCTGCTACTTGAGAGCAGTTTTGAACCACTGGAAGGGCAAAAACAGGTAAGCAAACCTGTCTTCGGCAGAGAAGGCGGCAGTGTTACCATCATCGATGAGCAGGGAACGGAACTGGAGAAGATCTCCAGCGAATATGAGAACCATAAACTGCTCTACCAGGCCTACACGGAACTCCCGACAGACCCGGAAGGGTTCAGTTACCAGGCCGGTGTCTTCTATGCCTATGAAGCCTGCGGACTGGGATTCAGAAAAGGCGGCAAGATCCTCGACAATATGGCGAAATTTGTCGGCCATAT
>JAQVHV010000091.1 GCA_028696055.1 Sulfurovum sp.
CTTTATGTCCCCCTCCGCCAAAAACTTTCGCCACCTTTGAAACATCAGCACTTTTGCTTCGCAGGGAGATGCGCAAACCCTCCTCCAGCTCCATCACAAAGCATGCGATCTCCACCGTAGCCAGCGATCTTGCATACTCTACGATACCGTCCATATCCGGGACAGTGGCTCCCGAGGCCGCGATATCCTCTTTTGTCACATAGAGTGATGCGACTCTCGCCTCATGGTGCAGGCTTAACGATGCCAGTGCTCTCTGCAAAATACGGAAGGCACTCAAAGGTTTTCTTTGGGTCAGGTTCTGTGCTACAAAAGCCGGATCTGCCCCGGCCTCTACAAATGCTTTGGCGACATCCAATACCTCTGCAGTCACACTGGAAGTGGTAAAGTAGCAGGTATCGGAGAGTAAGGCGGTGTAAAAACAGGTGGCTGCAGGCTGATCGATGCGATAGAGCTCTCTAAAAAGCACATAAGCTGCCTGCGAACTTGAAGCAAGTTTGGGCAGCACGATATTGACCGTGCCGTAATTCGTATTGCTTTGATGGTGGTCGATATTGATGAGTTCCCTGCCGTGCACATTAAATCCCAGCCGATCCGGACTTCCACAGTCACAGGTGATCACCAATCCCTTTTTGTAATCCATCTTATGTTTGATCTTTTGGTAATGCGGTAAAAAATCCAGGTAACGAGGCAGTGCTTTTGAAGCATTCACCACTTCGATCTTTTTGCCCTTGTGGTTGCTGGACAGGAGATGGTAAATCCCCAGTGCCGTACCCAGGGCATCGGCATCCGGATTGATATGGGAGAGTATCGTGATACTCTCTGCTTCCGCTATATTCTTCCGAACTTCATTGTAAGGCAGAGGCAATACAGTTTGACCTTCCAAGCTATTCTACTTTCATGGAGAGATCGATCCAGCTGGCCTGATGGATAATGCTTCCTGAACTGATCGCATCCACCCCTGTATCGGCAATCGCGCGGATCGTCTCAAGCGTGACATTTCCGCTCGCCTCAAGCAGGATGTGCGGATAGTTTTCATCTCTGAAGGCCACCACCTCGCGGGTCTCCTCCAGTCCCATATTGTCGCACATGACGATATCCGCCCCGGCCTTCATCGCACGCTGTACCATCTCCAGGCTTTCACACTCGATCTCCACTTTGGAGGTAAAGGGTATCTTTTGGCGCACCTCTTTCATAAAGCTCTCCAGATCATCGATCGTTTTCAGGTGTGTATCTTTCAGCATCAGGCAGTCATCCAGTCCCATCCGGTGGTTCAACCCGCCGCCGCAGCGTACCGCATACTTTTCGAACTCGCGCAGCAAAGGCCTTGTTTTGCGCGTATCAAGGAGCTTTACTCCGGTCCCCTCGATCGCTTTGACATACCGGTTTGTCAGTGTTGCGATAGAACTAGCATGCAGTGCCACATCCAGCAGCGAACGTTCAAGGGAAAGAATGGTCTTTGACGGGCCATAGATATCCATCAGCCTGTCACCCTTGCAAAAGGCTTCACCATCATCGATCTCCCACTCGATATGCAGGTTGTACATCTTCTCAAAAGCTTCCAGGTACTCGCGACCTCCAAATACCCCGTCACTTTTGGCAAGGATATAGGCCCTGATCGCTTTTGATTCACTGATACGGGAGAAGAGATCTCCTCTTCCCACATCTTCCGCTACCATCGCCTCGATAAATTTTCTTTTTAACATTGTGCTACTTTATCGCCAGCATACGCTCTAGCGCCAGGCTGGCATACTTGACCGTATGCGGGTCTACAACGATTTCATTGATCGGGTTCCCATCCTCGATCGACTTGAGTGTCAGATAGAGGTCCTCGAGTGTCGTCTCGTTCATCGTCGGACACTCCGGCTTGGTGGAGGAGAGGACATAGGTATTTTTCTCTCTCATACGGTGAACCAGGTTATACTCTGTGCCGACCGCTACCTTCTGTTCGGGATCAAGATCGTTAACATACTTGATCAGCTGAGAAGTGGATCCCACAAAATCCGCTATCTTGACAACCTCAGTGTCGCACTCCGGGTGTACGGCGATCTTGATGCCCGGATATTTGTTGCGGTAGAAGGCTACATCCTCGACCGTAAAGAGCTGGTGCACCGAACAAAAACCGTTGAAGCAGATCACATCGGCCTCTTTGGGGTCACACTCTCCCACCCCGATCACACAGGACTTGAGCCCCATACTGTTTGCAAAATTCTGCCCCAGGCAGCGGTCCGGCACGAAGAGGATCTTTTTGCCGCTCTCAAGCCCTTTTTCGATGATCTTATAGGCATTGGAGGAGGTACATACCATTCCTCCCATCTCCCCGACTTTCGCCTTGACAGAGGCATCGGAGTTGATATAGGTGATCGGCAGGATATTCTCCTTGGCAACCCCGTGTTTCACCATATACTCTACGCTCTCGTCAAAGTAGCTTCCGTCGATCATCCTTGCCATGGCACAACAGGCGATCTTGGGCATCAGTACACGTTTTTCAGGTGCGATCACCTTCACACTCTGCCCCATGAACCCTACACCGGCAAACACCACCCACGGGTTCTTGTCGGCTTTGCATCTGCGTGCAAGCTCCAATGAGTCTCCTGTGATATCTGCCATCTCAAATACTTCATCACGCTGATAGTAGTGTGCTACTACCGTGACATCAAGTGCTTCCTTGAGTCTCTTTATCTCAGCTCTATAATCTATGCTCATCGCTATCCTTCGCTATCACTAAGGGGCTATTCATCAAACCCCAGAATGGTATGATTTTATCTAAATTCGGATAAAATTGCACTATCTTATGAAAACGGAAAGCACATATGGATCTATTAAGTAACCAAAATATACTCCTCTATCTTGCAGCCTATCTCCTTGCAGGTATCCCCTTTGGCTACCTGCTGGCAAAACAGTTTGCAGGCGTGGATATCAAACAGGCAGGAAGTGGCAATATCGGTGCAACCAATGTACTGAGGGTCGTCAAAGAACAAGATCCGATACTGGCAAAAAAACTGGGGGCGATCACACTCTTTCTGGATGCGATCAAAGGTGTTGTCGTCATACTCATCGCCAAATTTCTTGGTGCACCCGAGGGGGTACTCTGGACCATTGCCGTGCTGGCAGTCCTGGGGCACTGTTTCTCGGTCTTTTTGGCATTTGAGGGAGGAAAAGGTGTCGCTACCGGTTTTGGAGTACTCCTGGTGATGATGCCGGTTCCTGCCCTGATCGCCATCGTAGTCTGGCTGATCGCGGCCAAAGGCCTCAAGATCTCTTCTCTCTCCTCCCTGATCGGACTGGTTGCCTTTATCGTCGCCTCTTACCTGATCTATCCGGAAGTTCCCGCGATCACTTCGCATGCACCCATCTGGATCATCGCCATCGTGATCTTCTATAAGCATATACCGAATATCGTCCGGCTTTTCAAAAAAGAGGAAGGAAAGGTCTGATGACGATCCATATCGAAGCATTGACCTTTGAAGCGATCATCGGGCTGCTTGATTTTGAACGTGAAAGGCCGCAGAGGGTCATTGTGGACCTCGAAGCCACCTATCCCTACGAAGATACCTTTCTAGACTATGCCCTCATCGTAGAAAAGATCATGGCGCATATCAAGAGTAGACGATACGAACTCCTTGAGGATGCACTCCTCGGTATCAAGAAAGAACTGCTTGAGAACTATCCCCAGATCACGGCACTGAAGCTGAAAATATCCAAACCTGATATCATTTCCGCGTGTGCTGTGGCCCTCAGTCATACCTGGAAATTTAATTCTTAAAAAAACTTTACACAAATAGACTTTATTATGCTATAATTAAGCAAAGTTTAACTTTTGGTATTGAGTAGATATCGTAAGACGAAGAGAGCAGATGAGCCTTGGTATGGCATATGCAGTTTACTGAAGTATGAAAGAAGGAGCTTCACTATGAGAATATTGATCATAGAGAAAGATGAAGAACTAAGTAAATCTTTAAATGATGTACTGACTTCACAGAATTATCAGTGTGATATCGCTGAAAATATTAACGACGCAAGATATATGCTTGATATCAGAAATTATGATCTTGTGCTTTTCAGCTGGAACAAAGCTGACAAGACAGGGATCGAGATCGTAGCCGAGATAAAAAAAGAGGCACACAAAACATCTGTGATCGTCCTCTCGGACATGATGGGGAAAGAGAGTGAGATCGAAGCCCTGCGCGGCGGGGCAGATGATTTTATCCGCAAGCCACTGGATTTTGATATCCTGCTGGTGCGTGTCGAGGCGAAACTCCGTTTTGGTGCCTCCAATATTATTGAGATCGATGAGCTGATCATCAATCCCGAAGAGGAAAAGATCATCTACGAAGGTGAGGAGATCGAGCTGAAAGGAAAACCTTTTGAGGTCCTGACACACTTGGCAATGCATAAAGATCAGATCGTCTCCAAAGAGCAGCTTCTCGATGCGATATGGGAAGAGCCTGAGCTTGTCACTCCCAATGTCATCGAGGTGGCAATCAACCAGATACGCCAGAAAATGGACAAACCGCTAGATATCTCAACCATCGAAACGGTAAGAAGAAGAGGGTACAGATTCTGCTTTCCAAAAAAGATAAACTAAGTCCGATTTGGACTTAGTCCTTTTCTCTACATTTACGCACTTTTCCTGATAAAAAAATAAATAAATTTTATAAAAGTTTTATTTTAAATAAAGCATAAGGTTTCTTCGGTTATAAATCATTAAAATAACAAAATAAATAAAAGTTGAGGAAAGCATGGCTTTAATTATTACTGATGAGTGCATCGCATGCGATGCGTGTAGAGAAGAGTGCCCGAACGAAGCGATTGAAGAGAATGATCCGATCTATCTGATCGATCCGGACAGATGTACAGAGTGTGTCGGTCATTTTGATGAGCCTCAGTGTATTTCGGTCTGTCCGGTTGACTGTATTATCCCGGATCCGGATAATGTGGAGAACGTCGAAGAACTAATGTTCAAGTTTGAAAAACTCCAGGAAGAGTATAACTAAGAGATGAATCCCAGAACCGCCATCATTGATATCGGTTCTAACTCGGCCAGGCTTGTTATCTATGAAAAGACAAGCCGTTACGGATTTCATCTCATCTGCGAACAAAAAACCAAAGTCCGTATCGGTGAAGGAGCTTACCAAAGAGGAGGACACCTTCAACCGAACGGCATCAAGCGGGCATTTTTTGCCCTTCAATCTTTCCAGGAAACCATCCAAAAATACAAAACATCCAAAACCATCTGCGTAGCAACATCCGCGCTCAGGGATGCACCAAACGGCAAATGGTTTGTTGCCTGGATCAAAAAAGAGCTTAAACTGGAGATCCAGGTCATTGACGGTAAAAAAGAGGCAAAGTACGGAGCGATCGCCGTCAAAAACCTCTTGCCTGTAAGTGATGGAATAACGATCGATATCGGAGGAGGATCTGCGGACCTTGCACTGATCAAAAAGGGTAAAATTGCGGATACCTTCTCCCTGAATCTTGGTACAGTCAGGCTCAAAGAGCTTTTTTTTGATCAAGGTAAACCGCTGGAGGAAGCGATCGCATATATCCAAAGTGCTTTGGAAGCGCTTCCGGATCACTTTAGGCACCATAGGGCCATAGGGATCGGAGGTACGGCGAGAACGCTTTCAAAATCGATCATGAAATCTACCGGATACCCCTTGGATAAGCTGCATGCTTATCGCTATACCGTCGCCCCTCAGCATGCCTATTTTGAAGAGATCTACCGTTCATCGGCAAAAGGACTGAAACGATTTCCACTTAAGCGAAACCGCTATGACACCATCAGAGAAGGGACCCTCATCTTTGATGAATTGCTGAAATATATGGGAGTCGAGGAGGTAGTGACAAGCAGTGTCGGTGTACGTGAAGGAATATTTTTAAGCAGTTCTCTCAACAAACGCACCCATAAATTTCCCGAGGGGAAGAACCCAAGTATCGAGTCGATCCTGAGCAGATTCAAGCCAATGGTCAATATAGAAAAAAACAAAAAAGCAAAGCTTCAGATCGCACTTGCTCTATATCATACTTTTTCACAAAAGACCAACATGGACCAATCCTCTCTGGACGAACTCCTTCATGCGCTAAAACTCTCAAGTATAGGGAAAACCCTGACGATCTACCGATCATATAAACATGCCTACTATATCGCGCTGCAGGAACTAAACTTCGGTTTTACACATGAGCAGATAGCACTCATTGCCCTGCTTTTGCATACGGAGAGTGACGGTACCGTACCAAAACTACTTGTCAAGGAGTACAAACCCTTGCTGCCACCCAAAGATACTATTGACTGGCTCAGCTTCTTCTACAAACTCACTATACTGCTCCAAGAAGCATCTAATAGTGCCAAGATAGAATTTACTTATGAAAACCAGGTACTTGTGATATACTCGGACAAGTCGCTCTATCTGGCAAAAGAAAAGATCCGGGCACTCAAGAAGCCTATCCCCTTTGCGATCATTATCGCAGATAGAAATGAAATTCCGCAAAACAAAAATCTTGGAATACTGTAGTAAGTAGTAAGTAGTAAGTAGTAAGTAGTAAGTAGTTGTCAAGTACCACCACGTTGTTTAAGCCAGAGAGTAATATCAGCCTTGAACATCTCAGGGGTTTGTCTGAATAAATCAGGTTCCAAATTATACCACGATTGTAGGGCTTCATAAGGTGTTCTGACA
>JAQVHV010000092.1 GCA_028696055.1 Sulfurovum sp.
TCTCAGAAATTCCGGTGAGAAGAGGATATTCTCAGTACCGAATTTTTCTTTCAGGCTCTTTGTATATCCCACAGGAACCGTAGATTTGATCACCATCGTTGTCTCAGGGTTGATCGCCAGGACATCAGAGATGACAGCCTCTACACTTTTTGTGTTGAAGTAGTTGGTTTCAGGGTCATAGTCGGTGGGTGTGGCGATGATCACAAAATCGGCATTTTTGTATGCCTCTTCCTTATCAAGCGTGGCTTTAAAATTTAATGCTTTGGTAGAGAGGTACTCCTCGATCTCTTTGTCTTCGATAGGGGAGTGTTTCCTGTTGAGCATCTCTACTTTTTCCGGCACAATATCCAGTGCTACAACTTCATGGTGCTGTGCCAACAAAATACCGTTGGAAAGGCCTACGTACCCTGTCCCTGCTATGGCTATTTTCATCCGGACTCCTCGTAAATAAGGCTGTTATTATATCCAATGGTTGATTACAGGAGTGTAACAGTCCTAAAAGCTCCACTTCCAGTTCAGATAGTACGTATGTCCAAATCGTTCATATTCACTGCCTTTTTCACCAAAATAGAGCATACTTCCCATACTGACTTTATGGTGGTCATCAACCGTGTAGATAAGCGTCGGAGCAGCAAAACTGCCAATTTGATCTTCCAGACTTGCGATGATCAGCAAAGCACCGCTCCATGCTAGATCAAAATCATACGAAAGCGATGACCCCAGATAGAGATTGGACTGCACCATATTGGCTGCAAGCTCATTGTTGAAGTGGAGCAGCTGCTCTGTATAGGTAAAGGTATCCGAACTGTAGTATCCCTCTACCGTCCAGTTGATACCGTTTTGGAACGCATAGTCAAATCCTAGGATCACCTGATAAAAGGATTCATCCAATAGATTGCTTCGGTAGTATCCCCCTTCACTCCGCCACTGTGCACCAGTCTCAAAGAGGTCTCCCTCTATCTCAAACCCGTACATCCGGATATCATCACTGTAGATAAAACTCACACCCACATCGGCAAATTCCCAAAATGTCTTATAGCGGAATCCGTACTTCAGGCTCTCATCTTCCCTGAGCGATACGATCGCCTGTACCGTACTGAGCGCAGATGGTGCATAGCTGTAGCTTGCTGCCAGCACCCCAAAGACCTCATCGGGTTCAAGGGCAAAGGAGTTTTTGGGATTGTAAAGGTCGGTGGGATTCCAGATATGCCCTACCCCCATCGATATCTTCTGTATCCCCACGGCAACCTGATGTTTCTCATCGGCATACCCGCCGTAAAGCCTATGGATCTTGCCATAGATCGCACCATGCTCACCGCCATAATGGTAAAAATCACTGCGTATATCAAAGGGGATATCCGGCTGAAGCGCTTCTATGTACGCAAACTCCGGACTCCCGATATAGGATTTTCCGGCATAGTTCACCAGATCAACGATAGCCGTAGTATAAAATGACTCATAGGTAAAGGTATCATAGATTCTCAGACGGTTATAGTTATAGAGGTACCGTTCATACTCGTTCTCTGCAAGTATCTCAGGGATACCTGCCTGACTTAGGGTAAAGTTGCTGTTTTCAACACGGAACGCATTCTCGTAGGCCTGCAGTGAAAGTGTCAAACACAGGATCAGGCTACATCTTTTCCACATGGCCGTCACTCAGTATGATCTCTCTTCTGCTCATCTCCATCACATAGTCATCATGGGAGGCAAAAAGGATCGTGGTCTTTTCTATCTCATTGAGGCTTTTCATCATCTGCATCAGACGCTGGGAGTTTTTGCTGTCAAGGTTTGCCGTAGGCTCGTCCGCAAGCAGCAGCTTGGGTTTGGCAGCCACCGCCCTTGCCACGGCGACACGCTGCTGCTGGCCTCCGCTGAGTTCGTTGGGCATGGCAGAAAGCCGGTGATCCATCTCAAGGATCATCGCGACCTCTCTGATGCGCTTCTCTATCGCTTCGTGATGATACCCCTGCAACTTCATGATGAAGCCTATATTCTCTGCAACATTGAGCACCGGGATCAGATTGTACGCCTGAAAAACAAACCCGATATCCTGCAGTCTCAATGCCGCCCGTTCCCGTTCATCAAGTTTTGTGATCTCCGTCTCATCGATCGTGATCCTTCCGCTGTCTACACTGTCAAGGGCACCGATGGCATTGAGCAGTGTTGTCTTGCCGCATCCCGATGTCCCGGTGATCACTGTGAACTCGCCATCCTCTATCACCAGGGAGACATCATCCAGCGCATGGACTTCACGCTGCGTATCTTTGTTGAAATATTTATGGACATGTTCGAGTCTTACCATCTAGTCTCCTTGTATCACCTCGATTGGATTGAGCATTTTCAGCCTGCGCAGCGGAAGCACGACCGAGAGCAGTGCAGCCAGCACGATCGCGGCAAATGTCGTCGTAAAATAGTGGAACTTGATCGCTGCATACAAAATGCTGGCCATCCCAAACTCGGCAAGCCCGGCAGAGAAACGACTCAGATCAAGCCCGTAGCTCTGCAGGTAGAACAGAGCGCTGCTTCCTGCCACCACGCCAAAAATATAGCCACCTATCCCCAGTATCAGTGCTTCAAAGATCACCTGTGTACGCAAAAACCTGTAGGGTTCTCCTATCGCCAACAGTATACCGAACTCCCGTATACGCTCCAGGATGGAGACAAACATCACACCGAGTATGCCGATGAAGACCATCATCATCACAATGGCAAAAGTGATACCGTTAAAGACATTTGTCATCACCTGCATCTGTTCGAGTGCGGGGTAGAGCGCTTTCCAGCTATAGATATCAAGACCCGGCCATCTTTTTTCCAGCTTGCTCTGGAAGAGACCGATATCCGCCCCCTCTTTCAATCGCAAAGCGATTTCCGTGGATTCATCCTCCCCCAGAACGGTGATCACTCTGCTTTTCTCCTGTGAAACAAAAATAGAAAGATCATCGATCGCCATGTTCGTGGTCCGGACAAGCCCTTTGATACGCAGAGAGATCGCACTCAGCTCCCCATGGCTGTCCTGGGCCGAGAAGATGACTCTCTCACCGACTTCGAGATTGAGATCCTCTGCCAGTTTTTTACCGATCACCGCCCCCTCGTCATTGTCACCGAAGGTCATTGCACCATCCACGACAAAGGCCTCCAAGCCACCGAACAGATTCTCTTTTTCGATGTCAATCCCCACGAGCTTTGCGAGCGTTGACTTTCTGGCGGTCGAAGCCAGTCCCGTCACCCTGATACGCCGTACTGCCGAAATGACCTCCGGCATATTTTCCATCTCTTCGATGATCCTATGCGTCTCTCTCAGACGGTATGTGAGGTTTTGATGCAGACGGTATGAGGAAGCGAAAAGCGATATCTCTCCGGTTTCACTGCGCAGTGTACTCTCGATCATATGCCTGGTCATCCCGTCATAGATCCCCTGGATCGCAAGCATGACGCTCATGCTCACACCGATCATCAAAATCACAAGAAGGGAACGGACCTTTCTGCGCCATACATTCAGCCATGCCATTTTCAGATTGAGTTTAAACATGATGCATCGCCTCTGTCGGCGTAAACTGCCTGATGTAGTAGACCGGATAGAATATCGCCAAAAAGTTAAGAAGCAGCACTACCATGGCATTCCATGCTATCGTAAAGAGATCAAATCGTGTCGGTACCTCATCGGAGATGATGCCGTACGCCTTATAGGTCTCTGCCATCCCCTTGATGATAATGGGGTTGAGCTCATAAAAATGTGCCAGGTAGCCGCCGATGACCGTGCCGGCCAACACGCTCGCAAAAGCCAGGATCGCCGCTTCAAGTAAAAGCAGCTTCAATATCTCACTGGAGCGCAAACCCAATGCCCGGAGAAGTCCCAACTCCCTGATCCTTCCGCTGATATTGATAAATCCAAAGATCATGATCACAAAAAAGACCACGATAAAGAAAAGCCCCATCGAGATATACCCAAAAAGACTGTCAACCTCCATCGCCTGCACCATCGAGGCCATGAGTTTTTTCCATGTCAGCACCTCTGTACCTTCGGGCAGTTCTTTGGAGATCTTTTCGGCTACCGTTTCAGCTTTTTCAGGGTCATCAACCGTAATAACGATAGAGGATGCCATCTTTTCGCTCAACATCAGTCCATCAAAATAGGCTTTGTTGACAAAGGCCGATGAGGCATCAAACTCGAAAAGCCCTGTTTTGAAAAGTCCTATGATCTGAAACCTCTCTGCTGCGAAAGAGTAGTCTGTCGCCGAACCGACCAATGCGACCTCATCATCCAGATCGACACCCAGGCGTTTCGCAAGTTCCTCTCCCATATAGAGCCTGTTGCTATCCTCGCTATCCAGATAACGCCCTTTTACCAAAGCCTCTTTCAGCCTGGAAACCAGCACTTCACTTTCCGGTACGATACCGGTCACCATCGCACCTGCAGAATCCTCTTCGCTGCTCAGAAGTGCAAAAGATTCCAGCCTTGGAGTAGAGGCTCTGATCCCTTCTATCTCTTTCAGCGTTTGCATCACAGAGGGGAGATCTTCCAAAAGCGTATCATAGGAAGGGTTTTCATAGTGGCCTGCATGCATCACCTGTATCGCACCGGTATAGATACTCAGAGAGTTTTTCAGCATACTCTCGTGAGAACCGTCCATAAATGCCACATAGACCACAAAGAGTACCGTACTGCATAGACTCAACAGAAAGGTCGTCAACGTACGTCCTTTGTAGAAGAGGATGTTTTTCAGCGCCAATGAGAACATAGTGAAGCCTATCTGGAGTAGCGTATCAGTGCATTTTTGCTGAAGTAGCTCTCGCTGATCCCCTGATCAAAACGGATATCGCGTATCTTGATCGTCGTACTGTTGCCTTTCTTGGCAGGATCAAAGGGAATGATGGACATCGTTGTAGTGACATAGTGCGTACCGTACTGCTTCACTCCTCTATATTCTATTGCCCTTACCGCAACCCCGTCATCATCATAAAAGACATCTTCTATCTGCGTATAGGTACGGGTATCGACTTTAGAGATGATCTTCCCCCATACGACGGCAGCACCTCTTTTGGGGATCAGTTCGAGGGTGACAATGGGACCCTCTTTTTGGAGGATGGAGACATGGTAGTCATCCACCAGCGAACTCTGCTTCACCATATCATCGTTGGTGATGTCCGTTCCCATCCAGCTTTGGAGCATCATGGAAGCGGGGATCTTGATGATCCGTTCTATCTTGGGGACATACTGCCACATCTGCCTGTCCAGGTTCAAAAAGGTGATCCCCTGATCACGCGAGGGGGCCAGTATCTTGGTGAAGTTCTTCTTTTTGCCTTTTCCCCAGCTTTCGATGAGCATCGTACGTGTATGCCGCTTCGTTTTGACGATGATCTCCATCTTGGCATAGACATCTTTGCCCCGGAGATTTTCTTCAAGTTTTTGAATGATCATCCGGGCATCCTCAGCGATTAAGAAAGAGGTGAAAAAGGATAGAAGCAGTAACCATTTTTTCATAGAGACTCCCTTCAACTCTTTATAGTATATCACATTTGAAAGCAGTCATAATGCAGAGGCTATAGAAAGGTTCGTGACGATTCCAATATTTTCTGCATCTCTTCCTTTCTCACCGCTTTACTATAGTAAAAGCCCTGGATATTCGGACAGTCACGCTCCGCAGGCATTGCCATGCACCCTTCCTGAAAAACAGACTTTACGAAAAAATAATCTACATGCAGAACAAACAAAATCATAGACATAAAAAATACTGCTTTACAAAAGTAAAAGAATCGACTCTTTCAGTGAGGTAAAATTACAGGTATGACTTTAAGAGACAAATCATATTTTTATTTCATTGATATAGGTCAATGATTTGACTTTGATTAAAACATATAATAACTTTTATAACATTATAAAAGGAGTCAAAATGTTTGATCTATTTAGCGGCAGAAAAGAGAATAATACAGGCAAAACAATTGATATGTTTTGTTATCAATGTGAAATGAGTATGGCCGGAGGATGCGGTTCTGGCGGTCAGGACATTGGCACTTGCGGCAAGACTGCTGTGGAGTCAAGATTGCAAGACCTGATAGTCTTCGGCGTAAAAGGATTGGCTGCTTACAGAGCACATGCCAGGGAACTTGTTGATGAGAATTTGAAACAAGATATGGATAGACTTTTGAAAATCGATGATGTAATAGCTCAAAGTATGTACTTTACACTCACAAATGTAAATTTTAATTTTGACGAACATATAGCACAATTGATGCAACTTGGTAAAGCGGGAGTTGAAGTACTGGATCTGCTTAGTGATGTACATACTAGACATTTTGGTATTCCAACGCCTGTGAAAATCCCACAAAATAAAGCCAAAGGGCATGCCATCCTGGTAAGCGGTCATAACCTTGAGATGTTAGATGGGCTGCTAAAAAGGATTAAAGAGAGAGGTTTGGAGAACAAAATCAATGTCTATACACACTCTGAAATGTTGCCGGCACACGGATATCCACATTTGAGAAAATATGCAAATCTCAAAGGCAATATAGGCAAGGCGTGGTTTGACCAGACAGATCTGTTTGGTAAATGGCAAGGCGCGATTGTGGTAAATACGAATTGTATTGTTCCAAGGGACAAATCCTCAAAAGTAGATAGTTATATAGATAGAATTTATACTTATGGTGTGGTCGGCATTGAAGGTGCAAAAAAAA
>JAQVHV010000014.1:0-17491 GCA_028696055.1 Sulfurovum sp.
TTGCCAGTTCTATAGGATTGAGGTTTTCTCTTTGGATATTTTCAATCAGCGCAAGTTCGCGAAGCCTGATCTCATCCATATCCACATCTGCGATCACCGCTTTTACCGAAGAGATATCGGCAAGTTTGTGCGCACGCAGACGGCGTTCTCCAGCGATGAGCATATAACCGTCATCTTTTTCGATCACAACAATTGGCTGCAGTAATCCATGCTCCCTGATCGACTCGCTTAACTCCCAAAGTGCCTGCTCGTCAAAATGTTTACGCGGCTGAAAGGGGTTGGGCGAAATAGAGGCAACCTCTATCTCGGCAATTCTTACACCCTGTGCTTCGAGCTCAGAACTATCCATCGCGCTTAGATCTTTAGCATATGCCTCTTCAACCTCTGAGAGTATCTCCCCTAATCCCCTTCCGAGTGCCATTTTCAGTTCCTGATAATCACGTTTGCTAGTTCGCTGTACGCCACAGAACCTTTAGAACTTGCTGCATATTCGCTGATCGGTTTACCAAAACTCGGTGATTCTGCCACTTTAACATTGCGCGGGATCACGATGCACTCCTTACTCTTGCTAATGTGAAAGAGTTTATCTTTGAAATGATGCGTCAGATCTGCGAGCACCTGCTTGGAAAGATTGTTCTGGTTAGAATACATCGTAGGCAGGAATCCCTTGATCTTCAGTTTGGGATTGATCGTTTTCTTCAGCAGACTCACCGTATTCAACAACTGCGCAAGCCCCTCCAGCGCGAAGAACTCGCACTGGATAGGAATAATTACTGAATCCGATGCAGAAAGTGCATTGATCGTAATGGGACCAAGTGCAGGCGGCGAATCAATAATGATATAGTCATACCGGTCCGCGATCTCCTTGATCTTCTCTTTAAGGATCAGTTCCCTATTTTTCTTCTTTGGCGAATAAAACTCTTTTTCTATCCCGACCAGGCCGATATTGGAAGGTACGATATGAAGCTTTTTTATCTCTGTTTTCAGTATCACTTCAGAGAACTTTTTGCTTCCGATCAATACATGATAGACATTAAACTCATAGTCTCCTCTTGCAAAACCCAAGCTGGTTGTTGCATTAGACTGCGGATCGATATCGATAAGAAGCACTTTTTTATCTTTTTTTGCCAACGAAGCTGCTAAATTTACCGCAGTTGTTGTTTTTCCGACGCCACCTTTTTGGTTGGCAATACTTATTACTTCACTCATCGTAAATTATACACCTTCTTACCATTGATTAATAATGAACCATCTTTCTCTAAGACAGCGTCTGACAGGCTCTTCCTGAGATTTCCAATATGCACGGAAAAGCTCCTACTTAATTCAAATTCTACCTGATACTCACTAAATATATGCTTCCATTTTGGAAATTTATCCAGTGCAAAAAGGAACTTTTTCAATAATATTTCGGGTAGGATATCGATGCCAAGGGCCCTGTAGCCATTTTGCTCATTTTTCAAATTTATTCCGATACCACAGACCAAAGTTTGATCAACTTTTTTCGTGATCGTACCTCCCACTTTTTCATCATTCATATAGAAATCATTTGGCCATTTCAACCATATATTTTTATGATATTCACGAAGTACCTCTTTCATGATATAGGAAAAGTAGATGGAGGCGGAACTTAAAGGGAGATCAGAAGGCAGCTGATCGAGAGAGATAGCAATGGAAGCAAAAAAGTTGCCTTTTCCACCGCTCCATTCATTATCGCGGCTGCCTATGCCTGCACTCTGTTCAAGTGCAATCACTGCAATGGGAGCGCGTAATCTGCCTGCCTTTACTTCATCGATAAGATAGTTTTGTGTTGAGGGGAGCAGATCAAAGGATAGGATCTCCAACTTTGATCCCCCTTCCAATACAATATGCTTTGGCCGGGACAGCCTTTTTGGACGCAGGCTGAATCATTCCTATCTTCACTGACCCTTTGCTGCAGCCTACAATGATGCTCTCTTCTTCAAAACCGATCAGTTCAAAGGCGCGGTGACTCTTCTCTGATTCAACCAGTCTGATATCATCAAACTTTGTACCATTGCCGGCAAAAACCCCTGGCCAACCTTCAAATGCCCGGTATTTGTTATAGAGTGTCACCGCATCTGAAAAATCCACTTCACCGTCGCTCTTTTTGATCTTCTTACAGAGCGAAGCCTCCTCCTCGTTTTGTGCTTCGGGAGTGATACTGCTGAAATTTCTTACTGTAGAAAGTGTAAGAGCACAGGCATCGTGTGTCAGCTGCTCCATCAACGCATGAAGTCTCATCTCCTGAGGGATCACAAACTCTATCTTCTCCAGCATCGGACCGGTATCCAAGCCCTCTTCCATAAGCATAGAAGTGACACCCGTTATCCTGTCTCCGTTCAACAGAGACTGCTGGACGGGAGACGCACCTCTGTACTGAGGCAGCAATGAAGCATGCAGATTGATGCATGGTGCAATATCCAGTACGGATTTGGGCAGAAGCTGTCCAAAGGCCGCTACAATGATAAAATCAGGATCTTGTGCCCTAATCGCCTCCACAATTCCCTCATCAGTGAGCCTGTTTGGCTGTAATACCGTTATGCCATGCTCCTCTGCGAGTACTTTGACAGACGGAGGGGTAAGTACATTCTTTCGACCGACGGGACGGTCAGGCTGGGTAAGCACCAAGCCTACCTCCATATCTTCGGCTTCAATCAAAGTTGCCAATATCTCTCTTGCATAGTGCGGTGTGCCCATATATACAATTTTATAGTGCATACTCTCCCTTATCTTTTCGGTGTAAAAAGTGTTCCGCCCAGATGTACTTTGTCTATAAGAAAAGACTTGACATCACCAAGATCAAATCCGCTTGCAAGAAACATCTCTCTGTGATGTTTCATCAGAAAATCCGCGGACTGAAGTTTTGTCACGATACCGCCTGTTGCAAATTCGTTGTTGGGCGAATGTTCTGCTTTCAGCTCATCTTCTTCCAGATGGTTGACCACTTTTCTTCTTTTTGCATCTTCATACCTATTGGGGTCTTTGTCATAGAAGGCATCGATATCCGAAAGTATCACCAGTAGATCTGCATCAAAATAGTGTGCAACATGGGCAGAGAGTCTGTCATTGTCGCCAAATACCAACTCATCGATACTCACGGTGTCATTTTCATTGATAATCGGTACAACATCGTGAGAGAGCAGTGTATCTATCGCAACCTTTGCATGTGCTATCGGCTTTGGCGACTCAAACACATCTGCACTGAGCAATACCTGCGAACAAAGCAGGTCAAATATCTCAAACTTCTCCTGGTACATCTTGAGCAGCAGCGGCTGTCCAATCGCCGCCAGAGCCTGTCTGTTAGGTACCGACTTGCGATCAAGAGGGAGTTTTGTATAGCCTGCAGCGACAGCTCCCGAACTCACCAATATCACTTCATATCCCTCTGTTTTCAACAGTGTGATCAATTCTACAAGTGCCAACATTCGACGTCTGGCAATCATTCCACTCTCAGTAAGTACATGGGAACCTACTTTGATAACAATCCGACTCATCGAGCCTCCTCCAGCTCCTCTTCTTCTTTCACTGCCTTTACAAAATCATTCAGGACGTAACGTAACGCCTCGGTATTGAAATGTGTTACCGAAGATATAGGAATGACGAATAGAGGCTCGTTCTGCGGTAATTTTACACCGAAGTCTTTCTCGAAACCGTATGTGCTGTATTCCGGATTTGCCTTGAATTTATTGAGTGTTTTATTTGTACACAGTCCGATATCACTCAAAAACTTTTCGGTAAGCTTGTTCACCTCTTCCACATCCAGTGTATCTGTCTTGGTGATCGCAACGCCAAACTTCCGTTTTGCCAGCTCCTCAGAGTAACGTTCGAGTTCTACCAATAACGACTCATATTGGTATTTCATCTCTCGGTAGTTGGCAGCATCTATCAACAGAAGCAGCGTTTTAGTCCTCTCGATATGGCGCAAAAATTCCAACCCCAATCCTCTACCGTCGCTTGCACCCTCAATGATCCCGGGAATATCCGCCATCATAAAGGAATCAAAATCCCCTACATGCACTACACCTAATTTGGGTGTCAATGTGGTAAATTCATAATCAGCCACTTGCGGTCTGGCATTCGAAAGGGTGGAGATCAATGTAGATTTCCCCACATTGGGATATCCTACAAGTCCCACATCCGCGATCATTTTCATCTCAAGTCTGATATGCTTTGTAATACCTGGCAGGCCGGGTTGTGCATAGGTTGGTCTCTGGTTGCTGGCACTTTTGAAGTGCATATTTCCAAGACCGCCTTTGCCGCCTTCCAGAAAAAGGACTTTTCCCCCCTCTTCCAGAAGGTCAAAGATCTCTTCACCGGTCTCAGCGTCGATTACAGTAGTTCCGGGAGGTACAATGATCGTCGTATCTTTGCCTTTGCGTCCATACTTTTTGCGTCCCTCTCCCGGTTTTCCGTTCTCTGCCTTGATATGGTTACGCCCGCGAAGTGCGGAAAGTGTGTCGGTATTGTTGTCTACAATAAAATAGACTGAACCGCCACGGCCGCCGTCTCCGCCGTCAGGGCCTCCCTTTACTACGAATTTTTCTGTCCAGAATGAAACACATCCTGCACCACCCTTGCCTGAGCTTACCGTAAGCTCTACACTGTCAACAAACATCTATAAAAACCTTTTAAATCTGTGAAAAATTTCTCGAACTGTCATCATGATCAATAAATTGCAGAATTATATCCTAAATTAAAAAATAGTGAAATGAAAAGAAGATAAAACCTGAAAACTACTCTCTACAGCTATAAAGATCTGCAAGTGTCTTATGTGAAAATGATTGAGTGATTGGAAAAATTAAAATGTGATAGGAATGTCTGGCAAAAAGCCAGACAGTAAAAGAGTTATGCAGGTACTACAGAAACTTTCTTTTGCTTTGCAGTGTGGTTCTCAAACTTAACAACACCTTCTACCATTGCAAAGATCGTATGGTCTTTACCCATACCAACACCGTTACCCGGTTTTACCTTTGTACCTCTTTGTCTAATGATGATATTTCCCGGAATTACCGCTTCACCACCCGCTTTTTTAACACCTAAACGACGTCCCGCTGAATCACGGTTGTTCTGAGTTGATCCCTGACCTTTCTTATGTGCCATTTCTTCTCCTTACTTTACTTAAATTATGCGATTGAAGTAATTCTTACTCTAGTGAAGTCTCTTCTGAAACCTCTTTTTAGCTTAGAGTCTTTTCTTCTTCTCTTTTTGTAAATGATCACTTTTTTATCTCTACCTTCGTTGATCACTTCACCTTTAACTACAGCACCCTCCACAAAAGGAGTTCCTACAGTTAATTCACCATTGTCGATTGCAAGAACTTCTTTGAATTCTACTGCTGCTTTTGGCTCAAGGTTCATGTTGTCGAAAGCGATGATGTCACCCTCTTTTACTTTGAACTGTTGGCCACTTGCTTTAATGATTGCGTACATTGCAAACCCTTTACTACTAATTTTAAAAGTTCGTGATTATACCCAAACAAGTTTTAATTTAATTTTAAACTAAACTTATTTTCAGGTCAGAATGTATAATTCGCACCGGCAAGCGCGATACACTCTATCTCTACAAGCACATTTTTAGGCAATGTCTTGACTGCAACTGTACTTCTTGCGGGTTTATGCAGACCGAAATAGTGTGCATAGACCTCATTGACTTTTTCAAAATCATTCATATCCGCCAGGAAGATCGTTGTTTTAACAACATCATTAAAGTGTGCTCCAGCAGCTTCCAGTACATAGTAAAGATTTTTCATTACCTGATGCGTTTGACGTTCGATATCACCGTCCTGCAGTGTTCCATCAGGTCTCAATGCGATCTGTCCTGAGGTAAAGATAAAACCATTCGCTTCTATCGCTTGAGAATACGGGCCTATAGCCTGCGGCGCCTCTTTAGTTGAAATCAATTTCATCATGATTATCCTTTTTATTCTATTTATTGGTTTTGATTTTTTTTATTTATATTTCTTTCATAAAAGATATAGGAGGTAGAGTAGTCGGAAAATTCGAAATATACCTTCACTTCACCGGGGTCTTTTTGATAGTTAAAGTTCATATCATCGATACCGTATCCGTAACGATAGGGCCTCATCTCACTCTCTTTGGTTCCATAGGCAGTAGAGAGTTTATCAATGTTGATAAAACGATGCACCAGCTTCTCCCCGGCATAAACATCCAATACTCCGTTCGTTCCCGTCCAATTCTGTATTGAACGGCTCAAAGAGTTTTGCGTCTCTTGGGTACAACTCGTGAAAAAGAGTCCAAGCAACATCAAAAAGATCAACTTCATTTTCATTGGTTCTTCTCCTGTTTTAATCATTATAATATCGTTATGCCTTCGGCATTTCAAACTTCTGTGTAACCAGTTCCCCTTCACCATTGAAGTAAAGATAGTAGAGTTTATCCTTTACCACCGGCAGGCCGGCAAGATATCTCAGTGCAAGATTTGCCTGCAATGAAGCGATATGCATCACGATCGGTGCAGTGATCCCTCCTGGCTTATGGTCCGAAAGGTTAAAGACCTGAAAACTTGCCTCTTCAAAAAAACAGACCTGTCCGTTAAACTCTTCTACACTGGCATATATCCATGGGGTTTCACACGCTTTGGCAAACTTATCGATCTGTGCTCTCGTGGGAAGATTGTCCGTTGCATCCAGGATCAGATCATACCTGTTCCCCATTGTCGTAAATGCTTCAAAATCCATTTCAAATGCTGCCGCCTTGACAAAAGGATTTTTCTTCTCCATGAGCCGTACTACTGTTTTGGCCTTGTTCTTTCCTTCATCCTCAAGCGTAAAAGCGATCTGTCTGTGGATGTTATGAGTAGAGACCGTATCGAAATCGACCATATGTATCTCGCCGATCCCTGAAGTTCCCAGTGCCATTGCCAGACTGCACCCCAGCCCACCAGCACCGATGACCGCGATCTTTTTTTTCTGGAGACTCTGCTGTATGCTTGAACCCCATAGTTGAATCTGACGATTAAAATACTCTTCCTGCGTTACCATCTCTTGCATCATATACGTCCTTTCAATTCGCGTTCAAATCCCCATGCTTTACGATGTTCGGTGACCTCATCCTTCTCTATCACCTCAATCAGCATCGACTCTTTGTCCTCGAGCATCATCTCCACTTCACCCTCGGGATTTACAAGCATCGTATCGCCGTAAAACCTCCACTTGACATCCTCATCCTGATATTCACCCAGGCGATTGGCCCGCAGGATAAAACAGCCGTGCAGAAATGCTTTTGTCTTGATGATCTCTCTCCAGCGGTTATGCGAGCCGAAAGTCGAAGCGGTAGGCAAAAGCACCAGATCCGCTTTTTTTTCTGTCACCTTTTGCCAAAAATAATCAAAGTGCAGCTCAAACCCCGCCATCACCATCACCTTAAACCCTTTGACAGAGAAACTCATAGGTGATTTCAGCAAATCTGTAGTTTTGTTGGCAAAAAACCTCTTCTCGTTCCAATGTGCATAGGGAAGCAGTATCTGCTGTTCATAATAGCTGATACTTTTAGGGGTTACCTTTGCTATCGTTTTATGAAACCCGTCCTTTTTGGTCAGGATGATCGGTGCGATAAACGTAATGTCATATTTTTCGGCAAACTTCTTTAACAGTTCTATATGTTTGCGCGTCTGCTCTTTGAGCATTGCTTTTGACATCTTTTCAAACTCTTTAAAGAAGTGATTAAGCACATACTCTCCTAGCAGTATCACATCGGCTTTCCGCTGATGTGCCTGCTTGAGATAGAACTCCAGTCTGGTTGCATTCATACCAAGTGTAGGCAGTTGAAGTGCGGCGACTACAAGTTGTTTACGCATCACTCACATCTTGATTGGACTGTTCTATCACAGAGACTTTGATCTTCGCCTCTTCGATCAGTTTCTGTGCTTCCTTGATCGTATTGAGTCCTTCTTCATACAGTCTGACGGACTCCTCCAATGTTATATCCGGCTTCATAAGCTTTTCAAGCAACGCTTTGGAATGCTCCAGCTTCTCTTCGAAAGTTTCGTTTTTCATGACAAGACGCTCCTTATATCCTCTTCAAACTTATCCAGCTCCACCAAAAAAGCATCATGCCCGTAATCGCTCTCCACCTCTTTGTAGCTGTATGACTGGCCGTTTCTCTCAAGCATCTTTGCAATATGCTCCATCTCGCACGGAAAGAAGAGATAGTCTGTCTTAAAGCTGATCAGATGCACCCTGGCTTTGATGCGCAGTATCGCATCATGCAGAGAGTCATACCCCCGGCTGAGATTGAATGTGTTGATCGCTTTGACGATATAGAGATAACTGAGAGGATCAAACATCCGTGCAAAATTTGCAGTGTTATACTCCATATATCGCTCTACCTCATACCGGCCAAAGAGTTCAAAGAGTCCGTCATTGCTCACATAGTTGCGGCCAAACTTCTTATCCATGGACTCCGGAGAAAGATAAGAGATATGCCCTGCGATACGGCCGATCGCCAGCCCGTCAAGCCCCTCCTCTTTAAAAGCATCACGTGCATAGTTCCCATGCTTGAATCTTGGGTCTTTGCGGATCGCTTCCATCGCTACTTTGTTAAAGGCGATAGTCCATGGGCGTGTCGCATAGGTTGCAGCAAGAGAGATGATCTCATCGGCAAAATTCGGGTAGTCCACGGCAAACTGAAGCGCCTGCATTCCCCCCATCGAGCCGCCTATGATCGCACGTACATGGTATATCCCCAGATCGGAGAGCAGCTGCATCTGTGCCCTTACCATATCCTTGATCGTTACGACCGGAAATTTGAGCCTGTAGGGTTCATAGCTTGGATAATTGTTGCTCATCGGGCCGGTACTCCCGAAGCATGATCCTATCGTGTTGCTGCAGACCACAAAATATTTCGTCGTATCAACCGCCTTCCCATCACCGATAAGACCATCCCACCAGCCTGCTTTTCTGTCACCTTCATAGACTCCTGCAGCATGATGCGAACCGCTGAGTGCATGACAGACCAATATCACATTGGATCTATCTTCATTGAGCTCTCCGTATGTCTCATAAGCGATCTCATAGGGCTCGAGTATACGCCCGCTCTCAAGATACAATGGACTGCTAAAATGTGCGATTTTTGTTTCGATTTTCATTGACTGCTTTTTACCGGTATTTGTTAATTGCGATATTTTATCTAATTTGGGTTTAAAGCGAGACTGATGTCTATCAATACTTCATTATTTATATCTATAAGTCGGGTGTCCTCACTCCGGCAATAATTTTTTGCTTTTCAACAAAACGCCGGGATAAGGATATCCCGACCTACGGTTACCCTAAAGCCTTTTCAAGATCAGCGATCAGATCTTGCGTATCTTCAAGCCCTACCGAGAGTCTTATCAACCCACCCGGTACCCCGGCATCAATGAGTTCCTGTTCAGAAAGCTGCTGATGTGTAGTACTTGCCGGATGCGTAATAATAGACTTGCTATCCCCGATATTGGCAACAATAGAAAAAATCTCAGTAGCGTCTACGATCTTTTGCGCTGCCTCTCTATCTTCCACCTCAAAAGAAAGCAGTCCGCTGTGTCCCCCGTTAAAGTAATTCTGACCCATCACATAATTATGATTTGATTCAAGTCCCGGATAATTGACTCTCTTCACTTTTGGGTGAGCCTCCAAATGTTTTGCGATGGCCAATGCTGATTCAGAGTGCTGTTTCATACGAAGAGGAAGCGTTTCAAGGCCTTGTATAAACAACCATGAGTTAAAAGGACTTATGACTGCACCTGTATCTCTCATTAAAACCATTCTCATTCTGAAAGTAAACAGTATTCCACTTACAACAGAGTCTGAAAAGACCAAACCATGGTAACTGACTTCAGGTTCATTGAAGTGATTATATCTATTGTTACCGGCAATTTTTTCAACAAGATTTACCCGCTCAACTACAATTCCACCTATCGCTAATCCCTGGCCGGTTGTGTATTTGCTCGCACTATGGACGACCACATCAGCGCCTAAAAGTAAAGGCTGACATAACACAGGAGTTGCCACGGTATTATCAACAATAGTGATGATACCGTGGGCATTTGCCTCATTGATTATTGCTTCAAAATCAGGCACATCGATACTGGGGTTAGTAATACTTTCAAAGAAAATACACTTTGTTTTTTCATCAATCAACGCTTTCATCTCTTCATGGTCGTGGACATTGAACATTCTGGCTTCAATGCCAAGGCGTTTAAGTGTATGGGTGAACAATGTTACTGTTCCTCCATAGAGTTGTGTTGCACATACAATATTGTCACCTGCTTCTGCAACATTGAGTATACTGTAAAATATAGCGCTCATTCCACTTGCCAAAGCCAATCCCGCAGCACCGCCTTCCATAGCAGCCATACGTTTTTCAAATACAGCTGAAGTCGGATTTCCTACTCTTGTATAAACATTGTCGGTGCCTTGCTCAAGGTTAAAACTACTCGCTGCAAATTCTGCACTCCCAAAATCAAATGCTGTACTCATATAAATCGGTACCGTCATTGTTCTCTGTTCATCTTTTTCATATCCTGCATGGATCGCAAGTGTCTGTTGCTTCATTAGAGTTCCTTCTCTGATATATAGTAGATCAATTATAGCTATTGAATGCTTGCAGTGAAGCGAATTTTATACTTTTTTATGCTTTTATAATGGGGAGAAATGATGAAGAAGTAAAGTAAATACCCAAAGTTATACTTTGGATATTTTATACTTATGAAAAGTAGTTCGGAGACTCTTTGGTGATCGTTACATCATGTACATGAGACTCTTTCAGCCCTGCGGATGTGATCTCAACAAACTCTGCTTTCTCCCAGAATGTCTTGATATCTTTTGAACCGCAGTACCCCATGGAGGATCTCAGTCCTCCCACCATCTGGTGGATCACATCAGCGATCCTTCCTCTGTACGGTACACGTCCTTCGATCCCTTCGGGAACCAGTTTGTCCGCGGCCGTACCCTCCTGGAAGTATCTGTCGGTGCTTCCTTTGGTCATCGCACCGATACTTCCCATACCTCTGTACTCTTTGAACTGTCTGCCGTTAAAGAGGATCATCTCACCTGGAGCCTCATAGGTACCTGCCAACGCCGAACCAAGCATGACTGAACTCGCACCCACGGCTAAGGCTTTGGCAAAATCACCGGAATACCTGATACCGCCATCTGCTACTACCGGTACACCCATTGCATTTGCCACCTCTGCCACCTCGTCGATCGCCGACATCTGAGGTACACCCACACCCGCTACGATACGGGTCGTACAGATCGAACCGGGCCCGATACCTACTTTTACCGCGTCCGCCCCTGCTTCGATCAGGTCTTTCGCTGCCGCACCCGTTGCGATATTCCCTGCGATCACATCGACATCAAGCTCTGCCTTGATCATTTTGAGTGTATCGATAATCCCCTGGGAGTGTCCGTGTGCGGAGTCAAGCACGATCACGTCTACTCCTGCCTCTACCAGAGCTTTGGCACGGTCCAGTTGTCCCACACCAATCGCTGCACCTACCCTTAGACGACCGTGCTCATCTTTGTTGGCATTTGGAAATCTTTCACGTTTTTCGATATCTTTGATCGTCACAAGTCCCTGAAGCACATTGTTATCATCAACCAGCGGAAGTTTCTCAACTTTATGCTCCTGAAGCATTTTTGCCGCTTCATCAAGAGTCGTACCCACTTTTGCCGTGATCAAAGGTGCGGGAGTCATCACATCAGAAACTTTCTGTGTCATATCGGTGATAAAACGCATATCTCGGTTGGTAATGATACCGATCAGTTTCATCTCTGCATCAACTACCGGGACTCCTGATATCCTGTATTCAGCCATCAGGGCATCTGCATCTCCCACACTTTTGTCAGGAGCGATGTAGATAGGATCAATGATAATACCACTCTCAGATTTTTTTACCTTTGTCACCTGTTTGGCCTGAGTTTCGATATCCATATTCTTATGAATGATCCCGATTCCTCCAAGGTGTGCCATAGCGATCGCAGCTCTGTATTCTGTAACAGTATCCATCGCCGCAGATACGATAGGAGTGTTGAGTGTTACGCGTTTTGTGAGGTTTGTCTTGATGCATACCTCTTTTGGAAGTACAGTCGAATGCTGTGGAACCAGTAGTACGTCTTCAAATGTCAGTGCTCTTTTTTTAATATTCATTGTGGTGTGATCCTTTATATTAGTATATAGTATTTTCTCCTTGATAAAAAGCAAAGCTTCTTATCAATTCCTCTCACTGAAGCTTCGGTTTTCACCTCAGAAAAGCTTAGCTTTTGGATAATTTACGGCTCTTTCCATACTCAGAGCACCGTCAAACAGCGTTTTTTCATCAAACTTCCTGGCGATAAGCTGCAGACCAACCGGCATTCCCTCGTCATTTTTGGCTACAGGAAGCGAGATGGCAGGAAGTCCTGCAAGGTTGATCGCTATCGTATACATATCACTTTTGTACATCTCCAGCGGATCCTCATTCGCCCCGATCTTCGGTGCCACCGATGGTGCGACAGGAGAGAGGATAAGATCACATGCATCAAAGATCGCGTTGAACTCATCCTGGATCAGGTGTCTTACCTTCTGTGCCTTGAGATAGTAGGCATCGTAAAATCCGGATGAGAGTACGAAGTTTCCAAGCAGTATACGACGCTTCACCTCTTCACCAAACCCTTCGGTTCTTGTGTGAAAGAAGAGCTCTTCAGTGGTTTTCGACTCTGCCCTGGTCCCGTATCTTACACCGTCAAACCGTGCCAGGTTTGTAGCCGCTTCCGCTGTTGCCAGGATATAGTAGGTAGCGATGTCATACTTGGTATTCTGCATATTTTTATGCACGATCGTATGTCCTGCCTCCTCAAGCGCTTTTACCGTATCGGCATAGGCTTTCTGTACATCCCCGTCCGCCTCGGAGATATAGTTGTCTATCACCGCAATCGTCAGTTTTCTATCGGGATTCATGTTGTTTGCGATATCTTCGATCTCAAAATCCGCAGAAGTTGAGTCTTTCTCGTCATGGCCCTTGATCGCATCATAGAGGATCGCCGCATCCTCGACATTCTGCGTGATCGGTCCGATCTGGTCAAGGCTTGAAGCATAGGCAGCAAGACCATAACGACTGACACGCCCGTATGTCGGTTTCATCCCGACCACGCCGCAGTATGCAGCAGGCTGTCTGATCGACCCGCCCGTATCCGAACCCAGTGCAGCAATGGCGATACCCGCGGCAACAGCGGCAGCCGAACCACCCGAACTTCCTCCCGGTACCCTGCTTGTATCATGCGGGTTTTTAGTGATCCCGTAGTAGGAACTCTCGGTCGTCGACCCCATCGCAAACTCATCCATATTCGCCCTGCCGAATGCCATCATCCCATTTTCTTTCAGGTTTTTGATCGCAGTAGCTTCATACGGAGCGATATACCCCTGAAGGATCTTCGATGCGGAAGTGACAGACCATCCTTTGACCTGGATATTGTCTTTGACCAGGATAGGCACACCCTCGCCCGAACTCTCAAATCCCACATAGGCATTCAGGTCACTCGCTTTTGCCTTCTCTTCAAGCGCTGCCCTGATCTCTGCCAGCTCCTCTTTGGACTTTGCTAATGCTTCTTTTAATGTGATCACACTTTCTTCCTTACTACTTGTTTAGCTTCTTTTTATAGTACGCCACGAGGCCCAGACCAACAGCTACCAGCCCGAAGATGATGATGATCGACCCGATGATCACCTCATTTGGTACAGGGCGGCTCAGGTCAAACATCAGCTTACCACCTCAGCACATCTTGCACATACTTCCTCTTCACTGTCTGACACAAACTTCCAACATCTTGGACATTTGCACGCAGTTGCTTTGTGGATAGCGTATGTTTTTCCGGCAACCTCAAAACCAGCCAGCTTTTCACCTTCGCTTACAGCCTTTACAGCAGATACGACAAACCAGTCTTCCATATCTTTCTCGCTGCTAAAGCCGTCGATCTCTCCGACCAGTTCAAGTTCCAATGTTGCTTTGATCAGTTTCTCTTTTCTAAGCTTGTCTACCTCTTCATAGAAACCTTCCCTGATCTGCATAAGCGCCGAAACATCAAACGGTGCCTCCATAGCCGGAAGCGGCGTATAGAGAAGGTCGAAGATATTTTCCATCTCTCCTTTGAAGATCGCCGGGGCATACTCCAGGATCTCATCTGCTGTGTAGGTCAATACCGGCGCAACAAGTCCCAGCATCGATTTGGCTATCAGTGCCATTGCCGACTGCGCCGCTCTTCTGGTTGTGCTCTCTTTTGCGTCACAGTAGAGTCTGTCTTTGCAGATATCCATATAGATACCTGAAAGTTCATTGGTCAGGAAGTGGTTGAGCGTCGCAAACCCTTTAAGGAAGTCATTTGCCTCAAAAGAAGCTTTGATCGAAGCAAAGACCTCACCCGCTTTGGCAAGAATCCATCGATCAAGCTCTCCATAGGACTCAACCGGCACAACTGCATCCAGGTCATCCACGTTTGCAAGCAGAAATCTGAAGGTATTGCGGATCTTTCTATACTGTTCTGCTGTCTGCTTGAGGATATTGTCCGAGATCTTGAGGTCTGACTGGTAATCCGAAAGCGCCACCCATAGCCTGAGGATCTCCGAACCGTACTCCTTCACCACTTTGTCAGGGGCTACGACGTTCCCCTTGGACTTGGACATCTTCTCACCCTTCTCATCCACGGTAAATCCGTGAGTGATCAGTCTCTTGTAGGGAGATTGCCCTGTGATCGCGGCAGAAAGAAGCAGCGAGCTCTGGAACCAACCTCTGTGCTGGTCACTTCCTTCTATATAGAGAGAGGCAGGATACTCTCCCGCATCATAGTTGCCGCTCTTGATCACAGAGTTCCATGTCGAACCGCTGTCAAACCATACATCCAGGATATCATTGATCTTCTCAAGGTCATCCGGGTTGTATTCGCTTCCTTCAGGCAACAGTTCGGCGATACTCATCTCATACCATGCATCCGCACCCTTCTCATCAAACAGTGATGCAACATGATCAAGCACCTCTTCATCCAGGATCACCTCTTTGGTGCTTTTGCTTCTGAAGAATGCGATCGGAACCCCCCAGCTTCTCTGGCGTGAGATACACCAGTCAGGACGTCCTTCGATCATCGGCTTGAGCCTGTTTTTCGCTGAAGCCGGGAAGAATGCCACCTCTTCGATGGCATCAAGTGCTGTCTGCCTCAACGATTTGTCTTCGCCTTTTGCCGTATCGTCTACTGAGATGAACCATTGGTTGGTTGCTCTGTAGATCAATGGTTTTTTCGTTCTCCAGCAGTGCGGGTATGAGTGTACGAACTTGCTTTGTTTGAGGAGGTTTTCTCCAAGCAGTTCAAGGATTGGTTCATTTGCTTTGAAGATATGCATCCCTACAAACGTTTCAGCATCCGGAAGAAGGTTAAGGCCTGCAACAGATTCATCGTAGCATCCTCTCTCATCCACCGGCATCACCACATCAAGACCGTATTTGAGTCCTACCCTGTAGTCATCTTCTCCGTGTCCCGGAGCAGTGTGTACACATCCCGTACCGCCATCCATCGTAACATGATCGCCAAGGACGATCTTCGAACTGCGCCCGTTGAGCGGGTTGATCGCCAAAAGACCTTCCAACTCATTTGCGGCAAGCTTTCTGCCGGCATGCCCGCTTACAACCCCCTCTTCGATCATCGTGTCATATCTCGCATCAGCCACGATGTGTCCATCATCAGTCAACACATACATCTCTTCGGGGTTGATCGCGATACCGGTGTTTGACGGAAGCGTCCAGGGAGTCGTCGTCCAGATCACAAGACCCGCTTTCCCCTCGACACCGATCTTCTCTTTGGCCGCATCGCTCAGTTCGAAGTGTACATAGATCGAGTAGTCCTCTTTATCCTCATACTCGACTTCTGCATCTGCCAGTGCTGTCTGTGCTGCCCATGACCAGAAGATAGGTTTGTGACGTTCAACCAGCAGACCTCTCTTTGCCACTTCACAAAGTGTTCTATAGATATTGGCTTCAAACTTGAAATCCATCGTGACATAAGGGTTGTCCCAGTCAGCGATACATCCGAGAGATTTAAACCCTTCTCTCTGGATATCAACGAAGTTTGCTGCATGTGCCCTACAAAGTTCTCTGAACTTCTCTGTCGGCATCGCCTCTTTTTTCTCCTTGCCGAGCTTCTCTTCGACTTTCTGTTCGATCGGCAACCCGTGACAGTCCCAGCCCGGCGTCATACGTACTGCTTTACCCTGAAAGTAGTTATACTTTAGAATGATATCTTTGAGTATCTTGTTGAGTGCATGTCCGATATGGATATCTCCATTTGCATACGGAGGTCCATCATGCAGTGTAAACATCTCAGCACCGGCACGTTTTGCTTTCATTTGTTCATAAATGTCCGCATCAAACCAGGCACTGTATTTCTTTGGTTCATTGTTGGGGAGGTTTCCGCGCATCGGGAAGTCTGTTTTAGGAAGGAGTAACGTCTCTTTAAAATCCATCTGTGATAACACCTTAGTGAGGTCCGGCCTCGTGATTATTATCTCGTGATTGTATCTAAAAGAGTATTATAGAACGCTTTTAGAAAAAGTTCCCAAAGGTGCGCCGCCACTGTGACTTGTTATCATTGAATCAAAAATCATAATCTCCGGATCTCTCGACATATATGCTATACTTCAATAATGGAAAACATAGAAAAAATTGTTGAGAACCTTATCAAAATGCTGAGCAAGAGAAACCAGACCGTCAGTTTTGCTGAGAGCTGTACAGGCGGACGGATCGCAGCTGCTTTTACGGCGGTGTCAGGTTCATCTGCCATCCTTCACGGCTCATGCGTCACCTATGCAAATGAGATCAAAGAACAGTGGCTGGGGGTACCCAAAGAGATATTGGAAACCAAAGGTGCCGTCAGTCAAGAGTGCGTGGAATATATGCTTGAGGGGATGGAAAAGATGGCAGCCTCTGATTATACCCTGGCAGTCTCAGGCATTGCAGGTCCGACCGGTGGTACAGAGTTTAAGCCTGTGGGCACTGTCTATATAGGGTTGCGTACACCTGCCGGAAAGAATGAAGTTCGCCACTGTCTCTTTAAAGGAGACCGACATCAGGTACAGGAACAGGCAACTGCTTTTGCCATTGAACTTTTAGAGAAAAATTTAATTTCTTAATTTTTTCTCAAAAACCCTTGACAACAAGAGTATTCTGAGCTATAATTCCGTCCACTTATTCACAAGTGAACGAGTAAAAAATGACCTATTAGCTCAGCTGGTAGAGCAACTCCCTTTTAAGGAGTGGGCCCATGGTTCGAATCCATGATGGGTCACCATTATTACTGAAGTTTTCCTCAACGGGAAGCTCATGCAACTCAGTTGCTTTTATTTATGACTGTTTGGATCTAGATGACCCTTTCATCTAGTGGCCAAGGATGCTGCGTTTTCATCGCAGACACAGAGGTTCAAATCCTCTAGGGGTCGCCAAATATAACAGTTACGGT
>JAQVHV010000014.1:17501-28993 GCA_028696055.1 Sulfurovum sp.
GTAGAGCGCTACCCTTACAAGGTAGATGTCACAAGTTCGAGTCTTGTAGCGACCACCATAAAAACTTAGCTTAACTTTAAGTTTAAGATAAGTATAATTTCAGCCTCGACTCTAAGAGTTGGAAGCACAATGCGGTGGTAGTTCAGTTGGTTAGAATACCTGCCTGTCACGCAGGGGGTCGCGAGTTCGAGCCTCGTCCGCCGCGCCACTTATTATTTTATGGTTGACTTCAGAAGTCAGCGCATAAAAGAAGTTTTATTGTATGACCTATTAGCTCAGCTGGTAGAGCAACTCCCTTTTAAGGAGTGGGCCCATGGTTCGAATCCATGATGGGTCACCATTTTCATTATTGTTATTCCGGTCGCTTAGCTCAGTTGGTAGAGCGCTACCCTTACAAGGTAGATGTCACAAGTTCGAGTCTTGTAGCGACCACCATTATTATTAATTAGAACGCGAAATGAACAAAGTCCATTTCACTACGATAACACTGGGTTTTCTTCAGCAGAATGCTCACAAAACTAGTTTTGTTCTATCTTTTACGGTGCGGTGGTAGTTCAGTTGGTTAGAATACCTGCCTGTCACGCAGGGGGTCGCGAGTTCGAGCCTCGTCCGCCGCGCCACTTTTTAAAACAATAAAAAATCATTTTTTATCCATCAATATCTCTGCTTTAGAACGTATCTTCCGTGTTAAAAAAGATCGCTCTCTATCGGTCAGTGTATCTACGGATAAGACCTTTTCCTCTCTCTTTTTTTCTTTTGATCTACTCTTTTTATCTTTTTTTTCCTCTTTGCGGAACATGGTGAGTATCAGATAGGCAGAAATGGCAATATTGGAAAAGATAACGATCCATTTGCCTGCCAATGCATACGAAAGATACGCTACATTCTCTGAAAGCCGCAGATACTCTACAATATCCCCATAGATCCATTGTGACAGCAATACCATAGAGAGCAAGACTGCTACGATCGTAAGTCTTCTGCGAAAACGATAGATAAGTGTCCAAAGTATAAATGATCTGACTTGTCGTACCATATATTTGCACCTTAGATGAGACTGATGCCAAGCAGTGCCAGAACTGCCAACAGGGATTTTGTCTTCAGGGAGTCCGTGATCTTTCGTTTCTCTTCGGACAGCATGATCTCCAACTCTTCATCACTATAGTCATCAAAGCTTTTGTGTCGCATGGTAAGCTCCGACTTCAGTGCCAATACGGCTCTCTCCTGTATGGCCAGATCGATCTGATCTTTGAGCTTGTCACTGAGTGAACTGAATGGAGCAGTGATGTTTCCGATGAGATTCATGAAATATACCTCTTAATGCTTATTAGCTTATTATAGCATGAGATAGTTAGCGGAATATAAATGAAATTATCCCACTCAAGAAGAGCGGGAATGAGGTGAAATATTATTTTTGAGAAATCAGTCTCGTAAACGAATCCTTACAGACTCTTCATGCGCCGTCAATCCTTCAGTATTGGCGATCAAAGCACACGCATCGCCAATCGCATTGATCCCCTCTTTGCTCATCGAGATGATCGAGGACTTTTTGATGAAGTGCTCTACGCTAAGCGGTGAGTAGAACTTCGCTGTTCCGCCTGTAGGAAGCGTATGGTTCGGTCCTGCGATATAGTCACCCACCGGTTCAGGGGTATTCTCACCCAGGAAGATCGCTCCGGCATGTCTGATGCTCTCAAGCAGGCTCATCGGATCTTTGGTGACCACCTCAAGGTGCTCCGGTGCGATCTCGTTCATCATATCGATCGCTTCTTCCATACTCGAAGTCACGATGATCGCACCTCTCTCTTCGATAGACTTTCTTGCAATCGCTTCGCGGCTGAGTGTTCCGAGGAACTCCTCTACCTTGTCACTGACCCTGTTCGCCAGCTCACTGTCCGTCGTGATCAGGATCGAACTTGCCATCTCGTCGTGTTCCGCCTGCGAGAGAAGGTCTATCGCCAAGTAGTCCTCTCTGGCTGTCTCATCTGCCAGGATACCGATCTCAGACGGCCCTGCGATCATATCGATATTGACTTCACCGTATACCAGTTTTTTGGCCGTCGCGACAAAGATATTGCCGGGGCCGGTGATCACATCGACTTTCGGAATAGTCTCTGTTCCGTATGCCATGGCACCGATCGCAGAGGCTCCGCCTACTTTGAAGACCTTTGTCACCTTGCAGAGGTGGCATGCTGCAAGCAACAGCTCATTGATCTCGTTATCCGGTGTAGGTGTACATACAATGATCTCTTCTACACCTGCCACCTGCGCAGGAATGACGTTCATCAGCAGCGAACTCGGATAGGCTGCCTTGCCGCCCGGGATATACAGCCCTGCCCTGTCTACCGCGGTGACCTTTTGACCAAGGATAGAACCTGTTTTGTCCTCATCCATCCACGTACTCGGCATCAGTTTTTGGTGATATGCCTCGATACGGTCATAGGCAAGGTGGAGTGCCTCACGCAGTTTCGGATCGATCGACTCATAGGCTTTTGCCATCGCCTCAGTCGAAACCATCAGCGCTTCATCGCTTTGAGGCTCCCATCTGTCAAATTTTGCTATCTGGGCCCTGAGCGCGCTGTTTCCATCCTCTTTGATCTCTTTAAGAAGTCCGTTGACAATACCTGTCACGCCTTCGATATCCATTTTGCCGCGTTCCAAAAGCTCGGCAAAGTTTGCTTCAAACGTATCATCACTGCTGTAAAAAATCTTCATGCTATTCCTTCTCTATTCGCTCTTCACTTACCAGAGGGAATTTTCTCCGGTATCTGGGGAGCATACTCTCATTCCCTAAAACACCGCCTTGATGAATATAGAGAACCGGAGATTCAAAAAGCCCGATATGCTCCAGTAGAACCCGCCATCCAAGCGGATCATAAAGCAGATCAAACTCCACTCCCGTCTGTTGTTGTAATTTTAGCCAAATTTTATAATTATCTTTATAAAGCTTGCCAAAATGGTGTTTTTTCTCCAGAGTCAACACAGTCGGATGAAACTGTTCATCTGCCTCCAGCTCTAAAAACTGCTTTTTGAGATACTCCCTGCCTCCGACACACGGCGTAGTATAAACACTGCTGGAGGGGAGATGCTTTTGTAAAAAAAGTGCAGTAGATCCTGTGCCGGAGGGTAAAAAGATATTCAGCTTTTCTATCCCCTGCTCTTGTTGCCAGGATATGATCTCCTCGGCCAAAATCCTGATACCGTACTCTGCCTCTTTTTGCCTGCCGCCCTCTTCTATGAAAAGTACATCTTTATCTATTGCCGTGGCGGGGAGACCCCGACCTGCATGTAACAACATTCCATTATTTAATGCCGCCTGATAGTTCCCGTGAGGATTTTCCTTCAGATACTCTGCGATATGATCCACATGATACTCAAACTCCCATCCTTTTATCTTTGCCAGAACCGAGAGTGAATACATCGCATTGGACTGTGCCGAACCATAGGAGACTATCTTCCGAACAGCGGGGAAATCATGGGTTAAAAAATAGTGGAATTTGCGGGCTTTGTTTCCGGAGAAATCCGGATGAAGGAGGTCATCTCTTTTAAGATAAAAAGAGTGACCTTCAAAAGTAACCGTTTGTAAGGGTGAGGCTATTAGTTTCTGTTGATACAATTTAGATCGTCAAATGCTCTTTCAAGTCTAGCCACCATATACTCCTCACCTCTTCTCAACCATTTGCGGGGGTCATAGTAGTTCTTGTTAGGCTTATCTTCACCCTCAGGGTTACCGATCTGCCCCTGGAGATAGTCATGGTACTCTGCTTCATAGTCCCGTACACCGTCCCAGAATGCCCACTGCGTATCTGTATCGATATTCATTTTGATCACGCCGTAACCGATCGCTTCACGGATGTCATCCAGTTCCGAACCCGATCCGCCATGGAAAACAAAGTTTGCCGGTTTTTCAGCTGTACCGAACTTCTCCTGGATATATTTTTGTGAATTATCGAGGATCTTCGGTGTCAATACGACATTTCCAGGTTTATACACCCCGTGTACATTACCGAACGATGCTGCGATCGTGAACCTGTCCGAAATCTTGCTTAGCTCTTCATAGGCATAGGCTACCTCTTCAGGCTGTGTATAGAGCAGAGCGTTGTCGATGTGAGAATTGTCTACACCGTCTTCTTCACCACCGGTTACACCCAGTTCGATCTCAAGTGTCATGCCCATCTTGGACATACGCTTAAGGTACGCTTTACATGTTGCGATATTCTCTTCAAGTGATTCTTCGGAGAGGTCAAGCATATGTGAAGAGTAAAGCGGCACACCGTGTTTTTCAAAATGTGCTTCGCTGGCATCAAGCAGCGCATCGATCCAGGGAAGGAGTTTTCTCGCTGCATGGTCCGTATGAAGGATTACAGGGACACCGTAAGCTTTTGCAACGGTATGTACATGCTGCGCACCTGAGATCGCTCCCAGGATGGCAGCTTCATCTGACGGAAGCCCTTTTCCTGCATAGTATGCCGCTCCACCGTTTGAAAACTGTATAATCACCGGAGAGTTCACTTTTTTCGCTGCTTCGATGACAGCATTGACAGACATTGTACTGACGACATTGACTGCGGGGAGTGCAAACCCCTCCTCTTTCGCTATCTGGAAAAGTTTTGTAAGATCATCCCCGGTGACGACACCCGCCGGGATTACATCCATTACTCTTGTAGACATTTCATTCCTTCATCAAGTTTAATCGCCGTATTCTACCCGATTTTTACAAATAAAGGGTTTAGATTATTTGAGTTTTACTTTTCCGTTTTTTAAGAGTTCTTTGGTGATTTTCTCTTGTGCCAGCTGTAGCATAATCTCTCTTTTTGCCTCTTCAAAAGTCGGTAATTTAGGCGCTTCTTTTGACTGTTTTTTAGCAGCCTCTTTCACCGCCTTAATCAGGTCATCATAGGCTTTTTTTGCTTCCTCGTCCGTGACTTTTGTCGTTGAGAGCTTTTTTTGCATCCAAAATCTTGAAATTGCTGCCTTTTTCTCCTCGGCATTCAACTCTTCATTGGCTTTGATTGCCGCAAGATTAGGAACTGCCATCTCATTGATAAGCGCAAGTCTCTGTTCATCGCCTGGCAATTTGTCAAAGTTGGTTGCCCGCCCCTGTGTCCTGAGTGCCAGATACTGATCTGCCTGCTCTTTCGTGATATTCTGACCATTGATCGTAGCCACTACGGCACTGTCTGGCCTACTCTCTTTCTCTTTTTTGTCCAGCTTCAGATTATCCAGGTTCACCATGGGCGTATCATCTTTATCTGCCGACATCAATGAATTTTTCAGTGTATCAGCCGATAGGCCTGATATTGAAATAAGTATTGCAGCACCTGCACCAACGAGATTTTTTTTCATTCTTCTTCCTTTGATTGATTATTTGGTCTCTTCTTTTTTTACCGGATCAACGATCGTCGCCTTTTTCTTCAGCTCTTTCGCCATCTCCTGGATCTTGGCAGTAAACTGTTTCTGTTTCAGCGTAGCGATGATCTGAGATTTTACATCATTGTAGGCAACCTTGGATGCCGGGTTTTTCTTCTCCAGGTAGATCACATGATATCCGAAGCGCGTTTTGACCGGTTTTGTGGTGATCTTGCCTTCCTCAAGCGCCCATACAGCTTCAGAGAAGGAAGGGACCATCTGCCCCTTTTTGAAGGTACCCAGATCTCCACCGTTAGGTGCAGATGGGCCTGTCGATTTCTCTTTTGCCAGTGCAATGAACTTCTCCTTGAGCGCTTTGCCCTGCAGAGACTTCAATGCATCGATGATCTTTTGTGCATCCTCTTCCGACTCTACCAGGATATGTCTTGCTTGGAGCGTAGCCTCCTGCACGAACTTATCGCTGTTTTTTTCATAAAACTCTTTCGCCTCACTGTCGCTTACAACGACATTTTCCAGCTGTTTTTTCATCCAGATATTGATTGCCAGCTCGGCTTTGATCATCTCGAGGCTCTTTTGATACTCGGGGTCATTTTCGATCCCCTCTTTTTTTGCCAACTCACCGAAAAGAACTTTTTCGATCAGTCTCTCCTTGATCATTTCCTGCTCTTCAGGCTTAAGATCAGCATAGTTGGCATTGGGTGCAGCAGCTGATACCAAGACCTGTGCATCATCTTTCGTGATGTTTTTCCCGTTGACAGTCAAAAGCAGGTCGGATGCGGAGAGTGAAAGGGTTGCAGCGGCAACCAAAAGTGATGTTTTAGCGAGTTTGAACATTTTGATTCTTCCTTCAGTTTTAAATATGAGAGGCAGTATACTCCCTATCGGTAAATCATACATTAATGCATGGATGCTTCTCAATTTAATTTGGATACTATTTTATTGAAATATTGTTAGAAAGAGGTTTAAATCACGTGGCTAAAGTCAAAAAAGCAACCCGAAAAGAGATCGAAGCGATCAAGGCACTCTTCCTGGAACACTATCCCGACTCCGTTACGGAACTGGAGTATCGCAACCTTTATGAGCTTCTCGTTTCGGTAATGCTCTCAGCACAATGTACAGATAAACGTGTCAATCTCATCACCCCTGCACTTTTTGAAACCTATCCCGACCCGGCGAGTCTTGCCAATGCCGACTTGGAAGAGGTAAAGTCCTATATCAACACCTGCTCGTTTTTCAACAACAAAGCCAAAAACCTCATCAAGATGGCACAGTCGGTAGTAGAGAACTATGGGGGTGAAGTACCGCTGGAACAAAAAGAGCTGGTCAAACTTGCCGGAGTCGGGCAGAAGACCGCCAATGTCGTGATGATCGAATATACCGGTGCCAATCTCATGGCTGTCGATACCCATGTATTCCGCGTCGCACACCGTCTGGGGCTCAGCGATGCCACCACGGCGGTCAAAACCGAAGAGGATCTTACCCGGAAGTTCAAAACCGACCTGCATCTGCTCCATCAGGCGATGGTACTCTTCGGAAGATACAGGTGCAAAGCACTGAAACCGGAGTGTGAAGGGTGTTTTCTGGAAGAATACTGCAAGAGCAAAGAGGGCTTCAAGGTCTAAATCAAATAATGATGCTGACAATTTTCTTATCAGGAAATGAGGGTAAAACATAAAGAAGAAAAACCTTATAAAATTATATATTTTATAAGGTTTTAAAATCTTAATATCACCTCTTATACCACAAATCAGGAAATTGTCATTTCAATATAGCTAAACTTATGTTCATACTAACTAGAGGGGAAATAGGTTGGCATATATCGAATCTTTTTTTTTATTTTGGTTATTAGTGATAGGCGGAGGTATCATTCTAGTCAGTTTTATTTGGCTGACTATGATGTTTATCAAGGGTATTATTAGATTAAAGCAGAAAAAAGAATCAGCTTTTTTTGAAACAGGAAAAACAAAAAAAATATTGAAAACTTTTACGGTTGTTTACCTGATTTCAATGGTTTTCTTTTATGGAGACAGAGTCAATGATTACTTGATAGGGGATAGACCTTATAAAGAAGCGAAGTCTTATGCTATTGCAGGTGATTATCTCTTACTTTGGAAAACAGCAGTCTTATCAGTAGTCTATCCCAATCATGCACTTTATAAACCGTTTGATGCAGTATATACTTATATCTTAAAAAAGATGTATGAATATATCCCTAAAAGTGATGCAGAAAGAGAGATCTGGAATTATAAGTTCAATCTCATGGCTTATGCCAGAACGATGTATGCACCCGTATCTGACGAAGATTTAAAAAAGGGAATAGAGTTTACTAATCCTTCTGCTTCTATGAAGCCGGATATATTATCAATAATGAACAGTATCTATAACTCTATGGATGTTCTGTATAAAGAAACAATCAAAGATCAGGAGTTTGAGAGGATAGACAAGTATTTGGTTACTTCTGCCATGGCACCTTACTTTATCATGTATCTTCCATATATGGCTCAACTGGAGACAGACTGGCAACACAGCGGTTATAATATACAAAAGCGCAATATTATCTACAAGACACCTGAATATCGAGCTAAACTTCTAAATTATCTAGCCATACTGGACAATGTACATGAAGCATTGAGTAAAGATAAAGTATTAGCTAAAGCATTTGAAGCACAGCCAAGATTGAAAGTCGCTTATTATTGGGGAGCAACTTTCGGATATGAAAACCTTTATGGAATGGAAGAACGTTTGGATAATGTCTACCCTTGTCATAATCCAAGTTTTCTAAAATTTGTCGAGAACTATAAAGAGTATGTTCACTGGGCATATATGACACCAGGTGGTTCATTTAAGCATCTTTCAAAAAGAGAGCAGAAAAAGTACAGTTTTCTTATTGAAGCTAAAAATAACTCTTATCATATTGCAAAGTATATCTGCAAGATACCGTTTCAGTATATGACTAGAGAAGAACAAAGTATTCCTGAAAAGTATCGAGAATTTAATATGATCCGATCAGCGGAGGAACAATTTAACATTAAACATATTAGAGAGATAGAACAGAATTTAACAAAAGTAAATAAGCATTGATACAAACTTATTATATAGAGAGGTTCTTGGATTATAAGCTCTTGATCTATTCCAATAAAACCTTATAATCTAACATATTTTATAAGGTTATCCGCTGTTGCGATGTTTACGGGCCGTAAATCTATGCCCTTAAATAGAAAACCTTATAAAATGTACTATAGGTGAGGGTTTTATAAGGTTTTCACTGGTCTAAAACGATGGAGTTGACTTGAACGGATTCCCTGCTTTCTCTCTACACTATTTAAACTTATCCACTATCCCAGTGAGTACCTCAAACGTCCTCTCAACAGACTTTAGATCCACCTCTTCTCTGGTGGAGTGCGGGTAGCGGATCGTTGGACCGATCGAGGCGAATTTCATCTGCGGATACTTCTCTGCGATCACTCCGCACTCAAGCCCGGCATGGATCGCCATCATTTTGCTCTTCCCGAAGACCTTTTTCATCTCTTCGCTTACCAAATGGGTAAACTCATTGACATCGGGCTTCCATGATGGATATTTGTCCACAAGCTTCACTTCAAAAGCGTATGACTTAAAAAGGTCCACTGTCTCACCGGATATCTCCTTGAGCCCCTTCGCGCTCATCGCACGGGCACTTGTTTCGATGAGCAACCCGCCTTTTTCATCGGTCATGACGATCGCCAGGTTGATACTGGTATCGGGGATACCAAGCTCTTTGTTTTGTCTGTGTACCCCATGTTTGAAAGTGTGTATCAACGCTAGGGCCCTGGCACCCTCTTTGAGCACTTTCGGCTTTTCTGTCAGCACTCTGGTTCTGACATCCCTTTTCTCTTCAAGCGGTTTTTCGGAGTAGACGATCGCTACGGCATTGGCAGGAATGGAATTGCGGCGTTCGCCTGCATACAGACTGACCAGCTGCGTGACTCCCTCTTGATGCAGATACTCTCCCAAAACCTTGATCGCTGAAGGGATCCCCTTGTCGATATCCACACCTGAATGTCCTCCTGCCAAACCTTTGACCGCTACCTCATAGCACTCTCCGACGCCATCGATATACGTATCCTGTTTTGATGCGGTGATATCCACACCGCCTGCACACCCGATATAGACTTCCGCTTCTTCTTCTGTATCAATGTTAAGCATGACACTGCTTTTCAGATCAAAAGCCAAGGCATTGGCTCCGATCAGCCCGACCTCTTCATCGGAAGTGATCAAAAACTCAAGCTCCTCCCCTTCATCCATCAGCACCATCATCATTGCGATCGCCATCCCGTTATCTGCACCGAGCGATGAGTCTTTTGCCTTCATCAACCCATCCCCTTCGTATGTTTCAATCTGAGGTGCTTTCCCCATACAGACCATATCATAGTGCGCCTGCAGGCAGAGCTTCGGAGTACCTTTACGGATCAGGATGTTTTTCGCTTCATCGACCGCAACACTGTATCCCCGCTCCTCTCCGAACTGCACCAGAAACTCCATCAGTTTATCCGCTTCCCGGCTGCAGTGCGGAATCTGTGTGAGTGTTTTGAAGTGTTCAATAATTGGTGACATGTTGATCCTCTTTTGAAAATTACTATAATATATCGTATAAATCTAGAAAGAAGTATAGTACAATCACACCAAAAAAGAAGAAAAAATGTGCCTTATTATTACCCTTGTGATGCTGGTATTGGCGATCCAGAGTCTTTTCTCCCACCAATGGCTTGCAGGCTCTATACAACTTATCATTGCCCTAGGCTTTATGATACTTCTTATCAGAAACATCCGTATCACCCACTGTGAGAAAAAAGGCAACTGTGACAACTTCTGCATGCTGCCTGACTGGCTGACGAAACTCTTTAGAAAAAAGGAAGAATGATGGAACACTTTTTTACCTGCCCCTACTGCTGGCAGCAGATCTCTATGGTACTTGACCCCAGTGAAGAGGTGAGTGACTATATCGAAGATTGCGAAGTATGCTGCCGTCCCATCGAGATCTTTTTCCGTTTTGAAGAGGGGGAACTGGTCAGTTTTGAAGCAAGGAGAGTGGAAGGGATCTAATCCCCGATATAGCTAAAACGCTCCACCATTTTGCCAGCAACCTCCACCTTCTCCACGAACATCCCATAGGGTCTTACCCACAGACTTTTATCTCCGTAGCAGGTACGGTAGATCACCATCCACTCCTCACTCTCCGAGTGCCGGGCGGTATCCAGCACCTCATATTCGTTGCCTTTGTAGTGCCTGTATCTGCCTTTTTTTAGTGTCATGGATACTCCTCTTTTATTGAAAAACTTCTTTATGCGCACACTAAGCGATCTCTTTTAAAACACCGTTCCAAAATGCGATCCTTGCAGTGACAGCCAGTTTCGCCGCATCCTCTGCCTCTTCTACCTTCTGCGCATCCTCTTCGCACAGCTTGTTCAAAAGTCTCAGAGAAAGGGGGCCGTGGAACCCCTCGTCCAGATGGATGTGTCTCTCCAGATAGTAGTGAAACATCGGTGCCTGTTTTTTGTTGATGCGCATGTTTTTGAGTATCCCCTTGAACATCACAGGGATGATATGCTCTCTGCCCAGCGCCAAAGCAGCAGCAGCCTTGTGCGGTCCGTTTTCATTGATAAAACCGAAAGTGGTCGTTGTGAATGCTCTGCTGGCTTCGGGGATATCCGGCAGATGCAATGCTTCTTCGATCCCCCTGCTCTTTACGGTATCCACAAATCTTCTGATCCTGGTGGTATCTGCACCGATCTCCTCCATCGCAAGCAGATAGATCTCAAAATGGCTCAAAAAGCTTTTGCCATCAGGCATCTCATCAGCCTCCTCTTCCAAAACCAGTTCATTGATAAAACGGCACAGATCAGGCTCGCTTGGCGGTGTCCAAGGAGAACGGCTCGGGGCGATCACTGCCTGAAGGTACTTCACCAATGACATAAAATCCCATACAGAAAAGACATGGTGCTCCATAAAGCATCTCAGATCTTCTATCGTCTCCACCGCTTTATAGACCGGGTGCTCATTGAGCTCTGACTTCAGTGTATCAATAATATCATTTTGTATCGTTTGTACCATGAATTTATATTCCTTGCTGTTATGAAAATGATTGT
>JAQVHV010000093.1 GCA_028696055.1 Sulfurovum sp.
TGAGGTCAAATCAGATAGAGAAACAATGAGTATCGATATCTGTAATGAGTGCCACCCATTCTTCACAGGTTCTGAGAAGATCGTGGATGCTGCAGGTAGAGTTGAGAAGTTCAAGAAGAAATTCAACCTTCAGTAATCTATCAAACAAACCGTTATACTGGTTCGTCTCTTGCAAAAAGCCTGCCATACGGGCAAATCTTTCTGCAAGAGATTGCTAACACTGGATCTACTTCGGTAGTAGGCTCAGGCAAGTAGACATCTTTTGGCTTATGCCAGTAATTTAGCTCTCATTCTAAAGGCTAATTTTGTTAACTTTTATTCCCACCCCCATCGGTAATCCCCAAGATATCACCATCAGAGCGATGAAGCTTTTTGAAGAAGCGGCACTTTTTTTATGCGAAGATACAAGAGAGACGAAGAAGCTTCTCAGACTCCTCGAAGAGCGTTTTGCCATGAAATATCCTGATGCGGATTTTGTCTCTTTTAATGAGCATAACGGTCAGGAGCGTCTTGGAGAGTATGGTGGGGTATTGGCAAGTAAAAACGTGGTCTATGTCAGTGATGCGGGAATGCCCGTAATCTCTGATCCCGGTCAGATACTTGTGGAGTATTGTCAGGTCAATGGTATCGCTTATGATGTCCTCCCCGGGGCCAGTGCAGTCACTACAGCCTATGCAGCTTCAGGTTTTGAAGAAGGGAAGTTCCTCTTCTATGCCTTTTTGCCCCATAAAGGCAAAGAGCGGGCCGCAGCGCTGGCAGAAGCAATGGACAACGGCTTTAACACCGTGCTTTACGAATCGCCGCATAGGCTGGAAAAACTTCTGGAAGAGATCGTTGCAGCAGATGAAAGCAGGGAGCTTTTTCTGGCAAAAGAGCTGAGCAAGAAGTATCAGCATTATTACCGCGGCAGCGCAAAAGCGTTGAACGAAGCGTTGAAAAATGAGACGATCCGGGGCGAGTGGGTTGTGGTGATCAGTGCGAAAAAAAGCGTTGATAGGAGCCTCTCTTTTTCTGAGGTATTGGCAATGGATCTTCCCCCAAAGCCCAAGGCAAAACTCCTCTCTCTGTTAAGTGACAGGAGTGTAAAAGAGTGGTATCAGGAACTGATAAACACTTAAACAGCAAAAAAAAGGTAGAATCACGCACATGGTCATTTATGGAAAACAGGTCTGTTTTTATGCACTGGAGCATAAAGAAGAAGAGGTTCAAACCGTCTATATCGCGAAGAGTGGGATCCTTCCTCAGCCTTTGTTTCACAAGTATCACGATAAGATCAAGTTTTTGGAACCAAAATGGGCGCAGGCGATGGCCAAGGGAGGCAATCACCAGGGAATCCTGGTAGAGATGAACCCCTTTGTTCAGGCAAGTTTTGCAAGGATCAAACAGAATGATTTTATTGTGGTACTTGATGGCCTTACGGATGTCGGAAATATCGGTGCTATTGCAAGAAGCGCCTATGCCTTGGGGGCAGGTGCGATTATCGCCTCGGGTGTAAAACAGCTTAACTTTGCGGCGATTGCACGGACGAGTGCGGGCGCATTGCTGGATATGCCATTTATGATCAGTGACAATATCCTGGATAACATCAACGAGCTTAAACAGGTGGGATATCAGTTTTACGGTGCATCGATGGATGGTGAGGCCGTAGAAGGGTGCAGTTTCGCACCCAAAAGGGTTCTTGTAATGGGAAGTGAAGATAAAGGGCTTTCAAAAAAGGTTCTTTCCAAGATAGATACAACGGTTTCTATCACAATGCAGCATGCGTTTGATTCACTCAATGTGAGTGCAGCGGCTGCGATATTAATACACAGGATGGTCTATGCAGTTAAGTGATATTCTTGAAGAACACAGCCTTAAAAATATCAGCAAAAAAACCAATATCTCTGAAGAGAATATCGAATATCTTCTGGAAAAGAATTTCGATAAGATCGAAAGAGTGAAAGCGATGGGCTTTATCTCTATCATTGAACGTGAGTTCGATGCTGATTTGGGCGTATTGAAAAGTGAAGCGCAGGCCTACTATGCAGAGCAGGTTCCTCCTGAGGAGAGTATCGTTATGAGAGGTATGCTGGTTGAGGGAAAAAGAAGAAAGCCAAAGTGGTTCCTCTTTATCGTACTGGTACTGCTGGCATATGCATCCTGGTATTTTGTCACGAAGTACAACAAGTCACACTCCAATACACTTCAGCCGGTTGCAGAGCAGGCGGATGCGATGGAGAGTGCATCTCAGAAGGATCTGGATATCATTCACGCGATCAAACAAAAGTGGAATACAATCGTAAACAGCGATCAAAAAGAGGTGATCGTGGAAGAGGAGGAAGCTGCTGCGGACGAAAAAGAGGCGGACTTCAAAGCGGTTGTCGAGGCTGTAGAGCCGATAGCGATAGAGAAAGAGAGAGTAGAAGAGATAAGTTCGGCCCGGATTTCCGAGGAAGAAGCAGGTGTCGGGATAGAGACGGAATAATTTTCTAACAAGAGTAAAAAAAGATTAAATAGTAAAGAGTAGAAATGTTTGACGAAATTCAATTTGAAAAGATAAATAAACTGCCAAAGTATGTCTTTGCAGCAATCGATGAGCTTAAAGCACAGGCAAAGGAAGAGGGTAGGGATGTTGTAGATTTTTCCATGGGGAACCCCGATCAGGATACCCCGCCGCAGATCGTAGAGTCTCTGATAGAGCATGTCCGCAGAAATGGTACACACGGCTACAGTGCAGGAAGCGGAAAAGGGCTTCTGGAGCTTAGGGAAGCGATCTGTAACTGGTATAAAAGAAAATATAATGTAGATCTTGACCCCGAGCGTGAAGCGGTAGCGACAATGGGCAGCAAAGACGGGTTTTTCCATATGGTACAGGCGGTAACAAATCCTGGTGATATCGCACTGGTACCTGATCCTACCTACCCGATCCATGCTTATGCATTCAGTATCAATGGGGCGAAGCCTATCGGTATCAAAATACCGTTCAGTGAAGAGAACTATGAAGTGGATGAGGCAAAATATCTTGAATTGATCGAATCTACGATCGATCTCCAGCATGCGCCGGTAAGGTATGTATTGGTGAACTTTCCACACAACCCGAGTACGGCTACGGTGACACTGGATTTTTACGAAAAACTGGTGGCACTTGCGAAGAAAAAACGTTTCTATGTGATCTCTGATATCGCCTATGCGGATATCGCATTTGACGGCTACAAATCACCCTCTATCCTTCAGGTGGAAGGAGCAAAAGATGTTGCGGTGGAAGCCTATACGCTCTCAAAATCCTACAATATGGCAGGATGGAGAGTCGGCTTCCTTGTCGGTAACAGAAGTCTGGTAGGGGCACTTCAGAAACTGAAAAGCTGGATTGATTACGGTATGTTCACCCCGGTACAGCTGGCTGCTGCCGACACGCTGAACAAATACTACGCGATCGCCGATGAAGAGACGGCACCGCGTTATCAGAGAAGAAGAGACTACCTGGTCAAGGCATTCAATGAAGCAGGATGGGATATCGGTACGCCAAAAGCAAGTATGTTTGTCTGGGCGCGTATTCCCGAGCAGTGTATGCATATGGGGTCGCTCAAGTTCTCGGAAGAACTGATCAAGCATGCAGATATGGCAGTGAGCCCCGGTATCGCATTCGGCGATGATGCGTATGTAAGGATCGCGCTGATCGCGGACGAGGAGCGTATCCAGAAAGCTGCGGATAAGTTGAAAGTATTTTTGGAGGGATGTAAATAAAATGGTTAAGATCGGGATTCTTGGAGTAGGAACGGTAGGTCAGAGTGTTGCCAATATCTTGGAGTCAAATGCGGACATCCTTGAAGCGAGAGCAGGCAAGAAGATCGTGGCTAAAACCGGTGTGGTGAGAAATCTTTCCAAAAAAAGAGATGTGACTATCACCCTCTCCGAGAATCCATACGATGTTATCGATGACCCCGAGATCGATATCGTCGTTGAGCTGATGGGCGGCATAGAAGAGCCCTACGAGCTGGTCAAAAGAGCGCTTCAAAACGGCAAAGCGGTCGTGACCGCCAACAAAGCGCTGCTCGCATATCACAGATATGAGCTCCAGGAGCTTGCGGGTGACCTGCCGCTGATGTATGAGGCAAGCACCGCCGGGGGTATCCCGATCATCGGTGCATTGCGCAACGGGCTTGCAGCCAATCATATCGAGTCGATCCAGGGGATCATGAACGGCACCTGCAACTATATGCTGACAAAGATGATCAAAGAGGGTGCCCAGTATGATGCGATCCTCAAAGAGGCGCAGGAGCTGGGATATGCCGAAGCTGACCCCACCTTTGATGTGGGCGGGTTTGATGCGGCGCATAAACTGCTTATCCTCGCTTCCATTGCCTACGGGATCGATGCAAAACCCGAAGATATCGTGATCGAGGGGATCGAGAACATTACCCAGACGGATGTGGCCTTTGCCAAAGAGTTCGGCTATGAGATCAAGCTGCTTGGTATTGCCAAAAAATCCAATGATGGTGTTGAGTTGCGTGTCCATGCTACGATGATCCCCCAGACGTCTATGATCGCCAAAGTGGACGGTGTGATGAATGCGGTGACGGTAGTAGGGGACAGGGTTGGCGAGACGATGTTCTACGGACCGGGTGCAGGCGGTGACGCGACGGCTTCAGCGGTGATCGCGGATATCGTGGATATCGTACGCGGCAACCACGGACCGATGCTGGGATACAAAAAGGGGCTTGAGTCCGGGCTCAAACTGCTTTCAAAAGATGAGATCACGACGCATTACTACCTGAGGATGGAAGTGGATGATGAGAGCGGTGTGCTTTCAAAAGTAAGCGGGGTTCTTGACAAATCAGGCATCTCTATCGAGTCGATGCTTCAGAAACCGCATACTGCAGACGAAAGGGTGAAGCTTCTCTTTACGACACATGAGTGCAAGGAGGCGCAGATCACCGAAGCGATCGCTGCGCTGAAAGCCGAACCGTGCGTGCATGGTGATGTGGTGATGATGAGGATAGAGAAGTAATGGCAAAAGATCACTACTTTGACATCAGCGCCAAGCTGGATATGATGGAGATGAAAAACGCTGTCGTGATGGCAGAGAAGGAAGTGGCTACACGTTTTGACTTCAAAGGGGTTAAAGCGGAGATCGATCTCAATGAAAAGGCAAAGACACTTTCCCTTAGCTCTTCCAGTGATCAAAAGATCGATGCACTCAAGGATATCCTGATCTCCAAACTGATCAAAAGAGGAATTGCCGGCAAGTCTCTTGAAGAGGTGAAGACCGAGGGGATCAGCGGTGGTAACGTGAAGGTGATCTACCGTATCGTCGATACGATCGATAAAGAGGAAGCCAAAAAGATCGTCAAGGCGATCAAAGATGCCAAGCTCAAAGTGACTCCTTCTATCCAGGGGGATGAGGTGAGAGTTTCAGGCAAGAAGATCGATGATCTTCAGGCTGTCATCCAGCTTGTCAGAGAGCTGGATCTCAAAGCACCGCTCTCTTTCGGAAACTTCAAATAACCCTTTCTTCTTATTCCTGATCTGCACCTTCCCTCGTTACGCCGGTGTCCGTCGTAACGCATATACGATATGAATGTGAGATGAAAATTTTTAACACTCTTAAATGATATAAGGAAGTCAAGAACATCGTCAGCAGACTTGTGAGGTGATGCTTTTTTGCCTACTTTTTACTAAAAAAAGTGGAGGAATAGCTCAATTTATTCTGTTCATTTTTTTTCTTTGTTGATGTGACAAAGAAAAAGAAACGAACCAAAAAAAAGTACCTACGGCATACATAAAATAAAAACACAAACGGCTATCGCATTTTCCTATACTTGAACTTGTGTTCATTCAGACAAGGTGTTATTTGTGATAAATAGAAGGAAGGCGTAGGTCGGGGTGTCCTCGCCCCGACACCAATGATGGTTTCTCCATAAAAGGTGGATACCGGAGAGGTGATCACATGCTACTAATGTGAAGATGAGGGAATAAAAACAGAATTTCCCCTCGCTCCGTATCTCCTGATGCGGAGTGTATACCAACTACTAAATTATCAGTGATTTTCAAGTCCAGCGATAGCTGGTATCTATATGCCATTAGGTTATAATATAGCATCTGCATTCCCGATCAGGAGATCGGGAACGAGAGAAAAAAGTAGAGGAAGAAGTCAGTTTATTCTGTTCATTTTTTTTCTTTGTTGATGTGACAAAGAAAAAGAAACGAACCAAAAAAAAGAAAACACAAATGGCTATCGCATTTTCTTATGCGGGACTGTTCAATATTCTGTGTCAGCATCGGATAATCCTAAAATTGTATCATAACTCTAACGCATCATCAAGCCGTCCTTCAAAATGGATGGCTAGTTGAGAGATTGTCAGGCTCCAGTTTCTGATCGGCATCGTCCATTTTTCCTGAGCATTCTGGATTCCCATAAAGAGCAATTTCAAGAGACTGTCATCATTGGGAAAAGCACCTTTGGTTTTTGTAAGCATACGGAATTGGCGATGGACTGATTCGATGATATTGGTGGTATAGATCACTCTTCTTATATCTT
>JAQVHV010000094.1:0-2845 GCA_028696055.1 Sulfurovum sp.
TGTTTCCTTATTTTTTGATTCCCTGTGCGGCCTCATTTGATGATAACCGTTTCGGCTCCAAAGCCCAAAAAGCATCCTGATTTGATTCTCATGACGCTTTTCATGCTTTTTTGTGGACGGATTGTACCGTGTTATACTTAAAATTTATTTAAATTAAGATTTAATTAAGTTTTATAGGCTTTTTTCTTTTCAAAATCCTTATTTACACCTCACATTCATAGATCTAATGAAGTCAAGTGTTTTTCCCTAGTTTGTATCCGACCCCCTTGACCAGTTTCAGCGGAAAACCGGGAAGCTTCTGTTTTAGTCTGAAAACCAATTGTCTGCGGGCTACGTCACTTACCTCTTCACCATCCCAGATCATATCGTTTAGATATTGATAGGAGACAATCGCGCCGTTTGCCCTAATCAATGCCTCTAAAAAACTTTTTTCCTTCTGGCTCAGTTCTACAACCTGATCCTCTTTATAAAAGGTTTGATGCCTGGGGCAGTAACTGAAGACCCCATCGATCTTCTTTCGCCGGTGATGCTCTTTTCTCTTTTCTCTCAAGTTTATCAGATCGAGCAGTGTAAGGAGCTCATCTTCCCGGAAGGGTTTAATCAGATACCCTGTAAAGTCCAGGGAAGAGGCACTCTGCAGTGTTGCCATATCATTATATGCACTTACAAGTATCACCGAAACATCATAGCTCTCCTGAAGTACCTTGCAGCACGATATACCGTCCGTCTCACCTTCAATGTTGATATCGGAAATGACGATATCAACAGCACTTTCTTTCGCCACGCTGAGTGCACTCTCGGCACTTTTTACTACGCCGACAACTTCATGCTCGTGCCTCTGCACTGTCTCTCTGATATGCATGGCAACAATACTGTCATCTTCAATAATCAATACTCGCATTCTCATAATATATTATATTATATTACGCTTCAAGATAGAGTAAAAGCTTTATAAACAAGGATGTAAATGCCTTTTCACACCTCTGTCAACTCTATCCTCTCTTCCAAAAGATAGAGAATCAACCCTTTCGTAGGTTTTGCTGTCAGTTTTGCCAACGCTTTTTTGTACCCCTGAACCTGCGCATCATGTTTCAGATGATATTTTTTGGAGCTCTTATAGTCTATGACCAGACAGTGATCTTCATATTCCAGCAGCAGATCGACCTGCTTGAGCTCGCCCTCATAGGCAAATGCCCTCTCCCTGCTCACCGTCGCACCGACCAGCAACTCCCGGAATCCTTCATGGTCGATCAGCATCCGGATACGTCCTTCTATCTGAGCGATCTGTTGTGCATCCAACTGCTGGCCATACCGGTTCTGCATAGAGCGCAGCGCTTTGGAGAGACTGAAAAGGTCAAATCCGGCCATCATCTCCAGTGTATAGTGCAGTGCGGATCCAAAAAGTATCGCCTGAAAATCCTTCTCTTCCTCATCCTGCTCTTTTGCGATCTCCTGCGTACCGTAATGGCTCAATTGCACCAGAGCACGCTTTTTCTCCTCTTTTGGCACATCCTCTGCAGGTTGCGCCACTTTGATCTCTCCGATCTTCATAGGAGAGATACCGACCTCATCAAAGATCGAATCTTTCTCTTTTCGCACTACGATCATTCCCTCTGCAGCACGGGTCAGCGCCACATAAAGCACATTTTTTCTATCCTTTGTCTCGGCACGCTTTCTTGATGCGATCAAACGTGCATAGTGTTCGTCAAAACGATCCCTGCCGCTGATCCTGTAGCGGATCTTTTCTACATAAAGGTTCTCATCATAATGAAAAATCAACGGAGACCTGTCACTGTTTGGGCCTGTAAGTTTATCCAGAACGATCACATAGCCGAACTCCAGCCCCTTGGAGCCGTGTATCGTCATGATATTGGCTCCATGCACCGTGTGCTCAGCCACCCCGAGAGTACTGCTTTCGAACTCTTTGATAAAGGTAGGGATATCCCCGAAGTTTCCTGCGAACTCCAAAAGTTTCAGGATATTTTTGTCCTCCTCAAAGTATCCGAACTCACGTACCAGCCTATCCAGTACCTGCAAGGGCTGCATCAAAGGGGTATACCAGCCCAGATCGATATCCGCCAGGGACCTGTCTACTCTCACCAACATCGCCTCAGCATCGATTGGCTCGCCGCTGTAGAGATACGCTATCATTGAAACAAGCGCAGCGATCTTTGGAAGTGTTTTAAGTGAGCTGGATGTCTTCAGCAGAGTATCGATGCCTGCGTACTCACATGCCTCCTGAAGCTGCTGCCCGTCCTTGTTGGTACTCACCAAAAAGGCGATCTCATCAACATCTACGCCCAATGCTATCAACTTTTGCGCCTGTTTGACCGCTTCATCGATCACCTCATTGGACTCCACAACCTCCACAACCTCCACAAATCCATCAATGGTCCCGGGCCGGCTCTTTTGGGGCACATATCCTGTCATATAAGGCTCAAACCATCGGTTCACCTGCTCTACCACATGCCTGCAGCTCCGGAAATTGGTATCCATCGGTTCTATCGTAATACCGTAATGCTCTGCTATCTTGTCAAAAAGCTCTTCGACCCCTCCCCGAAAACGATAGAGCGACTGTTTGGTGTCACCCACATAAAAAAAGCTCTTGAATTCGCTCTGCCCCTGTCCTGCAAATATCTCATCGATCAGCGGTTTCAGCAGCAGAAACTGCAAGGTCGAAGTATCCTGAAACTCATCGAGCAGTATATGCTTGAACTTCGCATCGATCTTGAAATAGAGAAATTCACTGGAGATACTCTCATGCAGCAGCCGATAGGTAAAATAGGTCAGATCGTCAAAGCTCAATATGCCAGAGGATTTGGCATTGGTGATTTTGGCATTTTTA
>JAQVHV010000094.1:2855-6475 GCA_028696055.1 Sulfurovum sp.
TGAAGAGATGATAGAGCACCACCTCTTCTTTGGCTTTTGCCCAGAGCTTGAGTGCCTCTTTGAGTCTGGCATAGACGACTTCAATCTCATCGTTGATGCTCTTTTTAAACCAGGAGTGTTCACCCAGCAATGCATTTTCAAACAGTTTTTTGGCAAAGAGTTCTTTGACGGTTTGTGTCTCAAACTGCTTGATACACCGATCTGCCGATCCAGCCTCCTTCAGTGCCTTGATCATCTCCAGTCTCAGGAATTCGCAATGCTCCTCCGCACTCTGTACCGAGTGCTGGATCTTCTCTACCTCGGGAAGAAGCGGATCGATCGTATAAAAGCCCTGCATCAGGTCAAAGATCTTGGTAAAGCGTTTATCCTCGATATCCATCGCGAGTTTTACCAAAGAAGAGAGCAGCCCCTGTGCCTGCACCTCATCCAAAAAGTGACCTTCCAGGGCATCATCCCCCTGCTCTTTTGTCACAAAATCAGGTTCAAGCCCAAGCTCAAGCGATGCGGCACGTAAAATGGAGGAGAAGAAGCTGTCGAGCGTAACGATATGCGAGGTCGATGCGAGAAACCTTGCCAGTGCCTCAGGTTGTCTTTCCAGCAGCTCCTCCCTGCTTAACTCCGTCTGCTCAGAGATCGCACCTAGGAATGCTTCATCCCTCTCCAGGTTTCGCAGTGAATCCACCACCCTCTGGCGCATCTCAGAAGCTGCCTTGTTGGTAAAGGTCGCTGCCAGTATCGAACCGGGTGACTCTCCCATAAAAAGCAGGGAGATATACCGTACGGCAAGGGCAAAGGTCTTCCCGCTCCCCGCACTCGCAGAGTAGGCCAAAAACGGTTTGAAACTCATAATTCACTGCTCCTTTTGGAAGTGTAGGCTTTAGCCCCACCCCAACTCTTGATTTGTAAGTATGCTTGAGCTTCCCAGACATTGTTATTGGTGGGACTAAAGTCGCCACTTCCAGTAGCTATCATAGGTACTCCCCTCTTTCACACATCAACTGGTATTCGCAATAGGTGCAGGCAGAGAGCTTCTCGCACTTTTCGGCCACAAAAGCGCTCGTCTGTTTGAGTGCGACGATATGCTCTGCGAGAAGCTCGTTTTTGGCTTCCAGTGCGGTGATCTCCTCGATCTTACCCTCTTCAAAGAGCTTGACAAACGCCAGTGAGATATTCTGGTACTTTTTTTCAAGCAGGTGATGGTAGATGCTCATCTGAAAATCTTTCAGTGTTTCGAGGTTTCGGCTCTTCTGTGCCTCGGTAGTACTCCCGCTTTTGTAGTCAAGTACAAGCGTGCGCGTCGCATCCTGGTCGATACGGTCGATACGCCCTTTAAAGCGTAATCCTCCGATCTCACCCGAAAACTCCTTCTCGCGCTCTACTACCTCCCATCCGGACTCAAAGTGGGCAACCTGACTTGCGATAAACCCTTTGAGCTTCTCTTTCCAGAGCAGTTTTCGGTAGTTGGTTTTCGCATCCTCCTGCGGCAGCAGATGATCCATAAGACGATAAAATTTCTCTTCCATCTCTTCGATAGAGAAGTATTTGCTCCGTTCCATAAAGAGGTGATCCAACAGCTCGTGCAGAAAAGCCCCTTCATTCTGCTCCTCCTCTTTTTTCGCTTTCACCTCTTGTATATATTTGTAATAGTACTTCCGTTTGCACTCCAAAAAGGTTTTTAACCTTGAAGCTGACCATGTTACCGCCCTGGCATCAAAAGATGCTACTACGGGATCATGCTGCTCTATGGTCTGTTTTGGCTCACTGTAGAGCAGGGAGAGTGAGGGTTGTGCTTCACTCGCCTCCTGCAGACCCAGTTCATAAAGAAACTTCGAAGGCAGCCTGTTCTCACTGCTGCTGTAGAGGATCACTGTCTCTTTTGCCTGCTCCAGGAGCCGCTTATAGTACTGTTTCTGCAGGGATTCCCTGTCACTGCGTGTCGGCAGTCCGGCAAAGGCCCTGACACTGGAGTTGAGAAACTGGTCTTTGCTGGAGCTGGCCGGAACGATACCGTCATTGAAATCCACGATCACCACACCGTCAAAGCGCACGCCCCTGGTCTCCAGTACACCCATCACCGTCACCTTTCCGCCCCTGACATCATCCAGCGTGATCTTGCCAAGTGCCTTCATCCAGAGATAGAGCCACTCTTTGAAGCGCAGCTGCTCCTCCTGGAAGGTGCGGATAAACTGCAGGTACTTCTCATAGACCCTTTCATTGAAAGGCTTCTCTCCCTCACCCTTCTCTGCTAGAGGTATATCCAGCAGGTTAAGGCTCTCCAATACCTGGCTGAACTCCGTGACGCTGCATACGCCAGAGGGTATTGCTTCTGTGACCTTCTCAAGATCCACCCCGTAGCTCTGCAGCAGATATCTATCCTCTTTTTCAAAACCTCCCAGATAGCGTGAGAGCACCTCCAGGGATTTGTAGACTCTGCCCTCACTGTAGTCATATCCCATGGCAAAGTTGAGATTGTTCAACCTGTCATAGAGGGAGAAGTAGGCTTTGAAACTTTCATCCGGCAGTATCAGGACGATCTTTTCAGGGGCTATCCCTTTTTGCACCAGCATTTCTATCTTCTCATAAGCCAAAGCGACCTGTTCGCTGCGCTCACCTACCCGGAACGTTTTCGCCTGGATCTTCACGCTGTTCGGTATCGCTTTGAGGATGCTCTTAGAGCTAAAATCAACCGAAATCTCCGCATTATCCGGAAGCACTACCCCATATTCGGCAAACCGCTCTTGCATTTTCCTGTTAAATCTGCTGGTCGTGTAGTGGATGATCAGCGGGACATTTTCGGATACGCTTTGCAGCAGGTCAAGTTCATGCCGGCTCAGATATCCTTCCAGATGGATCTCTATCTTCCGGTAGTTCCCTATAAATCCCTCATTGATCTCATAGGCAAGGGGGATGAAGGCCTTATCGGTCAATCCTCTCTGCCGGAGTATCTTCTGGTAGTTCTCCAGCAGCTGTTCAAGAATATCCAGGTGGGCATCAAACTCGGCATAGGCATCGGCCTCGCGCAGCTTCTCAAACCCGACACCCTCTGCAGCCAGTTCTTCATAGAACTTAAAGATCGCATCAGAACGCGTAAAGAAGCGGACAAGACCCAGATCGATATTGAGTCCATCAAAGGCTTCAAACCTGGCTGCTTCTCTCAAAAAAAGGATGCGCTGCAGTGCATCCACCTGGGTCTTGCCCTCAAGCAGGATCACTCTGTTCTCAAACTCATCCATACGCATCAATGTCGGCAAAAACCCCTCTTCGAGTTTGAATACCGAACTGATTTCCCTCAACGCCCTTGACGTAGGATAGACATGGAGTTCATTGCGGCTTACCATACGCTATTTCGCCTTTTTTTCATTATTCTTGCAATCATAGTGGGTAGTATAGCACAGCCCATGTAAGTTTCGGCACAATATCCCATATTGACATCCAAAGATATAATTTGGCTGATAGTGCCTTTTGGATATAATCTTAGGATTTAAAAAGTTAGGAAGGATAGTAATGGCAGAGCTTCAAAATGCGGCACTGATACAAAAATACAATATACCGGGACCAAGATACACCTCGTATCCTACCGTACCGTTCTGGGATAAAGAGGGGATCTCCATAGAGGACTG
>JAQVHV010000095.1 GCA_028696055.1 Sulfurovum sp.
CGCGTATAATAGGCTTTTGATAAGTAAAGGTATAGTCAGCCAATATAATCTCACTCGCTTTTGCAGCGGTATAACGCGTAAATACAACATAGCGGTTGATCCATGAGATATCCGGATACTTCAGATAATTATTAATATCACTGATCGCTTTATGTGCTACAAACGGTAGCTTTGCACTGCTAGGGATGCTGTATGATTTTTTATAGAGTTCTGTACCATCAGACGCCCTGAGCAAGCGAATATAAATTTTCGTCCCCTCGCCTGTCATCAGATTGTATTTCAGCAAATAATCCCTGCTTTTAAGTTTTGGGTCTATAAAACTATCGCTGAAACCACCTCTATACAGCTGACTATCGGCCAAAAAGTGTCCTGAAATTTTCAGGTCAGAAAGCAAAATATCGAAAAACTTTGCATGATGCTGGGCTGAACCATCCACCAAGGCGATACGGGCACGCTGCTCAACATCTTTTTCGATCTTCAGTGTTGCATCTACCGCTAAAAGATTTGTCGTAAACCATAGGGTCAAGAATAGTAGTAACAATCGTCTCACAAACGTCCCTTGAATATTTAATATAATTGTGTATATTGTATCAGGCAAAGATTAATATCTGCATTAAAAATATCGGTGTAATTTTACCATATTCCTTATCTTCTTTGTATACCAAAAAAACAAAATAGTGAACTCTTTCATCATTTTGCCTCTACTTATGATATGATAAGAAAAAAGAAAGAAGGAAGATCATGAAGACTTATCACTATAATTCACCTATAGGATCATTCACGATCAAACAAGTCGGACATTTAAGATTTGAACTCTGGATAGAGGAAGAGAAACTAGGCGAGTATGAAAGTGCTGAGTCCGCAGCTTTGGATGTTGCGGCTTTTAACACAGGTTATGTAGAGTGGGACCGCTTCGAAAATGAATTGGAAAATTTTCCGCAAAACCTGGGAGACTGGACAGAAGTAAAAGAGGCTTTACCCAAAATCTAATTGATATAAAGCAAGGAGAAAGCATGAAAAAACGTGAAGATCTTAACTTGAAAGAGTTTGAAGCATTATTGATCGAGAGATTGGAACATACAAAAAACAATATTGAAAGACTCAAAGGCGAGTTGACGGACATTAGCTCCGATGACTCATTGAATGATATGGAAGACCTGGCATCACTCGAAACGCTCAACGACAATGACCATATTGTGCTAGAAAGGCAGCAGACCGAGCTCAAAGAGATCTATCATGCCCTTTCAAAGATCAAAAACGAAACCTACGGTATTTGCGAAGAGACATCCAGGCCGATTCCGATTGAACGTCTGAGGGCCAACCCGATTGCCAGAACTATTGTAAGCAGAACAAAATAAGATGAATATCGGAGTACCAAAAGAAGTCAAGCCCAAAGAGTATCGCGTCGGGATGATCCCTTCTGGGGTAGAACAGCTGGTAGCGGATGGTCATACGGTCTATATCGAGAAAGGTGCCGGAGAAAAAAGCGGTTTTGGTGACAGTGACTATACTGAAGCAGGTGCCATAATTCTCCCTGATGCCAAAGAGATCTATGCTCAGAGCGAAATGATCGTCAAAGTCAAAGAACCTCAGCCTGACGAGTATCGCCTTCTGAAACCTGGGCAGATACTCTTTGCCTATCTACATCTCGCTCCAATGCCGGAACTTACCAAGGTATTACAGGAGACAAAAGTGATAGCCATCGCCTATGAAACGCTTCAGGAGAAAGGGACGCTTCCTCTGCTGGACCCGATGAGTCAGATCGCGGGGGAAGTCTCACCTCTTGTTGCAGGCTACTTTCTCTCTGCCCATAACCATGGAAAGGGTCTGCTGATCAGCGGTGCTACCGGAGTTCCGCCGGCAAAAATACTCATCGTAGGCAGCGGTACAGTTGCCAAAAGTGCTGCGAAAGTAGCAGCGGGCATGGGTGCAGAGGTGCTGATTATGGGAAGAAACCGAGGCTCCATGGCAAGACTCGAAGAGACTCTTCCTGCAAATATCTCCACGGTCTACTCCAACCGCTATAACCTTGAAAAGATCCTTCCTACTGTAGATATCGTTATCGGAGCCGTCTATATCACGGGAGAAAAAACGCCAAAACTGATCACCATGGAGATGCTTTCACTCTGCAAGAAAGGCTCCATTCTGGTAGATGTCTCCATCGATCAGGGCGGATGCTTTGAGACCTCCAGGCCGACCACGCATGAAAACCCGGTGTTTGAAGTGGAAGGTATACTGCACTATTGTGTATCCAATATACCAGGCAACTACCCCATGACCTCTACAGAGGCTTTGACAAATGCAACGATCAAATATATCAAAAGCATTGCCCGCCTGGGATGGCGTGAGGCATCCATGAGCGATGACTCCATCTACAGCGGTGTCAATGTTGCAGGAGGATTCCTCACCAATGAGCCTGTTGCAATAACCCATGATATAGCGTATCACGATTTAAGAGATATTATCGATCTCTGTCCTGTTTATGAAGTATAGATTTGAAAGTATGCTTTACGACTTCTCTTTTGTTTTTCTCTTGTATTCTATCAACCATCTTTCAAACTCTTCGGCAGGGAGAGGGCGGGAAAATAAAAATCCCTGTGCCAGATCACATCCGATTTTAGCGAGGTAGTCATATATCTGCTTATTTTCTACCCCTTCGGCAAGGACTTTGATACCCATCTTATGTGCCAGAGTTATAGCGGCTTCAACGATATTCGCTGCTCCCTTATCATGTGGAAGTTTAACTATAAAAGATTGGTCTATCTTTATCAGGGAGACAGGAAGCCGATGTAGATACTGCAGTGATGAATACCCTGTTCCAAAATCATCAATCGAGATAATCAATTGTTCATCAACCAGCTGATTCAACTCCCCTATAGCGCGTTCAATGTCAAGCATTAATCCTCTCTCAGTAATTTCAAGCTCCAGCATGTTACTACTGATACCATAATGATTGAGATACTGCAGAACCATTTTGCCAAAACCGGGCATAGCCAGATTCTGAGGGGAGATATTGACAGCGACCGGCATATGAATCCCCTTCTCTCGCCACCGTTTTATCTGCTCGATCGCCTGTACCAATGAGAACTCAGTCAACAGATTAATCAGTGTACTCTGTTCGGCGCGAGGAATAAAAACATCTGGCAAAATTTCTCCTCGTTCCGGATGATGCCATCGCAGCAACGCTTCGACACCATGAATTTCTCCTGTTGCGATCACTATTTTAGGCTGATAATATAGAGAAAGCTGCCCTTCACTGAGCGCCGATTTCAGCTCTCCAAGCATAGAGAGGTTTTCTTTTGTTTCACTCAGAATATCGGAAGTATAAGAGACACTATCAAGCTCCTGCTTATATGCCGCAGTCAAAGCTGCTTCAGCCATCTGGAGGTATGTTTCCGGTTCTTCGCTAATGTGATCAAATACGACATAACCCATTCGTGTGTCAACGTGTATAGGAATATCCTTGTGCAGTATCGGTTCCCTTGAAATATTCAAGATCTCATAAAGAAAATCCTCTGCCTTGCTGCTATGGATAGTTGCCAGTATCACCAATTGTGCTGTATCCGTATAGAAGATTTGGTTGCCTTTATTCTGATCGGCAAAACGTCGAGCCAGTTGCACAAAAGCCTCTTCGGTTACCCCAAAACCTAAAGCCGCTTTAAGTTCTATCTTGTTTTCAAGCGAAACTGCAATAAGAAGATGGGAGCGGCCGGCTGGATTCTTTTTCAGGGAAAGTTTTTTAATCTCATTTATCAGTGCAATACGATTTAGCAAGCCTGTTGATGTTTCATGGAGTGATATCCACTTGAGTTTCATAACATAGGATCTCGTTGCATCACTTGCTACGCCGCTAAATAGACCTATAAGAACAAAGAAACCGGTACGATAGAGCCACTGGACTGATTCCTGCATCTCTCCAGTTTCCATATTCAACGGCATAAACGGTCCCAGGATAATACCGCCAAAGAGACCAGAAATAATTCCACCGGCAGATCCAAACACCAGGCCCGAGAGCAAAATAGGAATATACATTGAATGTGAATAGGCGAAATGAACCCCTCCGGTTTGATACACCAGCGCATAGACACCCATCATGAGTATTAAAATGATCAGGACCATACTCCAACGCTTCATACTTCCATTTTGGTCAAAGTATTTAAAAAGCCACTTGGTATCCATTTTCTATTCCTCTTCAAATAGTATCACTTATTATACTACAACAAAGAACTATCATGAGCGCTTTAGTCATCCCCAATCTGCTATAGATGTTCAGATAATTCAATCATATCAACAGTGATCAAATGTTAGATTTCCTCATTCAAATTATAGAGAGGATTGAAGAGCATAAAATGAAATTAATCAGATTGAAATTATTTACGTACTACTCCTTAGCGATAAACTCCACATCAAGCCTATAGGCCCTGTTTCCTTTGTGCGGCCCGAATCCAAAACGCTGTAGCTGTTTGAGATAGGCATCGAGCCCTTCGTTGAACTCAGGGATGCCGGAAGCGGAGATCACCCTGTAGGTAAAACTTCCCGAGGGCTCGACTTCGATCATCACTCTCGCCTTCTCTCCTGCATAGTGGCTTTGAGCAGGCCAGCCCTTAAGTTTCTCTTCGATCTGTGCCAGGTATGCGTTTTCGACCCCTCTGTCACTGCTCTGCTGAACCTTCAATGAACTGGAGACAAGTTCTGCAGCACTGCTCTTCTCTTTGACCTTTATTACGTCAAGATTCGCTTTTCTCTCTATCGGATTCTCCACCACCTTTTTTGTCTCTTTTGGCCGGCTTGAAGTGATATCGGCAAAAAGGCTTTGAGGCTTGTTCACTTTTTGGGGCCGAGTGATGTTCTGATCTTTTTTTACCGGTTCTTTCTTGACCTGCTTGACTACCTTTTCTTTGATCACCTTCTTCTGTTCTACAGGTTTTTTGACTGTTTCTTTAGGTTTTGGCTTAGGAACAGGTTTTGGCTCGGGTTTCGGTTTCGGTTTCGGCTCTGCTTTTGGCGTTGGCTGCTTTTTTGGCTGAGGCGTATCACTCTTTTTTCTCTCCGGAGTCGACAAAGCAACCTGGATACGTTCTTCATTTTTTTTAACGTAATGTACGCTCTCTTGCCGTGTTTTGGTATTAAAATAGAAGATCAGAAGAGCGAGAATCAGGAAGTAAACCCCAAATGCCAGTGATCCGGTCAAATATCTTGGTAGTCTGTTTTCCATCATAGGGTAATAAGCGATACCTTCTCAAATCCTGCTGCTTTAACTGTTTTGAGCAGGTACATGACATCTTTATAGGAGAGACGCTCATCAGCACGGATATAGACTTCAGAATCTTTATCCAGTTTGGCCGACTGATTGACAAAATCATCTGCGAAAGTATCCAATTTATAGGTATCATTGCCAAGATAGATCTTTTGCTCTTTGTCCATACGGATCGTCAGTGTCTTTGGCTTTTCAACTTTTACTGTCTTGGAACCCTGGGGAAGGGCGATCTGTTCCTGAAAGGTAATCGTCGGTGCGGTCACCATCAATATCGCCATAAGTACGAGCATCACGTCGACCAGCGGAGTAATGTTCAAATCCGGATCTTCGTCCCAATGGAACATTGACTACTCCTCGTGAGTCTGCGACAAGATCACCTCTGCCTGTGAGGAGAGAAGTGATGAGAGTTCATATGCTTTACGCTTCAATAGAAGATGAAAAGTATAAGCAAAAATGGCTACACCAATACCTGCAGCAGTAGCGATAAGCGCTTCTGAGATCGCAGGTGCGACAACACTCAAAGAGGCACTCTTTTGGCTGCCAAGATTTGTAAATGTCTCAAGGATACCTACTACAGTACCGAACAAACCGATGAAGGGTGAAGTAGAGGCGATGATAGAAAGAATCGTCAGTCCTTTGGTTGAAACACGTACTGCATCCGAGGATGCCGCTTCAAGTATCGCTTTATTTGGTCTATTTACACGTGATAGATAAGTATAGATCAAAGAGGTACTCTGCGGACCGTTAGATTGGCCGGTATAGAGGGCTTTGAGGGACTTAGATTCTGTCTCTATTCTTTTACGCAGAATATAGAATCTATCGAAAAATACCCAAAATGCAGTGATGAAATATGCTGACAGCAAAAGCAGCACAAAGATTGTAATTGCACTGCTTTCAATGAAATAAGTTAGAAGAGAGCCCACGGTTATAGTGTCTTGGCAAGTTGTTCAACTTTGCTCACCGCAGATGC
>JAQVHV010000096.1 GCA_028696055.1 Sulfurovum sp.
GCTTTCATGCGGGAGATTATACACCAAGAATAAATAATTAATCATTAACGGCCGATAATTGTTGTAAAATAGCGGCTACTTATAAATTTCACCCAAAAGGTAAAATCGTTATGTTTGCACGTTTTCGCAGAAAAAGAATCAACCCGGTCCTGAGAGACCTCCTGCAGGAGACACACCTGAGTGTCAATGACTTCATTTATCCCCTTTTCTCAAAAAGCGGTGAAGGGATCAAAGAGGAGGTCGCCTCGATGCCGGGGGTCTACCAGATGAGCATCGACGAGATCATCAAAGAGTGTGATGCGCTGAAAAAACTCGGAATCTACGCGATCATCCTCTTCGGTATCCCGAAGGTCAAAGACTCGGTGGGAAGCGATGCGCTCTGCGAGCACGGGATCATCGCCGAAACCGTCAGGGCAGTGAAGGCTGCACATCCGGATATGTTTGTCGTCACTGACCTCTGCTTCTGCGAATATACCGACCATGGCCACTGCGGGGTGCTAGATCCCGTACTTGAAACCGTGGACAACGATATCACGCTTGGAAACCTGGCGAAACAGGCGGTGATCCATGCCAAAGCCGGTGCGGACATGATCGCGCCAAGCGGTATGATGGATGGGATGATCACCGCGATCCGCGAAGGGTTGGACGGTGCAGGATTTGAGAACCTTCCTGTGATGAGTTACTCGACGAAGTTCGCTTCAGCCTACTACGGGCCCTTCCGTGATGTGGCAGAGAGCAGCCCGAGCTTCGGTGACAGAAGAAGCTACCAGATGAACCCTGCCAACCGCAACGAAGCGATCCTGGAGAGCATAGAGGACGAGAAAGAGGGTGCGGATATCCTAATGGTCAAACCGGCCCTCGCCTACCTCGATATCGTCAGAGACATCAAGAACAACACCTCGCTTCCGCTGGCGGTCTACAACGTATCCGGGGAGTACTCGATGCTCAAGATGGCAGCCAAAGCCGGTGTGATCGACTATGAGAAGGTAATGATGGAGACCCTGCTTGGATTTAAACGTGCAGGTGCGGACATCATCATCACCTACCATGCCAAAGAGGCGGCGCTTCTGCTCCAAAAGTAGCGCTCTCTTCAGGGCTTTTGCCCAAATACTACACGCTTCATCTACTTTCAACCCATTTATGGTAGAATATTTCCTTTTAAAATTTTAGCTATTCATTGAATGTATCTAACAAGGAAGTCCGATGAGACACTTTTTAACACTGGCAGACTTTAGCAAAGAAGAGCTGCTGGAGATGATCGCGCTGGCACAAAAGATCAAGGCACAAACCAAACAGCGTAAGTTTGTACCCTACATGGAGCACCAGACACTGGGAATGATCTTTGAGAAGAGTTCTACACGTACCAGAGTAAGTTTTGAAACAGGGATCTACCAGCTTGGCGGTATAGGGCTTTTCCTCTCCTCCAACGATATACAGCTGGGGCGCGGAGAACCGATGAAGGATACGGCACGCGTGATCTCCCGTATGGTCAATATGGTGATGATCCGAACCTTTGAACACAGCAAGCTTGAAGAGTTTGCAAAATACTCCAAAGTACCGGTGATCAACGGCCTTACAGATGACTACCATCCGGTACAGCTCATGACAGACTACCTGACGATGCTGGAGTTTGGAAAAGAGAACCCGGTGGTCGCCTATGTGGGGGATGGCAACAACATGACCCACTCGTGGCTGATGCTTGCAGCGATCATGGGATTTGAACTGCGTGTGGCCACCCCAAAAGGGTATGAGTGCGATCCTGAGATCGTGGCAAAAGCAGAGAGCCTGGCTGCACAAAACGGCGGCAGACTGATCTTCGGCAACGATCCCAAAGCGGCGGTCAAAGATGCCGATGTGGTGACGACGGACACATGGATCTCTATGGGCCAGGAGGAGGAAAAAGAGACAAAGCTCAAAGCCTTTGACGGCTATATCGTGGATGAAGCGATGATGGCACTGGCAAAAGAGGATGCGATCTTCCTCCACTGCCTGCCCGCCTACAGGGGATACGAGGTCAGCGAAGAGGTCTTCGAAAAACACGCGGAAGTGATCTTCACCGAAGCGGAGAACAGACTCCATGCCCAAAAAGGGATCATGGTGTGGCTGGACAGCCATCGTAACGATGATTAAGTGAAGTGTGGGTTGTTGAAGCGAATACTTGATCCGAGAATAAATGGTAACCGTAACCCAATATGCAAGTATACATTACCCGACGGGGACGTTGGGAACGAGAAATGCTTCTATGCAGTGTTGTTAGCCTGAAGAACCTTGAAATGTAATACTATTGATGCTTTTTTATCTGCTTTTTCCAAAAAAGCAAACCTGACACTTGAAAAAAAGAAAAAAGTTAGCTATAACATAATAAATATCCACTCCTCAGAAGAGGAGGAACAAAAGTAAAAACAAATTGAGAAGGAAACCGTTTGAGTAAATCAATCGACGAAATCTTTAACTTCACCGATACCAGTGAAGCCTGTATCAAATGTGGTAAATGTATCCCGGTATGTACGATCCACCAGGTCAATCCCGATGAAACCACCTCACCGCGCGGATTTATCGATCTTCTCGGCGCCTATAAACGCGGCGACCTCGAGCTGGATAAAAATGCAAAAGACATTTTTGAGAGCTGCTTTTTATGCACCAACTGTGTCGATGTCTGCCCCAACGCGCTGCCAACAGATATGGTGATCGAAGAGGTACGCGCCGATATCGCAGAAAAGTTTGGTATCGCCTGGTTTAAAAGAGCCTTTTTCTTCCTCCTCAGGCACAGATGGGTCATGGACCTTGTGATGAAGTTTGGCTTTATGTTCAAAACCTGCGCCCTGAGCGTCGACGAAAAAGGCAGAGGCCTCAAGGCAAGATTTGCCCTTCCTATGGTGAAGAAAGGAAGACTGCTCCCCTCACTGGCAAAAACAAGCTTTCTCAACAGCCACCCGGAGGAGATCCCTGCACCAGATCAAGAGAAGAAAAACCCCCGTGTGGCGATCTTCATCGGTTGTCTAGCCAACTATAACTATACCGATATCGGCGAGAGCCTGGTGGAGATACTCAAAAAGCTGAACATCGATGTCTTTATCCCCAAAAAACAGCTCTGCTGCGGGGCACCTGCCTACTTTACGGGAGACAGTGACTCGGTAGAGTATATGACAAAGAAGAACATCAAATACTTTGAGAGCTTTATGGATGAGTGCGATGCGATGCTGATCCCCGAAGCGACCTGTTCAGCGATGGTCAAACATGACTGGCAGGTCTTCTTTGCAAATCACGATATGCCAGAATGGGAAGAGCGTGCCAAAAAAGTGGCGGAAAAGATACACATGGCTACCGCATGGCTCTACAACAATACCGATCTTGTCAAACTCCTCGCAGAGAAAGGCAAAAAGTTTGATGATGTCGTCACCTACCATGACCCGTGCCACGCAAGAAAGGTCCAGGGTATCTGGAAAGAACCCCGTGATCTGCTTGCCCAAAGCTATCCAATGAAGGAGATGAGCGACCCGAACCGCTGCTGCGGATTTGGAGGGGTGACGATGCAGACAGAGAAGTTCCACCTTGCAGAAGCAGCGGGCAAACCGAAAGCCGCGATGATCAAAGAGACCAAAGCCAAGTATGTGAGTGCGGAGTGCAGTGCCTGCCGTGTCCAGCTGAGCGAAGCGATGAACAATGCCGATGTGGAGACGATCTTCAAAAACCCGCTGGAGCTGATCGCGGAAGCGCTAAAATAAAAAGTGCTTCGCTATTTTGCTCCTCACGATCCTGTGTACTCCTGATAAAGTCAGGAATGGCGAGGCCCTCCTCACTGCCACTATCAGCCTAATCCGCTGATTTCCGGGTAATGATAGAAAAGATATTGTTCCCCTCTTCATACCTATAGGCAAGCTTGTACCCCAGTTTTCCAAGAATAGCATTGACGATATAGAGCCCCAGCCCAAAGCCCGAACTGCGTTTCTCCTCCTGGGAGAAAGGCTCCAGGTAATAGGAGAGCGGATGCAGTAAAACTTCGCCTCTGGAAATCACCTCAAGGCCATTTTCAACCGACCTGAGACACACCCGTTTGTCTTTGCTGTATTTGATACCGTTATCCAAAAGGTTTTTCAGTGCCAGAGCCAAAAGATTCACATCCGTGACCAACGCATCATTTTCGACTTCGATACACAACCTCTCGCTCTCATTGATCAGAAGATCACGCGTTCTCTGCACCACTTCATCCAGCGATGTATACTCAAAATTGGGTTCAAAGCTCTGTGTCGTGACACGCTCTATCTGAGCGAGTTCATTGATAAGCTCATTCATACGTTCAAATGCTCTTACCAATATTTTTTTGCTATGTTCATCCTCCAGCATCTCCACGACGATGCGCCCCTTGGTGATCGGCGTTTTCAGCTCATGCATGATGTTGCGCATAAAAAGGTTTTTGGAGGCGGAGAGCTGATTGATATATCTGATGGCATTGTCAAAACTCTGTGCGATCTTTCCGATCTCGTCATCATATTTATAGCTCACCTTGGTATTGAGATCCCCTTTTGCAAAGCGCTGTATCTCCTGATGCAGCGTCCGGAGCGGATAGAGTTTCCGCAGGACCGCCACATAAAGCAGAAGCAGGAGTACGGTCAAAAAGACGCCCAGTGCCACAGCGATCTCAAAATAGTACTTCTCTTCCCTGGCATCCTCAATCATCAGGTTGTATGCCATATGCTGGATATAGATATATCTTTTCCCTTTGATATCGAAGACCCTGACCTTCCCGATTGCAGAACCGCCGGTAAAGATGGTCTCCCCGCTGCTCTCTATACGTTTTTTCAAGACCGAAACACCCTCCTCCGATAAAGGCTTGAGCTGAAGCTCCCTGTAGAGCTCCTGCAGTTTCACCTCATCGGGATGTCTTTGCAGGTTGGAGAGGAAGGTCACAGAGATCAGCTGATAGTGTTTGAACTCTTCGATCTTCTGTCGGTCTTTGTCCCAGGAGAGAAAGAGTACAAAAGTCGTCACCAGAATGATGATCGCTATGGAAAAAAGAATATGGATAAAGGTCGTTACAGATAGGTTCCTCATAGTTTGTCTCTTTTTACCGTTTATTTCGCAGGAGTGGGGCGGTCTGTCAGCAGATAGCCTACACCACGGATCGGCCTGATATAGACATGATCCGGGTCGATCCTGGCGATCTTCTGACGGATACGGGAGATGATCACATCGATATTTTTGATCGAACTGTCATCATCGATATGTTCACTCTCATAGAGCAGCTGTTCTCTGGATACGGAACCGTTCTTGTGCTGTATCAGCATATTGAGGATATCATACTCCGCAGCAGTCAGCTCCAACAACTCCCCTTTGAAGGTGATCGTATGCGCCTTGCTGTCTGCATCAAAAAGTACGGGCTCTTTTGGAGGTGTCTCTGCACTGTGTGTGCGACGCAAGATCGTCTTGATGCGCGTCACAAGCTCTCTGGGATCATAGGGTTTTGGCATATAGTCATCCGCACCGCGCTCCATCCCGATCACCTTGTCGGTGATATCGTCCCGTGCGGAGGAGATAATGATAGGGATATTGGTGATCTCCCTGATTTTTTGGATCACTTCGAGCCCATCCATCCCCGGCAGTGTAAGGTCAAGTATGATCAAGTCAAACTCATGCTGTGTCAACAGGGAAAGTCCCAAATAAGGATCTTCCGCACCGATCACCTCCATATCGTACTTCGTCAGATAGTTTGTCAGTATCAGCGCGAGTTCCGGGTCATCTTCTATGATCAGTATCTTAATCATCTTTCCCCTCCTGTAGTGTTGATTTTTATCTCTTTGAGATTTTCTTCTTGATTATAATCAATATATACTTTGGTGATCGCTATCAGGAACGAGGTGATCGCCGGGCCGAGTATCATCCCCCAGAAACCGTAGGTAGTGATGCCTGCCAGGATCGAGAAGAAGATCACGATCTCATTGATCTCTATTGTGCTTTTGAGAAGGTTCTCTTTGATCACCTTGATGATGAGCGGCTTGATAAAGGTATCTGCAATGATCGATATCACAATGACCGAATAGATAGCGATCACCAATGCCGTCTCTCCGTCGATATTGGTCCAGGCATAGAGGGAGACAGGTACCCATACGACAGCCCCTCCGATAACGGGGATCAGCGAAGCAAAACCGTAGATCACACCAAAAAGCAATCCGTTGAATCCGTAGTAGCTTGCCATGGCGCCGAAAAGCACCCC
>JAQVHV010000015.1 GCA_028696055.1 Sulfurovum sp.
TTATGAGCCGAGTGCTCTAACCAGCTGAGCTAAAGACCCTTGGTTAGTGAAAATCTTTGTGTTGCATTGTGATTTTCGAGTCAGAATTATAGCGACTGTAGTCTTTAAATGCAATTAAGTTTTGAAGGATTCCGAAAATAACCGCAAAAATGATAAAAGAGGTCCCTCCGTGGCTGAACATGGGGAGCGGAAGTCCCACGACAGGGGCAAGTCCGATGATCATATAGATGTTTACCCCCATGTAGACAAATATCAGAAATGCCAGTCCCGAGGCAAAGGTCTTGATGAGATAATCCTTGGCATATTTGGCCGAGATATAGAGCAGGTTGAAGATGAGCAGGATATAGAGTCCTATGACAGCCATCATCCCCTTAAACCCCAGGCGTTCGCCTAGATAGGCGAAGATAAAGTCAGTCGAGGCAACGGGAAGAAAATCAAGCTGGGTCTGGGTCGCTTCGTCTTTGGGTTTCCCTTCGATCCCGCCCGAACCGATGGCGATGAGCGCCTGTCTGACCTGGTAGCTCGGCTTGTTGAGGGCATCCTCGATACGTTTTTTCTGGTAGGGTTTCAGTCCGTACTGGTAGACGACAGGGGCGCTGAACCCCGCGATGATAAAGATCGCGAACCAGATCTTCCAGTTGATCCCGATGACAAAGAGGATACCATATCCCGTGATCAGCAATACAAGTGCCGTACCGAGATCGGGCTCTTTCGCGATCAGCACAAAAGGGATGACGATCAGGAGAGAAAGGAGCAGAAACTTCCATAGACCATACCCCTTTTCCGGCGGCGGTGTCTTGTGGATCAGGTAAGCCAGTGTCATCATGACCGATACCTTGATAAACTCCGAAGGCTGTATCGTGATGCCGATCCCCGGTATCTCTATCCAGCGCTGCGCACCGAGTATCGTCTTTCCTACAAGTTCTACAGCGATAAGCAGACCAAGGTTTGCGATATAGAAAAGCGGGGCGAACCACCACATGATCTGCCTCCATGGGACAAAGACGGTCACAAAAAAGGCGATACCCCCGATGGCATAGTAGACCATCTGTTTGGTAAAAAGGTAGGGGTTGATCTCGTTGACGAGGTAGGAGGAGATGGCAAGCAGAGGAATGATCTGGAGGATTAAAAGATAGTTGAAATGCTTAAAGATACGTTTGTCAAAATCAAACCAATGCTCCATACCGCGCCTTCATTTTTTGGGTATTATATCAAAAAATGTTAGAGGTAAGGGATGGCCGGGTTTTACCGTTCGGGATTGCTGGATAAATATGAAGGATGCTTTCATGCTGTCACCACGAAAGAGAGCGCGCTTTTCTGCCATGGCTCATTGGCGCTGCATACCGGGGAGCCGGCAGAAGAGGTGCTCGCAAACAGGCGGGAGGTAGCCAGGAGGCTGGGGATCGGGCAGCAGGCGCATTTTGTCGTAGCAGAGCAGACCCACAGCGACAATATCACGATCATAGAAGACGGAGTAAGCAGAGGATGGCATGCCATCGAAGATGCGGTAGCAGACTGCGACGCGATGATCACCGATCAAAAAGGGGTGGTGCTTACGATCTTGACCGCCGACTGTGTGCCGGTGCTGCTTTTTGACCCTAAAAAAGCGGTCATTGCTACGATACATGCAGGATGGAAAGGTACAAAAGCCAATATCACCGGGAAAACGGTACAGAAGATGGCCGATACTTTCGGGTCAGAGGCACAGGATATCGTCGCCTTTATCGCACCCTCTATCGGAAGATGCTGCTATGAGGTAGGGGAGGATGTGGCAAAACATTTCAGCGATAAAGAGGTGTTCGATCAGGTCGGGGAAAAATATATGCTGGATCTGCCGCTGGCCAACCAAAAACAGCTTCTGGATGCGGGGTTGATGCGTGAGAATATCGAGAGGTGCGGTCAGTGTACCTCATGCGAGGTGGAGACCTATTTCTCCTACAGAAAAGAGCAGGGGTGCAGCGGAAGGTTTATGAGTATGATAGGACTCCGTTGATGCACTAGGCATCAACTCTGAGGTCCTCATGCGCTTCCAGCTCCAGTACCTGCCAGGGAAGCCCCTGTTTCATCAGCTCTTCCATAAACGGATCCGGATCCATCTCTTCCATATTGAAGACACCTGTTCCCTGCCATACGCCTTCAAGCATCAGTTTCGCACCGATCATAGCAGGTACACCTGTCGTGTAGCTTACACCCTGGCTCATCACTTCGGCATAGCACTCCTCATGGTCTTTGATCTGGTAGATATAGATTGTTCTCGGTTTCCCGTCTTTGATCCCTTTTGCAAAGATACCGATATTGGTCTTTCCTTTGGTACGCGGACCGAGGCTCGCCGGATCAGGAAGCAGGGTTTTGAGGAACTCGATAGGAATGATCTGCTGGCCTTTGTGCTCGACCGGTTCGATACCGAGCATACCGACGTTCTGAAGCACTTCCATATGTTTGAGGTAGCTTGCACCGAATGTCATAAAGAACCGGATACGCTTCAATCCCTTGATATGTTTGACCAGTGACTCCATCTCTTCATGGTAGAGCAGGTAGCTGTCTTTCGGTCCGACCTCCGGGTAGTCCCATACCTGCTTGATCTCCATCGGCTCGGTCTCGATCCATTTCCCGTTTTCCCAGTATCTTCCTTTTGCGCTTACCTCACGAAGGTTGATCTCTGGGTTGAAGTTGGTCGCGAAGGGATAGCCGTGGTCTCCCGCGTTGCAGTCAAGGATATCGATCGTATGGATCTCATCGAAGTAGTGCTTTTGCGCATAGGCACAGAAGACATTGGTCGCGCCCGGGTCAAATCCGCTTCCGAGCAGTCCCATGATATCCGCTTTTTTAAACTGCTCATCTCTCGCCCACTGCTCTTTGTACTCGAACTTCGCTTCATCGGGATGCTCATAGTTTGCTGTATCAAGATAGTCAACGCCGCACTGGGTACATGCATCCATAATGGTCAGATCCTGGTAGGGCAGCGCCACGTTGATCACGATATCCGCATCGGTCTTCATGATCAGTGCAACCAGCTCTTCTACGCTGTCCGCATCGACTTTTGCCGTGGCGATCTCTACGCCTGTTTTGGCTTTCACATTGGCTGCGATCTCATCACACTTGCTGAGTGTACGGCTTGCCAGTGTGATATTTCCGAAAGTCTCGGCATTCATCGCACATTTGAACGCAACGACATTTCCGACACCGCCAGCACCGATAATAAGGGTATTTGTAGACATGGAAACTCCTAATAATAAGTATGTAATTCTATCACAAATAGAAGTGATTTACGATGTAACTTAGCACAAAAAGCATGGGAATGAAGAGCAGGGTGCTGATCATGATCAGTGAAGTGACCTCTTTGGGGCGGCAGTCATAGAGTGAAGCGAGGTTGATGTTGGCCACCGCCAGAGGCACCATCATCTCCATCAGTATCACCCCCTGCACAAAGAGAGGCAGGGAAGTGAAACTCAGTATCACTGCGCTCAGAAGCGGTATGAGGATAAACTTCTGCGAGAGGGTACCGAGCATCAAAAGCGGGCGAAGCTCCCTGAGCCTGATCCCCTGCAGAAATGTCCCCAGCAGGAAAAGCTGCAGTACGATCCCCCCGTAGGCACCCATCTTGAAAAACTCCTGGATCTGCGGTGTGAGGGGGATCTCATAGATATTGATCCCGATCGCTATCACGGAGGCCGGGATGATCGGGATCTTGATAATATTCAGAAGCGACGCTTTGATACTGAATGAACCCCGGGAGTAGATATAGACCCCGATAATGTAGACCACAAAGACATTGGCGATGTTGATCAGGGTCGTGTAGATGACGCTGGCTTCCCCGAAGAGTGCAATTCCCTAAGGGATACCGATATTCCCCGTGTTCCCGACAAACCCCGCGATAGAGAAGATGGAACGCTCTTTGGGATCGCTGAAGATGATCTTCCCCAGCGCGATCGTCGGCAGCAGCAGCAAAAAGATGATCCCCAGATAGATCAGCGGCGTGTAGATATGGGCAAGTTCCAGCTTGGCAGTGCTGAACCCCCACACTGTGACAAAGGGCTGCAGAAAATAGACAGAAAAGAGTGTCAGTGTCTTGGAGCTCATATCCTCTTTGAAGATGCGTTTGGCGATGTAGCCCAAAAGGATAAAAACATAGACAAAGAGAATGCTCATGAGTGTGTTGATCATGGATGGGATTATAACATTAACCAATTTTAGATATGATTTTATCTATAGAATTATAAGGGTATTAGATGGATTTTTCTTCTTTGGAGACGTGGGGATACCTCGCTGTGGCATTTTTTTCGTTCGGGGGTTCGCTTTTTATCGTAGCGGCTGCCGGCGTCTTCTCTTTTATGGGCAACATGGATCTCACCACCGCGCTGATCATCGCCATGATCTCCAACTTTATGGGAGACAACTTTCTCTTCTATCTGGGCAAGTACCAGAAAGATCAGATCAAACCCTACTATGCCAAACACAAGCGAAAGATCGCACTGGCTACGCTGATCATGCGAAAGTACGGCCCCTTGGCCGTCTTTATCCAGAAGTTCGTCTACGGGGTAAAGACCCTGGTACCGATCTCCATGGCTTTGGCAAAGTATGATTTCAAGAAGTTTGTCTTCTTCAACATCTTTGCTTCGATCGTATTTGTCCTGACGATCGGGCTGAGCGCCTACTTTGCCAGCGAATCGATCATCGCATTTTTCGGATATGTACAGAAGAACCCATGGATCGCTCCGGTGGTACTCTTTACGATCATCGGACTCATCTGGTTCTCTTTGGAGAATATGACGAAGAGGAGATAGGGTTCAGCGTTGAGTACTGAGTGATTAGTGATTGGTGATTGGTGATTAGTGATTGGTGATTGGTGATTCGTTTTGAGTTTTGAGTTTTGAGTGAGTTTTCCGGATGAAAATTGTATCAGTGCCGGGGTGCGGAGTTTAGATTTACGAAAAGATATATTTTTTAAGGACTGTTAAGGAAAAAAAGCGTCAGCGTTTTAAACGCTAAACGCTAAACGCTAAACGCTAAACGCGCTCTACTTGCGTTTGCTCTCTACAAACTTTTTGATACGGCTGATCCCTGCACGGATCGTTTCGATATCCGTCGCAAACGAGAATCTGAAGTATCCCTCTGCACCAAATCCGATCCCCGGTACTACCGCGACACCTGTCTCCTGGAGCAGCTCTTTGCAGAACGCGATGGAGTCGTTTGAGATCTCTTTTGTGTTGACAAAGAGGTAGAATGCACCGTCGGGTTTGAGTACGCTCAGACCGTCGATCTCATTGAAGAGTTTTACCGCTTCAGCCGCTCTTGCATCAAATGCCTGTCTCATCGCTTCGATCTCCGCATCAACCTCACCGTTGAGCGCAACGATCGCCGCCTTTTGGGTGATAGAGTTGATATTGGAGGTACTCTGGCTTTGGAGGTTGTTCATCGCCGCGATCAACGCTTTGTTTGGAGATGCAAGGTATCCAAAACGCCATCCAGTCATTGCCACGGATTTGCTCAGGCCGTTGATCGTGACGGTTCTCTGGTACATATCTTCAGAGATACTCGCAGTCGTTACAAAGTCAATGCCGTAAACCAGCTTCTCATACATTTCGTCGCTTGCAACGATGATATCCGTACCCTTCAATACTTCTGCAAGCGACTCCAGCTCCTCTTTGGAGTATACGGAACCGGTAGGGTTTGAAGGGGAGGTGAGTACGATCATTTTCGTTTTGGGCGTGATCGCATTTTTGAGTTGTTCCGCGGTGATCTTGAATCCGCTTTTCTCATCGGTTTCGATAATGACAGGTTTTCCCTCTGAATAGATCACCAGTTCAGGGTAGGTTACCCAGTAAGGCGCAGGAATGATCACTTCATCACCCGGATTGATGACCGCCTGAAAGAGATTGAAAAGTGACTGTTTCGCACCGTTGCTGACGATGATATCCGAAGGTGCATACTCCAAACCGTTCTCTCTCTTGAGTTTTCCAGCTACTGCTTTCAACAGTTCCGGGATACCGGGTACTGCAGTATATTGTGTAAAACCATCATTGATAGCTTTGATGGCCTCGTCTTTGATCTTTTGCGGTGTACCGAAATCCGGTTCGCCTGCTGAAAATGAGAGGACATCCTTTCCCTCTGCTTTAAGATCTCTTGCCAGTGAAGAGATAGCAATCGTCAATGACGGTGATAGTGATTGTATGCGATCTGATAGCATTATAACCCTTGTAAATAATAAAAATTAGAAAATCCAACAATTATAGCAGAATAAGCGTAAAAATATTTTGATAAGTGCAGAAGAAAAAGAGGGGAAGGAACGGATTGTTTCTTATCGCACCACGATCAATCCATACTGTGGATGAAATTGTCGTAGTCTATCTCAAGATCATGGTCTTTTTGTCTGATATTTTTGCTTTCGCCGCTCTCTATGGCATCTTCAAGGATCTCAATGCGTTGGAGCAGGTATTTGAAGATCTCCTTATTGATATCCGGCATCTCGTCATGGCTCAGTCTGGCTGCGGATTTTTCATACTGCAGTACACGCGCGGGGATGCCGACAGCGGTGGTTTTCGGGGGGACATTTTTAATGACCACAGAGTTCGCGCCGATCTTTGCATCATCCCCTATCGTGATATTCCCCAGTACCTTCGCGCCTGCGCCGATGACCACATTGTTCCCGACCGTGGGGTGCCGTTTCCCCTTGGTGAGGCTTACTCCGCCCAGTGTCACCTGCTGGTAGATCACGACATCATCTCCGACGATCGCAGTCTCTCCGATGACGACACCTACACCGTGGTCGATGAAAACCCTGCGCCCGATCTGTGCGGCGGGATGGATATCGACAGTGGTAAGGAACTGTCCGATCGCCGAGATAAATCGCGGCAGAAAACGCAACCCTTTCTGATAAAACCAGTGCGCGATCCGGTGAAAAAGCAGCGCCCAGAGTCCGGGATAGTTGAAAAAGAGTTCGAATGTAGAGTGCAGGGCCGGGTCATTTTGTTTGACATTGGTAAAATCTTCTTTGATCAATCTGAAAGGGTTCAACGTCTCTCCTAAACTTTCATGTCCGGCGATCTCAGTTGGACTCCTCGATCGCTTGTATGGTCTTAAGATAGCTATTTTCACTTAAATGCAGGTAAAGTTTGCCCAAAAGTTCGCGTTTCTCTTCGGAAGTGAGTCTTTCTGAAAGCTCAATATGCTGCTTGAGCGTTTTGTCGATCAGACTTGTATCATAATCCATATCATCGAGTACATCCATCAGGTTTTGCGCTTCGATCAGCCCTTCTATCTTATAGTTCCCCGCTTCATCGAAGTTGATCAGGCACTCTGTCGGATGGGTAAAGAGGTTGTGCTGCATTCCCAGTACCTCCTGATAGGCACCGGTGAGGAAGAAACCGAGAAAATACTCCTCTTTATCCAGATCGATATCATGCAGGTAGAGCGGATAGTCACGGCTGAACTCGATCTCCCCGTCACTGTCGCAGGTGATGTCCCAGATGCTTGCCGGGTTGGTCGGTATTTTATTGAGATGCGTGAGCGGCATGATGGGAAACTCCTGCTCAAGCCCCCAGAAATCAGGCAGAGACTGGAAGATGGAAAAATTCACCAGATACTTCTCCTGTATACGGTCCTGAAGCTGCTTGAGTTCATCTGTATCTTCATTCCTGAGCAGGGCGATGGCTTTTTTCACGATCAGGTTTACCAGTGTTTCGGTGTTGGAGCGGTCCTCCAGGTCGATATATCCAAGATCGAAGAGTGTAAACAGGCTCTCCATGTGATCCAGGGCATCGTGGAGGTACTCTCTGGCGTTGATGCGGGTGATCGTGTTGTAAAGATCATGCAGCTCCTGGATCAAAGGCGGATTCTCTGATTTGAGCCTCAGACACTTTTCGTGGTACTCCTGGCTGAAGAGTTCAAGTACGGGGGCAACCAGTACAGAGTGGGAGGCCGCAACAAAGCGTCCTGATTCCGTAAAGACATCAGGCTGCGGTACATTTTTGTTTTTCGCGATCTCCTGCATATGGTAGATGACGTCGTTGGCAAATTCGCTGAGTGAGTAGTTACGTTCTTTGTCGTGGGCATGCTGGGAGTACTCCACCGCCAGACCACCACCGATATTGATCGCGCTCAGGTTGTCGGCACCGCGTTTTTTCAGTTCTGCGTAGATGTTCCCCGCTTCCCGCAGCGCTTTTTTAAGAGGAGCGATATCTCCCATCTGCGAGCCGATATGAAAATGGATCATCCAGAGCGCTTCAAGCAGGTTATGCTTTTTAAGCAGCTCATAGGCTTCGATCAGCTCGGTCGAGGTGAGTCCGAACTTGGAGTTGTAGCCGCCGCTTTTTGCCCAGATGCCGATGCCTGAGCTGTGCAGGCGGATACGTACCCCTATCTTCGGCAAAATCGGGTTTTCGGACTCATCATTGAACTCTTTGTTCACCTGGATAATACTTTCAAGCTCGTCAAGTCCTTCGATAGTGATGGTAATATTGTGCCCCATTTTAGCCGCGATAAAACACATGGAGATCATCTCTTTATCTTTAAACCCGTTGATCGTGATCGGTGCACCCAGAGGGGTTTTGCTCATCGCGATCACCAGTTCGGCCTTGCTCCCGGCCTCCAGCCCGTAGTTGTACTCTTTGGATATATCCATCAGTGCATGGACAAAGTTGGGAAACTGGTTGACCTTCAGCGGGAAAACCGCATTGAAGGTCCCCTGGTAATCAAAGGTCTCCCTGGCAGCGTTGAAGGTCTCAAAGAGTGTTGAGATCTGTTTTTTGATAAGATGCGGGAAACGGAGAAGCAGAGGTCCCTTATATCCCTGATTGCGTATCTGTTTTGTGATCTCGTAGAGTGAGGGCTCAAGCCCGTAATTGATATTGATCGTATCATGTTTAATGATAAAATTGTTGTCACTCCAGACATCTATGCCAAAATCTTTCATCATATACTCGCTTAATTATAATGGGTATTATACCTAAACTTAATCGAATCTTACCTATAATTGATGTATGATAAACGAATATCTCAGTCTTGAAAAAAACCAGAATCGACTTATGCTGAAGGCAAAAGGTGAGTGGACACTATCGAGTGTACCTGAGATAGAGCGTCAATTGCAGCAGGTCGGCTATGATCTGCCGATAATCTGGGATGTTTCGGCTGTCAGCGAGTTTGACTCAGCGGGTGTATTGCTTTTTACAGAATATAGCAGAGAGTTTTTGCAACATACTTCAGTTGAAGTTGTCGGCTATAGTGAAAATCAGAAAGAGATGTATGACCTTCTTAAGCAGGATCATGTCGTGATCGAACCTCCCAGAGGAGAGAATCTGCTTGAAGCATTGGGAAAAAATACGGTGATCCTTCTCAGGGATATAAAGGATTTTATCGAATTTATAGGGCATGTTTTTTATGCACTTTTTCATACAATCACAAATCCTAAAGAGATACGTGTGAAAGAGACGGTTTATCATATCCATCAGGCAGGCTTCAATGCATTGATCATTATCGGTTTGACCTCTTTTTTGGTAGGGATGGTGATCGCTTATCAGGGGTCTGTGCAGTTGGCAAAGTTTGGTGCGGATGTCTTTATCGTGGATACGGTAGCGATCTCTATTACCCGTGAACTTGGACCGATGATCACGGCGATCGTGATCGCCGGGCGGAGCGGTTCTGCCTATACTGCTGAGATCGGTGCGATGAAGATCACCGAGGAGACTGCAGCCATGAGGACCATGGGCTTTGATCCCTATACCTTTTTGGTACTGCCCCGTATCATTGCGATGATGGTGGCTTTGCCGCTGCTGATCTTTTTTGCAGATATTGTGGGGATCTTCGGAGGGATGGTCGCTTCGGGGATGCAGCTGGGTATCTCGATGACGCAATTCATTGACCGTCTGTATGAAGTACTGGAGGTAAAACACTATATCCTTGGGATGATCAAGGGGCCGGTATTTGCTTTCCTTATCGCTTCTGTAGGAGCTTTCAGAGGATTTCAAGTCTCTCACAATACCGAAAGTCTCGGACTTCACACCACGGCATCCGTGGTCAACGGCATCTTCCTTGTGATCGCTTTTGATGCGCTCTTTTCGGTGATCTATACGGAGCTTGATCTGTGAAAACAGTGATCAAAGCAGAGGGAATCGTCACGCGTTTTGGTAAAAGAACGGTACATGACGGTGTGAGTTTGCATATCGAAGAGAATGAGATCTACGGCATATTGGGAGAGAGTGGATCGGGCAAGTCGGTGCTGATGAAAGAGATGATCATGCTGCTTGAACCTGCTGCGGGAGAGATCACTGTCCTTGGAAAAAACCTCAAGCAGATAGGCTTTAAGGAGGCACAGGCGCTTCGAAGGGATTGGGGTGTGCTCTTTCAGTTCGGTGCACTTTTTTCTTCTTTGACCGTGGCGGAAAATATCGAGGTACAGCTCAAAGAGTATACAAAGATCTCCAAAAAACTGCGTGACAGCCTGGTGGCATCCAAACTGAAAATGGTCGGTCTTGATCCCGGGGTAGGAAGTCTTTACCCTTCACAGCTGAGCGGAGGGATGGTCAAGCGTGCGGCATTGGCAAGAGCGCTTGCAATGGAGCCGAAACTGCTTTTTCTGGATGAGCCCACCTCAGGGCTGGATCCTATCGGAGCGAGAAATTTTGACAAACTGATCGTAGATCTGCGTGACCTGCTGGGAATCACAGTAGTGATGATCACCCATGATCTGGAGAGTATCTTCGGTATCGTAGACAGGATGGCTGTTTTGGCAGACAAAAGGGTCGTAGCCGAGGGAAGCATCGAAAATGTGTTACAATCACAACATCCCTTTGTTGAAAGATTTTTTAAAAATGAATATACCAAAGAGAGGTTTGAAAAGGTGAAGAATGTATAGCAGGGTCAATTATCTGGTGGTTGGTATCTTTGTCGTGCTCTTTGGTATAGGGTTGGTGTGGTTTGCATTTTGGCTGGGTAAATATGATCTGAGGGATCAGTACTATACCTACAGACTGGAGATCAGCGAATCGGTTTCCGGGCTCTCTGTAGACTCCGATGTGATGCTGCGCGGTGTGGATATCGGCCGGGTCAGTGCCATCCGCATCAATCCGGAGAATATTGAACTCACTGAAGTCTATGTCAATATCCGCCAGGACGTCCCTATCAAGGAGGATATGGTTGCGAGCACAAAGATGTTCGGTATCACAGGCCTGCTCTCCATCGAGATAGAAGGGGGAACCAATAAGGCAAAAACGCTCATGCCGACTGATGAGTATATCCCTACGATCAAAACAAAAACCTCTTTGGTGACTAACCTGAGCAGAGGTGTCGAATCCCTCTCCCAAAAGCTTGATGCCCTGCTTGAGCAGGGAGAAAAGGTGCTTTCGGATAAAAATATCAATACGGTAGAGAAGATACTCGATAATGTCGAGGCGATCACGAAAAACGGCGAAGAAGTAGAGAAGAGGGTGATGAGCTCCCTGGAGGAGCTTGATCAAGCGATCAAAGAGTTCAGAGTGTCGATGCAGAGGGTTTCAGCCAACTTTGAAGGTGCGACCGAAGACCTGAATGCAGTCAAAAAAGTGATCATTCCGACCATTAAGAATTTTAACCGTGTTACCCTGAAGGTCGAGCAGAGCCTTGACCGTGGTGACTATAATATGATGAAAATACTTGAACCTATGATTGTGGATATGCAGATACTCTCTACACAGATGGGAGAATTGGCACAGAAGCTTGAAGGGAGCCCAAGCGACCTGATTTTTAAATCAAGAACCCCTATGAAAGGACCGGGAGAATAGCGATGAGATATATTACGGGAGCACTATTGGTCATCTTCCTGTCTGGGTGCAGTACGAAGATGACACCGCTGAAGAGCTATACACTGCAGACACCAAAGGTAGAGAAACGCTACCAGGGGAGCTATCACTCCAAAACCATTAAAGTGATGCAGCCTCTGAGCCTCAAAGAGAAGATGAGCGATAAAATGTATTTTTCCTATTCTCCTATGCAGCAGGGGGCCTATTTGAACTCAAAGTGGTCCAATAATATTGGAAAGCTGCTTCAGGGTACTGTGATGTATACGCTGCAAGGCAGCGGTATGTTCAAGGGGGTGGTTTCTTATGATTCAACGGCACAGGCTGACTGCAGGCTGGAGAGTACTGTATTTGATTTCTCCCACCATGTAAGAGGTGATGCTTCGTATGCAGTTGTTTCCCTGCAGTTTAATCTTGTTTCTACACATACAGGCAAATTGATGAAAAGCAAACGCTTCAGTTATAGGGAACCAACCAGAACAACAGATGCCCAGGGATATGTTGAAGCAAGCAACAAGGCCGTCGAACAATTAGGCAACGATCTCCTGCTTTGGCTGCGCTGCATATAGCTTTGTGCAAAAAAAAGATTGATCTTTTTAATCGATCGGATTGAAGCAGAGGAGCCTGCTTTCTCCTATAAAGATAAAATAGCTTAAAAATGAGGGAAGAGAGAGGGGGTGAAGACAAAGCTTTAAGTCTAAATCATCTATGATGAAACGTTAAAAAATTCATGGATGGAAAAGATCCGAAAAGACTAAGGAGCTAGAATGAAAAAAATGGTTTTGATGACATCGGTTGCATCGTTGATGGCACTGCAGCTGCAGGCAGGAGGAGATATCGCTTCGGTTGAGCCGGCAGTAGAGATACCGGAAGTGCATGAGCATGCAGAGAGTGACTTTTATGTGATCGTCAAGGGGTTGAGAATCGCAGGAGACAGCGTACATCACGGTGAAGCGGTACTGGATGGGGACAGCGGTTACGGATTTGGTATCGACCTTGGGTATAGACTGGGGCATGGATTTGCTGTGGAGTATGACTTCTCCTATTCTACAAATACGGTAAGTGAAATTGAACATGGACATGTTATGGAAGAAGCGGATGCAACGTACTATACCCATGCCTTGGATCTTGTCTATACCTACGAATTGACCGAAAGAGTCGGTCTGTTTATCAAAGGGGGATATGAGTATGAGGTAGAAGAGATCGATGAGTATCATATTGATGCAGATGATGATGGTTTTGTTTACGGTGTAGGTACAGAAGTTGCAATGGGGCATGACTATAAATTTGTTGCTGAGTATGAGCACTCAACGATCGAAGGGCCTCGTGGAGACTCTCTCTTTGCGGGTGTAATGTTTAACTTCTAAAACCAAATAAACAGACACGAAACCAAAAAGTTTCGTGTCACAGTTTAGAGATCATTGATATCAATGACTTGCTCTTCTTTACTTTCGAGATCCTTCAGCCATATGGTTCCATTGTTCAGTTCATCTTCACCGATGAGTACCGCATACCTGGGATTGGCTTTATCGACCCCTTTCATATGGCTTTTGAACCCTTTGGAGCTGTACTCAACCGTGACTTTGTCCGTCAGGCGTTTTTTCGTTGCAAGTTTGAGGAGAGTTGGGATAGCCTCCGGGGTCATTGCGCCCATATAGTAGCCTTCAGGCTCTTTTTCGGGCATCTTCACCAGCTCCATGATACGCTCGATACCCAGGGCAAACCCTACTGCAGGCGTCGGCTTCCCGTCCAGGAACTCTACTAGCCTGTCATAGCGTCCGCCGCCGGCGATGGCACTTTGTGCACCGATCTCGCTGCTGACGAACTCAAAGGCTGTTTTGGAGTAGTAGTCCAGACCTCTTACCAGGTTGTCGTTTACGGTGTATTTGATACCCTCCTGATCCAGCAGCTCTTTGAGTTTTCTGAAGTCCGGGTCACACGCTTCGCAGAGGTAGTCTTTCAGTTTTGGAGACTCCACCAGCAGCGCCTGGCATTTATCGTTCTTGCAGTCAAGGACGCGGATAGGGTTGGTGCCTATCCTGCGGTTGCAATCTTCACAAAGTTCTTCTTTGATCTCATTGAGCGAGCTGACCAGGGTCTCTCTGTATTTGGGCATACAGACTTGACAGCCAAGCGAGTTGATCTGCAGTTCGTAGCCGATACCCAGTGCATCAAAGATCTGTGCGATCATCGTAATGATCGTAAAATCCTCATAGACGGAAGCTTCACCGAAGCTCTCGCATCCGAACTGGTGAAACTCCCTGAGTCTTCCTTTTTGCGGTTTTTCATAACGGAACATCGGCCCGTAGTAGTAGAACTTCTGTTTTACCGGCTGTCGGTCAAGTTTTGCAGAGATAAAGGCACGTACGATACCGGCCGTTCCCTCAGGACGCATACAGACATCGTTTTCACCTTTGTCGGTGAACTGGTACATCTCTTTGCCGACAATGTCAGAGCTCTCTCCTACCGAGCGTTTGAAGAGTGCAGTCTCTTCGAGAATAGGGGTTTCGATATATCCATAGCCATAACGTCTGGCAATGGTTGCAGCAGTATTTACGATATACTCAAAACGTTCACTCTCTTCAAAAGTGAGGTCTTTCATACCACGTAGAGGGTTGATCATAACGGTTCCTTGTTGTAACGTCATTCCGGACTTGCACCTAAGGGCATTTCCTGCGGGCATCCGGAATCTCATTAGGGTGATAGTATGAGGTGTCTCTAAAGAGATCCTGAAACGAGTTCAGGATGACGACTGTTTAAATTGGTGTAATTATACCTTCAAGTAGGTTAGTATCGTTTGATGGATATTCTCTATGCTGTCAGAAGCGTCGATAAAAAGATGCGGGATGTCCAACGCAAGGACGGTCTGCTTCATATGCTCCTGTACGCTGAGCAGGTACTCCAGACCACGTTGTTCTATGCCATCAAGACTTTTTCCTCCAAGCCTCTCCTGCAGGGTCTGCATATCCGTGAGAAAAAGGATGACCTTGTCGGGGAAATCTCCCTGCAGTGCGAACCTGTTGAGCATGAGCAGTTCATCAAGTTCAAAATCGCCGTTGGCCAAAGCGTATCCGATACCGGAGATAAACCCCCTGTCGGAGATAACAAGTTTATCTTGGTTGGGTTGTATTACCTCTTCAAAATGTTCGGCACGGTCTGCCAGAAACAGCAGAAGCTCGGCACGTTTGGAGATGATCGTGCTCTCCAGAAGTATCTCTCTTGCTTTGATCCCGAATGCTGTACCGCCGGGTTCTTTGGTTGTAATGATCTCAGGGTGTTTTTGTTTTAAAAGTTCCAGCTGCGTACTTTTCCCGCAGGTGTCGATCCCTTCAAAAAGTACTACCATCAGCGTTCACACTTGATCAGTTCCAAAGCGCTTGCAGGAACAAGGTGTTCCACCTTTCCGTCAAAGTTGAGTATCGTGCGTACCACTGATGAGCTGACAAAGGCATGTTCCAGGCTTGGCATCAGGTAGATCGTCTCAAGCTCTTTTTTCAGCGAAGCATTGGCATATCCCATCTGAAGTTCGTACTCAAAGTCACTGACCGCCCTGAGCCCGCGGATGATGATATTGGCATCCAGTTCGTCCGAGAGATTGACCAGAAGGTTGTTGAAGCCTATCACTTTGATATTGGGCAGGTCTGCAATAGCAGCTTCCACCATCTCTACACGCTTTGTAAAGCTGAACATCGGCTTTTTCGCCTCGGAATCAGCCACTGCGATAATGATCTCGTCAAACATTCTGTGGGCACGCCTGATGATATCCAGGTGTCCGTTGGTAATCGGGTCAAAGGTCCCCGGATAGATTGCTCGTCTCATTGAAAAACTCCTTGGGTAGATAGTAGATAGTAGGTAGCAGGTAGCAGGTTCGGTTTGCATTGCTTTGCAATGCTTTGATCGGAAATTGTTATATTCGCCTCTGATAAAAGTTTTTCTGAAAGAAAAACATACCGAAACTCTTCACTCTTCACTCTTAACTCTTCTCTTGATACCATCGGTATCACCCCCATCTTTCATATAAATTGTTTTCTATGCCTAGTGCATCGTACCACTTTCCGATGATAAAACGCTCCATCTCCTCCAGGGAGTCGGACTCGGAGTAGTACCCCATAACAGGCGGGGCAATGATGACGCCAAGTGTAGCAAGTTTTTGCATGTTTTCAAGGGCAATCGCCGAAAAAGGAAGCTCGCGCGGTGCAAGCAGTAACTTTTTTTGCTCTTTGAGGGCTACGGCGGCCACCCTGGTAGCCAGGTTGTCACTGATGCCGCAGGCAATCTTGGCAAGGGTATTCATGCTGCATGGAATGATCGCTGTGGCATCGACACGAAACGAGCCGCTGGAGACGGATGCCGCGATATTTTCATTCTGGTGCAGGGTGACCTGTCTGTTCTCAAAGGACTGTACGGTCAGGGCATTGTCCGAGACGATGACATGCGCTTCGATGTTTTCGGGCAGATAGTCGACAAATTTCCTGCCCAGGGCTACACCACTGGCACCCGTGATGACTACAACAAGTTTCAAAATATCCCTTTTGTTTTTCTCATAGAGAGGATTATAGCAAAAGTATGGCAAAAAGCGGTTAGAGCATGCCGCCGGATGGTAGTTTTATTTTGATTTCAACTTTTTTAAGATAATCTTTTTTAATAAAAAGAGAGCAAAGGTTGCCTGATGCAAAAAAATATGCTACTTCTCCTGCTGACACTTCCTCTGCTGGGCGGCAATATCATAAGCCTGCAGTATAAAGGGGTAGAGGCAGAAGTTTTGGGAACAGACGGTACAAAAAACCTTCTGACAATCGAACGTGAGATCGATCCGGCGTGCCTTAATGTCTCGATCGACGATGAAACGATATGGCAAGGAAAATATGCCGCCTCGGATGTGCCCAATGTATGCAAAGCCGAATTTGTTTCCAGCGTCGGGCAGATACAGCCTATGAGGATCGATCCCGAGGTTGAGACATTTGGTGAGCTGGAGGTGCTCGACTTTATTGAGAAGATGCAGAAAAATAGCGGTATGCTGCTCATTGACAGCCGTAGTGAAGATTCCTATCGCAACCGTACCATCCCCGGTGCTGTCAACTTGCCCCATATGTATCTCTCCGAACCAAACACCTTTCCGGAAGAATACCTCAATGCGCTTGCACAGCTTGGAATCAAGATAGAAAACAAGGTGTACCGTTTTGACAATGTGAAGACGATAGCGGTTTTCTGCAATGCTTCATGGTGCGCCCAGTCGCCCCAGATGATCAAGTCACTGCTTAAGATAGGCTATCCGCCCGACAAAATCAAATGGTATCGCGGAGGGATGCAGGACTGGCTTGCACTCAATATGACATCACGGTCCAATCATCATGGAAAATAGCGGTGAAATTTTTCAATGGAAGCGTCCCGACTGGAAGATGAGGAAAAAGAAAAAAGGCGCAGCCCAATGGCCTATAGGATCTTACTACAGGACCAAAGGGCGCCTTTTATTGTACAGCCTGATTTGTTCAGGGGATTCAGGCTTGTCTATTCAGTGATAATCTGCACCTTGTCTACGTAGCACTTCTCCCCTTTGGCATCGGTCTCGCACATGAACCTTATCTTGGTTGCTGTGGTCGGGAGAGCGTAGGATTTTGCAAGGTAGTTACCGTTTTCACTGTGATTGCCTAGGTGCTCCAGGTAGTGCCAGGTTCCGTCAAAATACTCTGCGGAGAAATCATCGGAACTATCCAGCCCTTTGAGTCTTCTGTAGTAGGAGAGAGTGGCCTGGTCATAGCCTGCAAGATTGACTTCCCTCTCCATATAGGTCGGTTTATCTGTTCCGGTCCTGTTGGCATAGGCACTGTATACTCCTTCATAGGGATCATTGGTATGCGTAGTCCATGCACGGCCGTTTCCGCTTACTATCCAGTTATCCAGGCCGTTTTCAAATCCTTCCTCCAGTATGACCGTCGAGGCAGGGGTTGATTCGTCGTCATCATTGATATCGCTGCATCCGTTATCGTCCATGTCGATCAACCCGTCACTGTCGTTATCGATCCCGTCATTGCACGCTTTTTCAGCCACTGGGGCATTATATTCGTCGTCACCGTTGGGGTCACTGCATCCGGTATCCTCCATATCAACAAGACCGTCACCGTCGTTATCCAGCCCGTCACTGCACTCTGAAAGTGTCGGAGTTGTCCCGGTGCTGCTGACTGTGATATGTGCCGATGTGATCTGTGAGGTTTTCATCGTCGATGCCTCAAACATCCCTTTAAAGGCAGTAACCTCAGATGAACCGTCACTGAAGAGGTCTTGTGCCCATGAGTAGGCAAGTGTCTGGTAGAGCAGTTCCGTATCGATGGCATATTGCGTCTCTGTAAGACCGCTGATACGGTAGGTGATCGTATCGCTTCCACCTACAAAGTTACTGTCACTGTTTGCATTTCCATGTACTTTGATGTCAGAGTGTGCCGTCGTCTTGTCAAAACCGGCAGGCAGGATACGGTTATCTTTGAGGTAGTTCATTCCTCTTAGCAGGGTATAGGTCACCTCTCCCAGGTTGTTTTGCATGATCGTCTCATAGACCTGCACCTGATCGGGTGAAGTGATCACTTCGTAGTGGGGCTCATAGGTAGTTCTGTCACTGTCCGCATCGACACCGACAATACTGCCGTTGCTGTTGACCTTCCCTGATTCGAAGACTGTCGTTCCGGACCGGTCAGTGACCTTCAGGTGGATAAATGCCCTGCGTGAAGGGAAACTTGTAGGAAGTTTATGCCCCGTGGTACTGTTGATCCTGAGAGTGATCTCAAGTGTACCGTTCTGAAGTGACTGGTTGAGCAGTTCGATAGAGGCTGCACTTTTGAGCATCTCGTCACTTTTTGCGATGGTGGTACTGAAGTTATTGGATGTCACATCCAGTGCCGCTTTGTTTTTATCCAGGATATCGAGCAGAAGTTTATTGCCCCCTACAAACATATGCTGAGCAAAGCCGTCTCTCTGGGTATCAAGCCATGGCGGCCGTGTAGAGATACGTACACCATCAACTTTTTTCATGTGGCAGTCCTGACAGCTTTGTGTATCTTTGTAGTTGCTGTGCTCCCACTCTGAGTAAGGCATCTGCTCGGGAAACTCACTCTCAGGTGTTGTGCTGAGTACATTCCCCTGTTCATCTACATACGGTGTCTTGAGGTTATGACAGCTAGCACACATCTTTGACTGGTCCATATGTGCACTGTACTGGATGGTATAGTCGACATTGTTGATCATAGGGTTAGGAAATACGTCACTGTATTGACCATAAATCGTTCTGCTGCCATCGATCTCATAGTTTCCGGAGACACCTTCAAGTGTCCCCAATTTGCCGTTATCTTTGATCTGGTGGCATGCCGTACAGCTGACACCGTTGAGTGCAGCATCGTGATGGGTATTGTTGGAGTTCAGGAAGCCATCATCAAAGATCTTGACCGTATGCCCTGAAAAATGCGCTTCTGTATTCGCCATAGGTGCATGACATTTAGTACATTTGTCATTGAGTACCTCTTCAAGGTGCGGGTTGCGGTTGATCTCTGTTCTGACCTTTGCTTTCCATAATGGGTCCTTTGTAGAGTTGGCCATCATCGTTGATGACCAGGCCGTTTCAATCGACATGTCGTTGCCGGCCTGATCGCTCATTCCATTATGACATCTTGTACAGTTCCCTGACCCTGCAAAATGGGCAGAGTTGAATGTCGTATCCTCTGCACTAAGCGGGCAGCTCAATGCACCTATCGTTAATGCTGTTGTAAGTAGTCGTTTTTTCATGTATTCTCCTCCTTTGATGAAAAGACAATACTACTTGTTATCTGTTAATTTTGTATTAAATAGGGGTGCAGGGGGGAGTTTTAATATTAATAAACAATATATTTATCAGAAGAATCATTAATCTTTTGGTGTTGAATAGTTAAATATTTTTCTGAATGAAAGTAATATAGAATGTATTTATTTTGAGTATTGGATTTAATATAAAAGTTTTGAAGATTAGGTATTATGGAGCGGGCGAACGGATTCGAACCGTCGACCCTAACCTTGGCAAGGTTATGCTCTACCCCTGAGCTACGCCCGCACCTATTTTTAAGTAACGCAATAGAAGCAAAGCTCCTATTACTACGTTAACACTAGGTTTGCTTCAGCAGCAGGCTCACGCACTTGTGCGTAATAAAGCGGCTAGCCGCTTGAGCGCAACGCTGAGTTGAACACAGTGTTAACGTAGCAAAAATGGACTTCGTTCATTTTGCGTTATTTTAATGGAGCGGGAAACGGGACTCGAACCCGCGACCCTCAGCTTGGAAGGCTGACGCTCTAGCCAACTGAGCTATTCCCGCGTCATTGTTATTATAATTTAATAGGTTTTTGTAAATTTGGTTGAAGCAAAACGAAACTAGTTTCGTGAGCCGACTGCTGAAGTCAACACAGCGTTAGCGTAGTTTTGTTGAGCTTTGCTCAAAAAACGTCCTATCAAATGGTACCTCGAGTCGGAGTCGAACCGACACGGGCAAGCCCACCAGATTTTGAGTCTAGCGTGTCTACCAATTCCACCATCGAGGCTTCTACATACGAGATGTAGGCTGGAATTTTACGCAGTGTAACCTTAAGGATTGTTTAAAAAAGATGAGAAGTATCACTTATTTACATAACAACACTGCTTTTTCAAGAGTATCTCTGACATCGATCGGTGAATTATTTCTTCAAGCCATATTCCTGCATGTCTCCTAGAAGTGCAGGCATGCCAGCTCACCGGAACCATCAGTAGTGCAGAAGGTGAGAAAAGTAAAGTATTGCAATTTGGGACATTTCATTAGCCCCTTTATCTAAGTTATGCTATAATATCTTCATTAATTAATATCAAACGTAAATCAGGGAATAGATGTGAAGATTGCACTTATTGTTACCTCCATACTCTTTATCTATGCAGCCTTTTCAACGCTCTTTTTGGGAACGGGTCTTGTAGGAAATATCGGAGAAAAGATCGGACAGACAAATCTCTTTCTTTTCGGATATCTTGCCTATATTAATCTTTTTATTCTTTTTTATCCGCTCTATAAACTCTTTAAAGAGAGCTCAAAAGCCAAAGAGATTGACTTCTATTTGGGATGGATACTTCTTTTTATCAGCTTAATCTTTCTTGAGTCATTGGTACTTGATCTTGAAAAAGCAGGGTTTATCGGTACTCAGATCGTTGAGTTCTTGGAACCCTATATAGGCAAGGCGGGCCTTTGGCTCTCCTGGCTTTTGATCACACTCCTTTCGCTGGTCTTTATCCTGGATGATGATTTCAGCCCGGAGGATATCAATTTCCCAACCCCTTCGCTTGGCACCTTCGCCTCTCTTTACAGAAAACTTGTCTACGCAGGGAAAGCGGTATTTAAAAAGCTCTCTACCAACCCTTTTGCAGCACCGAGACTGGAAGATGAGATGATGCCGTTGATGGTAAGGTCTGAAAAGAGAGAAAGCACAGGAACAAAAGCTGACAAAAAGATTAAAAATCATGAGCCTGTGCCTTTTTCAGGTGATCGGAAGAAAGTAGTGCGGGAGGAGGAAAACGACGATTCTGTGATCAAAGAGATCGAAGCATTGGAAAAAGAGATGGAGGAGATTCTGGAAGAGGAGAGCAGGGCAAAAGAGCAGCTCTCTCAGATGCCTAAAAGCAGTTCTCATGTGACCATCGTCGATGAGCTTGAGGAGAACTCAAAGTTGCTTGAACAGATAGAAAAGGGAAAAGTAGAGAAGCCAAAAAACTTCAGGCTGCCAAAGCTGGATTTTCTCCAAAAGGCACCAAAAACGACAAGAAAGATGAATGAGGCGGAGATCGATCGTAAAATCGGTGAACTTCTGGCAAAGCTGGAGCAGTTCAAGATCGAGGGCGATGTGGTACGTACCTACTCCGGTCCTTTGGTCACGACCTTTGAGTTCAAACCCGCTCCGCATGTCAAGGTATCGAAGATCCTGAACCTGCAGGATGACCTGGCTATGGCACTGCAGGCAGAGACGATCCGTATACAGGCGCCGATCCCTGGCCGTGATGTTGTAGGGATAGAGATCCCCAATGATACGGTGGATACGATCTACCTCAGGGAGATACTCGAGTCCGATATTTTTCGCTCCTCTGGTTCACCTCTGACGGTGGCTCTGGGCAAGGATATCGTCGGCAAGCCTTTTGTTACCGATATCAAAAAGCTTCCGCATATCCTTATCGCCGGGACGACGGGATCGGGTAAATCCGTAGGGATCAACGCAATGATCCTCTCGCTGCTCTACAGAAACGATCCTGATCATCTCAAACTGATGCTGATCGATCCGAAGATGCTGGAGTTTTCCATCTATAATGACATTCCGCATCTGTTGACCCCGGTGATCATCGATGCCAAAAAAGCAATCGCCGCGTTGGCAAATATGGTGGGAGAGATGGAACGCCGCTACAAGCTGATGGCGGAGAACAGAACGAAGAATATAGAAAACTACAATGAAAAGGTAAAGAGAGAGGGTTCTGCTGAACCGTTCCCTTATATTGTCGTGGTGATTGATGAGCTGGCAGACCTGATGATGACAGGAGGGAAAGAGGTAGAGTTTTCTATCGCACGTCTTGCCCAGATGGCTAGGGCGTCGGGTATCCATCTGATTGTCGCCACACAACGGCCGAGTGTAGATGTGGTTACCGGTCTGATCAAGGCAAACCTTCCTTCACGCTTAAGTTACAGAGTAGGGCAGAGGATCGACTCAAAAGTGATACTTGATACAATGGGTGCCGAGAGTCTTTTGGGACGCGGTGATGGTCTCTTTACGCCTCCAGGCTCTACTGGGCTCGTACGTCTGCATGCCCCATGGAGCACGGAAGAAGAGATCGAAAAGATCGTAGAGTACATCAAAGCGCAAAGAGAGCCCGAATATGATGAAAACTATTTGGTTGCCGGCAGTAGCGAAGGCGGTGCTTCGGGCAGCGATGAGATCGATCTTGATCCGCTCTATGAAGAGGCAAAAGCAGTGATACTAAGCGATAAAAAAACCTCCATATCCTATCTGCAGAGAAAGCTGCAGATCGGTTACAACCGTTCTGCCAATATTATTGAGCAGCTTGAGGTCATGGGAGTACTTTCAGAGCCCAATGCGAAAGGGAATAGGGAAATATTGTAACACTTTTTCGATTCCCTGTGTAAAACCTACACAAACTAACTGCGATTTTTTACATCTTCTTATCTGAAGTATAACTTTCAAAACACTTATTGGTATAATCTTGATACAAAACCAACTTTAGGAGACCTGAATATGGCCTTGATCGAAGAATACAAAGCACATACGGCTGAGCGTGCAGCGCTTGGTGTGCCGCCGCTGCCACTCACTGCAGCCCAAGTAGCTGAACTGGTGACATTGCTTAAAGCTGACAAGATAGAAGATGAAGCATATCTGTTGGATCTGATAGAAAACAAAGTACCTGCGGGTGTTGATGACGCTGCTTATGTGAAAGCGGCTTTTTTGAATGCACTTATTCAAGATGATGCTTCATGCCATGCAATTGACAAAGTACATGCTATCCAAATTTTAGGGAAAATGCTTGGCGGATTCAATGTGGGTCCGCTTGTTGAAGCTTTGAAGCATCCTCATGTAGAAGTCGCTCAAGCTGCAGCCGATGAGCTTAAAAATACTATTTTGGTATACAACTCATTTAATGATGTCAAAGAACTTATGGATCATGGCAACGCATATGCCAAAGAGGTAATTGAATCATGGGCAAACGCTGAGTGGTTTACAAACAGACCGGAACTTGCCAAAGAGATCACTCTGACTGTTTACAAAATTCCGGGTGAAACGAATACGGATGACCTTTCTCCTGCATCTGAAGCATTTACAAGAGCGGATATCCCGCTTCATGCAAACTCAATGCTTGCTGCCAAAATGGATAATCCGCTTGAAACAATGGCTCAGCTTAAAGAAAAAGGTCACCCGCTTGCATACGTTGGTGATGTTGTAGGTACAGGTTCATCCAGAAAATCCGGTATCAACTCTGTACAATGGCACATGGGGACAGATATCCCGGGTGTTCCCAACAAGAGAACAGGAGGTGTGGTGATCGGTTCAATCATTGCTCCGATCTTCTTCAACACTGCAGAGGATTCAGGATGTCTTCCTATCCAGGCACCGGTGGATGAGCTTGAGACCGGAGATGTGATCACGGTGAAGCCATTTGACGGCGTGATCGAAAAGAACGGCGCAGTCGTATCTGAGTTTGAACTTTCTCCAAACACACTTCTAGATGAGATGAGAGCGGGTGGACGTATCCCGCTGATCATCGGTAAAGGTTTGACTGCTAAAGCAAGAGAAGCACTTGGTATGGGCGCTTCAGATATGTTTATGGCGCCGGACCAGCCGGCTGATAACGGCAAAGGATATACACTTGCTCAGAAGATGGTTGGTAAAGCATGTGGTCTTGAAGGGGTAAAACCGGGTGTTTACTGTGAGCCTATCGCAACCACTGTCGGTTCCCAGGATACTACCGGTCCAATGACAAGAGATGAGATCAAAGAGCTTGCAGCACTAAGCTTTGGTGCTGATATGGTAATGCAGTCATTCTGTCATACTGCTGCCTATCCAAAGCCTGCGGATATCCAGCTTCAGCATACGCTCCCAGACTTCTGGACATCAAGAAAAGGTGTGATCCTCAGACCGGGTGACGGTGTGATCCACTCATGGCTGAACAGACTGTGTCTTCCGGACACTGTCGGTACTGGTGGTGACTCACATACAAGATTCCCTATCGGTATCTCATTCCCCGCAGGTTCCGGTCTTGTTGCGTTTGCTGGTGTTACTGGTATGATGCCACTTACGATGCCGGAGTCAGTGCTTGTAAGATTCAAAGGTGAAATGCAACCGGGTATCACGCTACGTGACCTTGTCAATGCGATCCCTCACCAGGCGATCAAAGACGGTCTTCTTACTGTTGAGAAAAAAGGTAAGAAAAACATCTTTGCCGGACGTGTACTTGAGATCGAAGGTCTTGAAACATTGAAGTGTGAGCAAGCGTTTGAGCTTTCTGATGCATCTGCTGAGAGATCAGCTGCGGCTTGTACGGTGAAGCTTGATAAAGAACCTATCATCGAGTACCTGAACTCTAACATCGCGCTTATCGAAGAGATGATCAAAGACGGTTATGAAGATGCTGCAACACTCCAAAGAAGAGCAGATAAGATGAAAGAGTGGCTCAAGAACCCAGAGCTTCTTGAAGCTGATGCTGATGCTGATTATGCAGCAGTGATCGAGATCGATCTTAATGAGATCACTGAGCCGATCCTTGCTTGTCCAAACGATCCGGATGATGTGGCGACACTCTCTGAAGTACTTGCTGATCCGAGCAGACCGACTGAGAAGATCGATGAAGTATTCGTCGGTTCTTGTATGACAAACATCGGTCTCTTCAGAGCGCTGGGTGAAGTACTCAAAGGTGAGGGTGCTGTGAAGGCTAAACTATGGGTAGTACCACCGACCAAAATGGATGAGAAGACATTGACTGAAGAGGGATACTATGCGATCTTCGGTGCAGCAGGTGCGAGAACCGAGGTTCCGGGATGTTCACTCTGTATGGGTAACCAGGCAAGAGTTGCTGACAATGCGATCGTATTCTCAACATCTACAAGAAACTTCGATAACAGACTTGGAAAAGGTGCGCAGGTATACCTGGGGTCAGCGGAAGTTGCAGCAGTAGCAGCACTTCTTGGACGTCTTCCAAATAAAGAAGAGTATCTTGAGATCGTAAACAAAAAGATCACAGATACAAACAAAGAGAGTGTTTACAAATACCTTAACTTCGACAAGGTTTCTGCTGAAGAACTTGAAGCAATGGTGAAGTAATTCACCCCCTAGGAGAGGCTTTTTGCCTCTCTTTTTCTTTCTCTCTTACAATCAAATAGATTCACTCACCTTACGAATCTTTATATCAAAACGTTTTTTATGTAGATCACCAGGGCTCCAACCCAAAATGCTCTTTTAGTGCCGTATCGTAATCGACGCTCAGACACTCCGAGTTTCCCTTTTCGATGCACTTGAGTTCATTGTCCATAAGGATTTTACGCCCCGTAGCGGTCTGTAGAATTGCGAGTCTCTTCTGTGTAAAGATCGTATCGGGATGGGTGGCGTTATAATAGTTTGCGAGAGTGAACTCGATCCATTCCTGCGGTTGCATCGTAAAACCATACTGATGTTGCCATCTCCCCTGCACCAGTGAACTCAGCACATATTCGCCATCGATCAGCTCAAGGCGCAAACGGTCATCGTCCTGAACGACTTCGCCCTCTTCGATCATCATCGGCGCGCGGAGGGCATATCCTCCGAATGCCGTATCGCAGAGATAGTCTTTTCCCTCGATACGCACGATCACAACCATGTGTGTCCTGGGGCGGCGCACGGGGTAAAACATCGGCCGTGCTCCCGCATAATACCACTCGAAACCGATAGCATTGAGCGCCATTGAGAAGATGCCATTGATCTCGTAGCAGTATCCCCCGCGGCGGCGGGTCAGGACTTTATCCACGATCTCTTCAGGCACCATTGACGGTATACGCCCAGCTTGTACTTCGGTATTTTCAAACGGGACAGTTCTCAGCTGTTTCTGTACCAATCTGGTAAGTGTTGCAAGTGTGGTGTCGACACTCCCTTCGTACCCGATACGCGAGAGGTAATCAGCGAGGTTAAAGTTGGAAGCTTTCATAGTGATTCCTTGTTTTGTAGATTTTGCATCAGTGCAAGCGTTTCATGATCCGAGGCGGTATCACGCGCTTGTATATGTTTGGTCAGCGTATTATGCCGTTCTTTGGATAGATTTTGCCCCGCTTTGACTTTGAAGGTGATGCAATCGCTCTCTATCGCGTAGACCCCCGTTTTTTCAACCATCTTCGTATAGATAGGGTTTGCCGCATCGATCGGTTCATAGCCGCCTTCGGGCTGCATCTTTTCCATCAGTGCAGTGAGGCCGAACATCTTTTGCTCCACCGTATCCAACCGTATCACATGACCTTCTGCTATCACCGAAGCAAAAAACTGCGTTGCCGGACATGCCGAACGGGTATCGCTGAAATAGGAGGGGATATAGGCGTACGGTTTGACCGCCGTAAATGAACATCTGGCATCTGCCTCTATCGCTTCTG